>JBAQZL010000073.1:0-128025 GCA_049790955.1 Acidimicrobiales bacterium
GAACAGGCGGGCGCTCGATGTTTGGCCCCCCCAGCCAATGCCAAAAAATTAGTTCGTGAAACGACCGCTACTATGCTCGCCAAGGCCTTTAAATACGGCTTCGTGAGCAATTTCACATGGAGGAATATCATGGAACATCGAACGTTGGGTCAAGGACTAGAGGTTTCGGCCGAAGGTCTCGGCTGCATGGGCATGAGTGAGTTTTACGGCGCCGGCGACGACACCGAGTCGATCGCCACGATTCATGAGGCGCTCGATCGCGGCGTGAATTTCCTGGACACGGCCGATATGTACGGCCCTTTCACGAACGAGCGTCTGGTCGGAACAGCGATCAAGGGGCGACGCGACGAGGTCGTGCTTGCGACGAAATTTGGGAATCAACGCTCTGAAGACGGCGCATTCATTCGCGTCAATGGGACTCCCGAGTACGTTGTCGAAGCTTGCGACGCGTCACTGCAACGCCTTGGTGTCGACGTCATTGACCTCTACTACCAGCACCGCGTGGACCGTACCGTGCCGATCGAAGAGACCTTTGGCGCGATGAAGTCGCTTGTCGACGCCGGCAAGGTTCGTCAACTCGGAATCTCCGAAGCCTCGTCCGAGACGATCGAACGCGCCCACGCCGTTCACCCCCTCTCGGCATTGCAAAGCGAATATTCACTCTGGACGCGCGACCCCGAAGATGGGGTTCTGGACACATGCCGTCGTCTGGGCATTGGCTTTGTCGCGTACAGCCCACTCGGGCGGGGATTCCTCACCAACGAAGAGGAGACGCGCTCGGCCGCGGAGGGTGATTTTCGTTCGCACAACCCACGCTTCTCGGGCGAGGCCCGTGAGCACAACCTCGCGCTCGTGAAGAATCTGGAAGAGATCGCTCGCGCGAAGGACGTGACGGTTGCTCAGCTCTCACTCGCGTGGGTTCTCTCGCGCGGGGCCGATGTGGTGCCGATCCCGGGTACCAAGCGTCGCAAGTGGCTGCTGGAGAACATCGGGGCTCTCGACATCTCGCTCAGTGATGACGACATCACGGCTCTCGAGGCCGCGGTGCCGCGAGGTGCCGTCGAAGGCGATCGCTACCACCAGTCGGGGATGCAGACGATCAACGGATAACGAGTTCGCCCGCGCGCACTTCGACCACGACGTCACACCACTCGATGATGTCGGCGTCGTGGGTTGCAATGAGCACCGTGGCGCCGCTGGCGGCGAGGAATGATATGACGTCGCGCGTCTCTTCCTGACCAAGTCCGGCGGTGGGTTCGTCTAAGAGCACGAGATCGGGATCGGTGACGAGCGCCCGAGCGAGCGCGACGCGCACCCTCTCGCCGCGCGAAAGATCTTCGAACCGTGTGGTGCGTTCAGTGGCAACACCGAGCGCCGCGAGGTCGAACACCAGGTCACGAGTCGTCGTACGTCCGAGCAACACCACGTCGCGGGCAAATCCACGAGTGAGACCCGGCTCACTCGCGACGTAGGCGACGTGGTGTCGAAACTCGTCCTCGCGCAGATCGGACAACTTGATCCCGCCGAGCGTGATGTCGCCCCCTTGAATGGCGTCGAGCATGGCGATCGCGCGCAAAAGCGTGGACTTGCCCACGCCCGATTCGCCCACGATCGCCACGTGGGTTCCCGGGACGACGACGAGATTGGCCTCACGTACGAGAGTCCGTCCGTCCTCTTCAACGGTGACGTGATCGAGTCGCAACGTGGAATCGCCCCACGACACGGAGCCGGCGTGCGTGACGGCCGCGAGCGCTTCCAAGCGCTCACCGCCTCCGTTCACGTCGACGGCCGCGCGAAGGGCGAGCCGGACGGTGGTAAGAGCCTCGTAGGTCGAAAGACCAATAACGGCCGCGACGACCAGCCACACACTCGAGGTGGCGGGATGACTAGCGATTGCCGCGAGCGCTAACGCCGATACGACGACGACGAGAACGCTCGCCAGTCGACGCCGACGCGCCAACTGTGACTCGGCGAGCGCCAGGTCGTGCACCGCCGCGGCCGATCGACGTTCGGCCACATCGCTTCGACCGAGCAACGCGAGTTCCGGAGTTGCCGCGCTCAGTTCAACCAACTGCGCTCGATAAGCGCCGCGTGCCCGGCGAAGGGCGCGATCATGAGCGAGGTCGCCGCGGGCGAGCACGCACAGTCCCACGACGCCCAGAAACTGCAAGACCGCGAGATTGATGGCGTAGACGAGCCACTGCCCGTGGGGCGGCAAGATCGCGATGACGATGTCGCCGAGCGCCATGACGGCGACGACGTCGACGAAAGGGATGACGAAACGCAGCCACAGGTCCTGCAGCTCGTCGGTGTCACCGAGCGCGCGTTCGAGGAGATCGCCCGATGCGTACGTGCGCCACTGTGAGTAGTCGAGTTGGCCCACGACCAATACGAGCCATCGGCGCCACCGCGACACCGCGCGAAAGCCGAGTTGGTGCGCGGCGAGTCGTTCGGCGAATCGAAGGGGAGAGCGAAGAAAGGCGAAGAGCTCAATGATGACGAGGATCGCCGCGACCGCTCGTAGGCCCGGACGAGTGGCGCTGTCGACCAGCAGCGTCACCGCTCCGACGAGAAGGGCAACGTTGGTCGCCGTGGCGATGAACCCGGCGAGGAGGGCTCGCGATAAATCGGCGCGCGGTGGTTGGGCTCGGCGCAACCACCGTCGAAGGCGCGTGAGATCTTCGTTCACTGACGCAACTCGATTCGCTCTGACGGCGTCGTGATCAAGGGAGTATCCACGGTGGCTTCGATGATGGTGAGTGTGCGGTTGATCTCGAACGCATCACGAATGAGGTCCCGCGCACTTTCGTCGAGCACGCCGGCGACGTCGTCAAGCACGAGAAGCGGTGTGTTGGCGAGAAGGGCGCGCGCCAGGATAAGTCGGACTCTCTCTCCCGAACTCAGCCCGCGTCCATCACTGAGAAGTTCGGCGTCGAGATTGTCGAACCGTGGCCCGGTGAGTCCGAGTGAGTGAAGGCATTCGGTCACCACGTCATCGGTGATGGGCGTCCCCAGGGTGAGATTGTCGCGTAACGAGCCTGAGAGCAGGGTGCTCTCTGCGCTCACGTAGCCGATCGCGTCGGTACCGGTGCGCGAGGTCCCTTCCAAAGGCTCTCGCCATCCAACGAGCGTGTGCAGCAGCGTGGTCTTACCGACACCTGATGGCCCCGTCACCACGACTCGGTCACCGGCGTGAAGATGCAGGGTCACTTTCGCCGGGTGAACGTCCGTGACGAGTTCGTTGGCCGCGAGCAGTTCGTCGAACGGCGTAGAGGAGTCAGTGACCACGAAATCGAGCGTCTCGAGTGCTCGATCGGCGTCTTCACGCCGGTGGAACTCCACGCCGTAGCGACGTACTTGCGTGAAAAGCTCGGCGGTCACTAGCACCGCCACCAGTGCTCGCACCAAGCTGAGGTGGCCCTCGAGAAGCCCGAAGCCCACCACCATCGCAACGAGTCCCACACTCACGCCACTGAGAAACTCCGTGACCAGCGACGACTCCAGAGCGACGCGAATCGCGCGCAGCGCAAGAGCGTGTTCGCTGTCCGAGATCGCGGCAATCTCATTCGCTCCGTAGGTCACCGCGCCGAGCGCGCGCAATTCGGGCGCGTGTTGGAGGATCTCCAATTGACGAGACTCGAGGACGGCCCGGCGGGCTTGATACTGCTGGGCCATGACCTCGCTACGCCGTCCCGCACGTTGATAGAGCGGCGCGGCGCACGCGAGCAAGCCGAGCGTGATGACCAAACCTAGCCAGCCAGCGGCCCAGAAAATAACGAGGACACCGAGCAGAGAGCTTCCGGCACTCGCGCGAAGGCGCTCGAGGACGGGCGCTTCGGCCGCGTGTTCAATGGCGAGCGACAGATCGCCGCGGGCTCGCTCGCTCTCGCGTCGCGGAACACGCAGGTGGGTCACCATCGTGGCTCGCCAGTTCGCGCGGAGGCGCGTGGCGGCATTCTCACCCCACTCGTCGAGCACGCTTGAAGAAACCCATCGCGCCACCAGAACGACGATCAGTAGGAAGACGCCGCGGCTGACGTGATGATGCGCGACGTCCGTGAGCCCGACAGCGGCGAGGCCCGCGAGGGCGAGAGCTACGAGACTCGCGAGCACGCCGAACGCACGTGCACGCATCATGTGGGCTCCGGACGTTGACGGAGAACGAGCGGCAGCCACCGTGTAATGCTAATGACCAGACGAAACGCTACAGAGGGTCGTCACGATGCGCGAGCGTGCGCGCGGGGCCATTCAGCCAGTCACGAAGGGCCTTCGTTGCTCGACAGTCGTCTTCGTTGTAGGCAATGATGCGTTGACGAGACTCAAGGGCGTCGGGTGCGTCGTCACGGCACGCGGTCTCGTACCAGACCATTGACGCCTCGCCGCTCGGGTTCGCGTCGCGCCAATGAAATCCCGCCGCGACGGCCAACTGTTTGAGGCCCAAGGGCCCTTCGGTTTGAATCTGACGTTTTGCCTGTTCGTGCAGATCAACCCAGACGGGCGGGTCCGCGTGGCGAAACGCGACGAGGTCTTCGAGGCGCGGACCGCCCGAGAGAGGAGCGGCGATCGCGCGATTCATCGCCCCGTCTTCGGCCGCGGCCCAAAAGCAGTACGCGATGAACGTGCGGCCCTGGGCGCGACAGGTCTCACGAATGTCGCTCAACCAGGACCAGAAGTCCCGAAAGATTCTTGCTTCCGCGTTGTGGTCGAGTTCGCCCCACTCGACGAAGGCTCGATAGCCCGGCGTCACGCCGTCGGTTGGTCGATTCAACGTCACGGATGCGCCCCAGAGATACGTGGCGTCGTCGTAACTCTCCATATCGACGTCGACCTCGACGTCGGCGGTGACGCATCCGACGCGCGCGGCGTCCACAATGCGCAGCGACGTACCGCGTTCGTGCGCTCGTGCACGATAAATGAGGTCGTCGAGCTTGTCGATGGTGCGACCGAGGATTTCTTCAGTGCGGTGCGGTTCGAGTGGATTGATCGCGGTGTGGCGAGCTCTGCGCGCGAGTTCGGGATCGAGACGCGCGAGTTGCGCGCGCGAGTCGACTCCGTGTTCACGCAGTAACAGTTGCTGATCGAACGACGTGAATCTCACCAACGAGACGTCGTCGAGCTTTTCCAGCTGCTCCTCGCAGTAGTCAGCGTACGGACACTCCGGACAGTCACGGTGCCAATACGGGGCCGTCGGGAACGCACCGCCCGACACCGTCCACTTCTCGTGCGCGACGAGTACACCAAATCGCTCTTCGTAGAGTCGGTCGTACGTCGCCAGATTGAAGCGCGGATAGCTGCTGTCGGCGAGGTCGAACCACCAGAGGCGCCCTTGGCGATCGATGATGCCCCCTCGACAACCGGGATCGGCGTGGCCGAGCGATTCGAGCACCCGCGTGGCGTGAGAGAGCGAAAGGCCGCTTCGCGTCATGGGAAGCGCCGAGCGAGTGCCCACGCCGTCGACGAATTCGGCTTCCAGGGGTCGCAGATGCTCGAGAGTCCCTCTGAGGGTGCGTCGAGTGCTCGCCGCTTCAACCACTTCGTGGTTCTTGATGAGAAGTGGTGCGTACGTGAATCGCTCGTCGACGCGCCCGACCCGCACGAGCACGTGAACGGACGCGTAGCGCCGACCGGCGTCGTCGCGGGCCAGTCGCGGATAGAAAATCAGCGGCGCCCCTTCGCGCATCATGTTCGTCGTCTCGTCCTCGTTGCGCGGCCGCGTTGATTCGGGGTGTAGCTCTCTCAGATTCTCGAGTACCTCGCGGCGATGGTCGCTGGCACTGCGGCGGCGTCGCTCCATTTCGGGAGACGTCGGCGTCGCTATGTACGTGAAAGGCTCGCCCCGGCTGAGGGCGATTCGGTGGACGCAGGCGAGTATTTCGTCACTGCGGAGAAACTCGGCCACCCGACCAGCCTACGAGGCGGTCGGCTTTTCGTTCCGCCAGCTACTCCACAGCGCGGCGTACTCGCCGTTGAGCGCGACGAGTTCGTCGTGGGTGCCGAGCTCCGCCACGACGCCGTCGATGACAACGCACACGCGGTCCGCGTCGTGCGCCGTGTGGAGGCGGTGCGCGATGGCAATGACCGTGCGGCCCTCGAGGACGGCGCTCAAGGAACGTTCGAGGTGTCGGGCGGCTCGCGGGTCGAGCAGCGCCGTCGCTTCGTCGAGAACGAGGGTGTGGGGATCACTGAGCACCAGTCGCGCGAGTGCCAGTTGCTGGGCCTGGGCGGGCGTGATGGGATATCCCGTCGTGCCCAGTTCGGTGAGCAGACCATCGGGCAAGTGCTGGACCCAGTCGAGCGCGTCCACCGCGCGCAGCGCGTTCTCGATCTGCGCGACGCTCGCCTCTGGTCGGGCCAACGCGAGGTTGTCGTGCACGGTCCCGATAAATATGTGGTGTTCCTGGGTGACGAGTGACACGTGGCCGCGCAGACTCGCGAGGGGCATCTCGGCGATTTCCACGTCGCCTACCCGTACCGAACCGGAGCGCGGTGCGTCGATGCCGGCGAGCAGGCGCGCAATGGTGGACTTGCCGGCGCCCGACGGTCCCACGATGGCGAGCCGTTCGCCCGGGCGAACCGTCAGCGTGATTCCCTTCAAGACGTCGTGACCCTCGCGATAGGCGTAGTGCACGTCCTCCAAGGTGATCGTCTCGTTGGACGGTTCGGGTCCCGTCAGCGGACGATCGTCCTTGACTACCGACACGCCGACCAGTCGCGCGAGGGCCGTCTGGCCAATCTGCAGTTCATCGAGCCAGGACACAATGCGGTCGAGCGGATCGTTGATCTGCACCACGTAGAGGGTCACCGTGGTCGCGGCGCCGATAGTTATCACGTTGTGGATCGCGAGCCAACCACTCCAGGCGAGGGTCGCCGCGACCGCGACCGCGAAGGCACCTTCGACCGTCGGAAACCAGACCATGCGCAACAAGAGCGTGTACATCTCGGAGTAGAACGACTCGCGCACGTTGTCTTCAATGCGCTTGGCTTGACGCGGTCCCAGTCGATGCGCGTCGATCGTGCGCGCGCCTTCGGCCGTCTCGGCCACGGATCCGGACATCGAGGCGTAGCTGATGCGTTCGCGGCGATAGCCGGGCGTTGCGTAGCGCAAGTAGTAGCGAGTGGAAAAGAAGAGCACCGGTAAGGAGACAAGACTCGCCACGCTCGCGACGGGACTGACGAGCAGCATGGCCACCAGAGTGAGGATGGCCTGGAGGATGGCGACGAGCCACTCGGGCACGGCAAAGCGCACGGTACGCGAGAGGGACTCCATGTCGTTGGTGGTGCGACTGAGCAGATCGCCCGTGCCGGCGCGTTCGACCTCGATGAGGGGGAGAGCGAGCACGCTCTGGAGAAACTCTTCGCGGAGTTGGGCGAAGGCAATCTCGCCCAGCACGTAGCTGCGCCGGCGCGCGAAGTACGTCAATACCGCTGAGCCGAGCGACGCCGCCACGAGGATGCCGACGTAGAGAGAGATCTTGTGCGCGCTGAGCTGGTGGTCCGAGGCGAAGTCGGTGATCTCGCCAATTACCCAGGCGGGAACGAGCGCCATGACGGCGGCCAAGGCGTAGAGCGAGAGCATGCCGACGAGTGGGCGCCGGTGTTGGCGCATGAGGACCCGGGCGTAGGCCATCACCACCTTGGAGCTGGCGGTGGGTAACTGGTTACTACGCGGGCGGGTGGCTTGGTCACTCATTAGCCGTCCTCTCGCAGCACGATCTGGCGATACCTCGCCGAGCGTTCGACAAGTTCATCGTGGGTGCCTTGGTCGCTCACGAGTCCGTCTTCTACGACGTAGACGAGGTCCATCTTCTCGAGCAGCAGCGGGCTCGTCGTGGCGAGCAAGGTCGTGTGTCCGTGGCGAATCTCTCGTAGGCGCGTGGCGATGCGGCCCTCGGTGTGGGTATCGACAGCGGACGTGGGCTCGACGAGGACGAGCACTTCGGCGTTCGTGAGAATGGCGCGCGCGAGACTGAGACGCTGACGCTGACCTCCCGAAAAACCGCGTCCTCGCTCTTCGACGGTTGTCGACAGTCCGTCTTCGAGTGCGTCGAGCACGTCGAGGGAGCTGGTGGCTTGGAGAACTTGATAAATCCTTTCGTCATCGACAAGGCCGTGGGGCATGAGTTCGAAGCGCAGTTCTCCTGAAAAAAGCCGTGGCTCGATTTCACTCACGATGATGTGTGAGCGGACGTCGTCGATCGCGTAGCTCGCAATGGCTACCCCGTTGACGTAGACATCGGCGTCGTCGGCGTTGAAGCGCCCGAGGCGATCAGCCTGAGCAGCAGCTTCATCAGGCAGGTCCGTCACGAGCGCACAGAGTTGGCCGTGTTCGAGCACGAGGCCACTACGTCGATCCTCGAGCTTTGTCACGCGCGCGGGCCACGCGACAGGATTCTCGGGATCGTTGACGGTCGGCTGGATCGCCAGAATACGTAACACCTTGCCCGCCCCGACGTAGGCCCGGGTGGACATGATGACGTAGTCGATGGCGGTTCGAAGTGGCGTCGTCAAGAACATTGAGTATCCGAAAAATGCCACGAGTTGGCCGGCCTGCAACGTGCCGTTCATCACGTCGTGCGCGCCGAGGAACGTCACGATGCCGGTCAGGATGGCCGGCAATAACACCTGGCCCGACTCGAGTCCCGCTTGCGGCGACGCGATTCGAGTTCCCGCGACGCGAACCTTCTGACTCTGAACGCGATAGTTCTCGAGGAAAACCTCTTCACCGCCCACGCCGCGCAAGATGCGTAGTCCGGCCACGGTGTCTGAGCCAAGCGCCGCGAGGCGGCCGGCGGCTTCGCGCTGGGCGGCCTGGGTGCGGTGCAGCGGTTTCATCAAGGGGATAGTGAGTGAGCCGAGAATCGGCACCCCGAGCAAGACCACCAGACCGAGTTCGACGGAGGTGGAGAGAAGTATGAACGAGACGACGATCCAGGCCACGATGGCGCCCGAGAACCGCGCAAAGCTGTCGTAGGCACTGCCGATGCGCATCGCATCCGCGGCGACCGTGTTCACCACGTCGCCCGAGGGAATCTCGTCGGTGAGGGCTGGTCCGGTTGTCGTGATGTGGCGACCAACCGCTTGAACGGTGCGATACGTGGCGTTCATCCAGTTGGTGACCGCCAACTGATGACGGAGCGATCCACACACGGCCTGAATGGTGCCGAGGACCACCACGACCGCGACCCACTTCCAGAGCTGTCCGTCGTTGTGACGTTCGACGCCACTGTCGATGGCGGCGCCCACGGCGAACCAGACGAGCGCTTGGGACACCATCCAACCGATGCCAAAGAGGGCGTTGAGGGTCAAGAGCCAGCGCTGGTGATGCGCGAGCCAACCCAGGTAGCGAATAGGAGAACTCGTATTGGGCGTGCCGGGGTCAGCTACCGGCAGTTCGCGGTAGGGCAAATGCAGCATGGCTCATCCTTTCGAGTTCGTGGGTTGAGTGAAGCGGATGGTGAGTCGACCTATAAGCGGGGTTCTGTCCGCCTTCTCACGAAGGCTGAGCGGCCATCCATCTCAGCGATCTACCTCGGGAGTGCCTCTTTTACAAGGCGTGCGGGCCGCCTCCCATGTTTGATCTTGCTCCGGGTGGGGTTTACCAAGCCACCTTGGTCGCCCAAGATGCTGGTGCGCTTTTACCGCACCGTTTCACCCTTACCTGTGCTCGGTTACCCGAGCCATCGGCGGTCTGTTTTCTGTGGCACTCATCCTGCACGTCGCCGCGACTCACGTTTCGTGAGCACCCTGCCCTGTGGAGCCCCGACTTTCCTCACCGCCCGTTACCGTGCGGTGCGACCACTCAGTCGACTCACCATCCAAAAACAGTCTGACACAACTTTTGTTAGCCAACAAACGACAATTGTGTTACAGGGCTCGCGGTAACCTCGCCTCGTGGCGATGGAGTCAGAAAGCGACGAGCCGGTCTTAGAGGTCGGCGAGTTCTACCAATTACTCACCGCGCACCTCGAAGCGGGCTTCGGGCGGCGTCGGCCGCACTGGGTCCGCGGAGAGATCGCGAAGGTCTACGAAAAGGGTCACGTCTACGTGGACCTGGTCGACGCGGGAACAGCGAGCGACACCAAGCGGCCGGTCTTGAACGCCCACTGCTGGGCGACGCCCTGGGGACCACTGAAGCGTCGGCTGGCCAGTGAGGGCGTAGTCCTCCAAGCCGGAATGGTCGTGAGTTTTTACGGCTACGTCGATCTCTACGCCCCCCAGGGAAAGATTGGCTTTTCGATCACGGACGTCGACGTCGAGGGGCTCCTCGGCGACGTGGCGCGCCGGCGCCAAGAACTCATTGCCCGTCTCGCTACTGAGGGTCTCTTGGAAAGGAATAAGCGCACGGTGCTGACCGCAGTGCCCCTGCGCGTCGGTCTCGTCGCAAGTCCGGGCACCGAGGGCTACTCCGACTTCACGGGTCAGTTAGTGAACTCGTCCTTTAGCTTCGCCATCACGCTCATCAAGACTCTGGTTCAAGGTGAGAGCGCCCCCGCTCAGATCGCCGCCGCCATCGCCGCGCTCGACGAACACGGCGTGGACCTGATCTGTGTCGTGCGCGGGGGAGGATCGAAGGGCGACCTTGCGTGCTTCGACGACGAGCGCGTGGCGCGCGCCATTGCGTCATCGTCAACGCCAGTGTTCACGGGCATTGGCCACACTGGCGATGAATCGGTGGCGGATCTCGTCGCTCACACTCGTGCGATCACGCCGACGAAGCTTGGCGAAGAGGTGGTCGGTCTCGTGTCGCGCTGGTACGCGGCGAACGTCCAAGAGCCCTCGCAGCGTCTTCTCGAATACACCAACGACGTTCTCAATGAAGCGACGGCCTACCTCGGTGAGCGCCGCCGCACGGTGGTCTTCGCCGTGCGCGATCGCTTGCGCGCCGAAGAGCGTCACCTGGGCTCCACGCGCGAACGACTGGTGGTGCAAAGTCGTCACGTACTGACGGCCTCGGCTCAGATGCTCCAGAGCAATCGACAACTGCTGGTTGCCTACGACCCCGCCCGACGGCTTGCCCAGGGATGGTCGGTCGTCACGAACGCGCAAGGTGCTGTCGTAAAGTCGCTGGGGGACGTGACGACCGGCGGTGATGTTCGAGTCCGCGTGCGCGACGGATCGTTCGTGGCCACCGTCGGCGAAAAGGAGAAGTCAAACACATGAGCGTGAATGAATGGAATGAGGCGGCCGACGAATTGAACGCCATCGTCGCCTCCTTTGACGAGGGCGAGGTCTCGGTCGACGAACTGTTTGCGAAACTTGAGCGCGCGACGACGATCATCGAAGCCCTCGAGGAGCGTCTGGCGACGACGAAGGCCAAAGTAGACGAACTGACCCCGCGCATCGCGCGCGTCGTTGACGACGAATGAACGAGAACTTCTACTTTCGCCAGATCCTCGCCGGTCGGGACTTTGCGGTGGGCGACGCCGTCGCTCTGTCGATGAAAAATTTTACGTACGCGTTGGGCGACCGGCGCAGTGGCGAAGCGGTCCTGGTGGACCCGGCCTATCGGCCCCGCGAGCTTATGGAGATGTTGAAGGCCGACGGGATGACGCTGGTTGGGGCGATCGCCACCCACTATCACCCCGACCACATCGGAGGCACTCTGATCGGTCAACAGCACTTGGCGGGGATCGTGGAACTGCTCGAGATTCAAGACGTGCCGGTACACGTACAAGCGGACGAGGTGTCGTGGATCCTTGATCGCACCGGCGTCGACCCCGAGGCGTTGACCGCTCACGACGACCACGAGCAACTTCTCGTCGGCGAAATCGAGATCACGTTGCTCCACACGCCGGGGCACACACCGGGTAGTCAGTGCCTGCTCGTCGAGGGAAATCTCCTCAGTGGTGACACTCTCTTCATCGACGGTTGCGGGCGTACCGACTTTCCCGGCGGCGATCCGGTGGAGATGTACCGGACGCTGAGCGAGCGACTGGCCGAGGTGAGCGATGACACGGTGTTGTACCCGGGTCACCTCTACTCGCGGGAACCTTCGTTGGCTATGGGAGAGGTGCGCGCGCGCAACAACGTCTTCGCGGCGAGCAGCCTCGATCAGTGGCTGGCCATGTTTAACTCGTGAGTCCACTGGAATCAAGCGACCATGTGGTCGTAGTCGGCGCCGGGCTGGCCGGATGGCGTTTCGTAGAAGAAGTCCGTCAACTCGGCTATCAAGGTTCCATCACCCTTCTTGGCGACGAGCGCCACGCCCCGTACGAGCGACCGCCCTTATCGAAGCAGATTCTCTCGGGCAAATGGGGACTGGAAAAGGCGACCCTCGCGACGCCCGAAAAACTCGACGGCGTGCACGCGACCGTTCTTCTCGGTCGACGCGCCGTTCACCTCGACGCGGACGCGAAGAGTGTGCGCCTCGATGACGACTCGGTCGTGACAGGCACGCACGTCGTCTTGGCGACCGGCATACAAGCCAGATCTCTTAGTTTCGATTCGTCGGGGCCCTTGCCAACGCTGCGCACGTTCGACGACGCGTCGCGACTCAACGAGATGGCCTCCGCTCTGGATCCTGACAGTGTCGTCGCGGTGATTGGGGGAGGGTTTATTGGCGCGGAGGTTGCCACGTCCTTCCATGCGCGGGGACTGCGCCCCGTGGTACTCGAGATGGCCGAGCGCCCCTTGATGGGGGTCGTTGGTAGTGAGGCCTCAGCCTGGTTGCATCGCCTCGGTCCGGCGGCCGAAATAGATGTACGAACGAGCCAACGCGTGCGCGATGTGACAACGAGCGACAGCCGCGCGACGATCCATTTTGATGACGGTGAATCTCTGGGCGCCCACGCCGTGGTTGCGGCCGTGGGATCGGCCCTCGACCTCGAGTGGCTCGCCAACTCGGGACTCACGCTCGATGACGGCGTCGTTGTTGATCGCTATCTCGAAGCGGTGCCAGGAGTCGCGGCGATTGGTGACATGGCGCGCTTCGTTCATCGGAGCGGACTCGACGAAGAACACGTCCGCCTCGAGCATTGGCAGGTTGCGGCGGACCACGCCTGGCAGCTCGCGCATCACTGGATGGGACAACCGGAAGAACCCGCTTTGCCGTATTTCTGGTCTGACCAGTACGGCAAGAAGATTCAGATGCTCGGGCACCCGCGCCCGGACGACGAGGTTGTCATGGTCGAGGGAAGCGACGTCGACATGAAGTGGTTGGCCCTCTTTGTCCGCGATCACGTGGTCACCGCCGTTCTGACGTTGAGCCAACCCCGCGGTCTCGCTCTGTCGAGAGTTCTCCTCGATAACGTAACGACGCTTGATGACGCCCTCGCGCTCGCGCCCTGGGCGAGCTAGAACGAGACGGCCGAGAGCTCGGGAATCGTCCCCGCGGCTCGTTCGATCGCGTGGAGCCAGTTTGCGCGAGAGTCTTTGCGCGCCAATGAATCCATCGAGGGAGAGGCCACGAATCCCGGCGACCACAGTTTCTCAACGTCGTCAAGTCCGAGGTGCCCGGCGCTCACGAGCGCCATCAGGCCCGCGCCTCGGGTGGTCGCTTCACGCTCGGAGGAGACGGCAACGGTGTGACCGGAAAAGTCCGCCAGTCGTTGGACGAAGAATCGATTGACGCTCATGCCGCCGTCGAGGCGAACTTCGCCGAGCCCGGTGCCAACTTCGCTCTCGGCGGCGTCGAGGAGGTCGGCACCACGCTGAGCAATTCCTTCGAGGACTGCGCGAACGAGGTGGGCCACACTCGAACCGCGGGTGAGTCCAAAAAAACCTCCCCGGGCCCCGAAATCCCAACGCGGGGTGCCGAGCCCCGAGAACGCCGGGACGAAGGAGACTCCATCAGTCGAGTCGACGGAGGCCGCGATGGCGTCACTCTCTTCGACGGAGTTGAGGAGACCGAGGTCGCAGAGCCACCGCACGCACGAACCGGCGCTGAAGACGATGCCTTCGACGCCCCACGTCACGTTGCCGTCGCGACTGCGAAGCACCGTTGGATAGCAGCCTGAGTCGTAACGCCGCATCGAAGGTGGACCACTCACACCGTGAACCATGTCGAGCATCGCGCCGGTGCCAAAGGTGATCTTCGCTCCCGAGTGCACGCACGACTGACCAAAGAGGGAAGCGGGTTGGTCGCCGACGAGCGCCGTGATCGGCGGAGATCCTTCGAGCGCACTGGCCGAACCGAACGAGCCCATGGTGTCGACGAGGGAGGGGAGCATGGCGACATCGATGCCTAACGTGGTGAGGACTCTTTCGTCCCAGCCGTTGAGTGTCGTATCAACGAGTCCGCTCACGCTGGCGTTCGATCGGTCCGAGACGAAAGTCTCGCCTTGGCTGAGGTGCCAGGTGATCCAGGTCTCGAGTGTGGCGAAACGTAGATCGCGGGCGGGGCGACCTGAGGAGTCGACCAACCATTTGATCTTGGTGGCGGACTGGTTCGGTGCGAGAAAGAGACCTTCAGCTTGGAGAGTAAGACAGTCAAGCACCGTACGCAGGTCCTGCCAACTCAGCGCTGGTCCAACGGGCGTCGACGTCACCGGATCAAACACGACGGTCGTGGCTCGCTGGTTCGTAATGCCCACCGCGTCACAGACACCACCGTCACGCAGAGTGGCGCGTGCGAGATCGAGAGCCACAGTGGCAATCTCGGTGGCGTCCAGCTCAACCTCACCGGAGTTGGGACTGCGCACACTCAGAGGACGTTGATGGACGTGGGTCACGAGACCCGATTCGTCGACCAGTGCAGTGCGCAGGGAAGAGGAGCCCACGTCGATCGCGAGCGCTCTCACCACGGAGTGTCTCCGAGACCGAGCACTCCAGGGTTCATGATGCCGAGTGGATCCAGCAGCGACTTCAGCCCCGCGAGAATCGTGAACGAGTCGCCTAGTGCATCGGCAACAAAGCGTGCGCGGTTGCGCCCCACGCCGTGATGATGACTGATCGCCCCGCCGCGGGCAATGACTTCGGTCATGGCGACGTCCCACGCCTGGCGATAGAAGGCTGGTGCGTCGTCTGGCTTCGCCGCGAACGTGAAGTAGAGGCACGCTCCATCAAGGTAGGCGTGTGACTGGTGTACGGAGACCGCGATCATGCCCGCACATTCGCGTAGCACGCGCGAGACGTTCCCGTGCAGAGCGCCGAGCAGGGACCACGGTGCGGCGACCTCGATGGTGTCGACCACCAGTCCGTTTTCCCAGAGCGGAGCGAGCGCGCTGACGTCGTTTCGTCTCTCCAGCCAGCGTTCGACGAGCGCCACATCGTGCGTGTGCGCCGCGCGACACTCATCCTCGACGATGGCAATAGTGGCCTCGACGAGACCCCGGTCTCCTTCGTCCAGGACGATCAACGCGCAGTCGGTGAGCTCGAAGTGTCGTGCTGACTCGATCTCGTCGTAAAGGCGCAGTACGGCGGGACTTGCGCCGCGCTGGAGAACTCTACGACAGGCTTCGAGGCCCTCGGCGAACGACGGAAACGAATAGGCGCGCCGTTCCTCGTACTTTGAGAGCTGTCGAACGACCAAGGTTGCGTCGGTGATGACGCCGAGAGTGCCCTCCGAGCCAATGAACAGCTGCACGAGATCCGGACCTACCGCTTCGCGAGGTCCGTGTCCGCCCAGGTGTACTACTTCTCCGCTAGCGAGAACGACCGTTAGAGCTCGCACGAGATCGTCGATGGTGCCGTAGCGGTTCGAGAACTGTCCGGCCCCACGGCTGGCAATCCAGCCTCCGACGGTCGCCAGGTCGAACGACTGAGGGAAGTGGCCTGCGGTAAATCCCCGTTGGGCAAGTGCGCTTTCGAGGTCGGGACCGAAGACGCCCGCTTCCACCAGAACGGTTCCGGAGACTTCGTCGATCTCGAGAACTCGATTGAGACCTGTGAGGTCGAGGGCGATGGCGCCGGGTGACGGCGTGGCGCCGCCCACGACGCTGGACCGACCGCCCTGGGCGGTGACTGAGATGCCGTGCGCGCTCGCGACGCGCAGTGTGGCACGAACGTCATCGGCGTTGTGAGCCCTCACCACAACGCCGGGCCAGTTTTCGACGCGACCGGCGGCAACGTTGGGGATCAGACGTGGCCACCAATCGCGCGCGTGCTCGGCGCGTTCACTGTCGCTGGTCGCAATCTCGACCCCGGCACTCGTGAGTTCGCCAAGTACGGACGCGTCCAGCGACGAGGGCGCCTCGAGCGCTCCGGTGTAGCGATTGGGCATTGTGGGCCGGGTCACGACACGCGCAGTCCCGCGGCCGAGAATTCGTCGTCGACGAGAGATCGGTAGGCGTTCACTTGTTCGCGAATCTCGTCGTCGCCCCAGTTCAGCGCGGGCGCCACCAGTCGCGCGATCTCCTCCGCGGCATCGAGTGTCGTGCGCGCATTGTGCAAGTGAGCGCGAGTTCTACGAGTGAGCAGATCGGTCAGCGAGGTCACCATCTCGCGCTCGGCACTGAAGATGAACTCGGCCGCGAGGTAGGGCTGATCAGCGATGGGAGCAGCGTTCAACGCGGGGTTCTCGCGCATCATGGCAAGAATGTCCTTCGCGTCTTCGCCAAAGCGGCGATAGAGGTGGGTCTCGCCGTCGTCGGTCGGTCGCCAGTCGCCGACTCCATAGAGTCGCAGCGATTTCGTGCGAACGCGCCCGAGAGGCGAGACGTACGGGGCAAGTGCCGCGACGGCATCCTGGGCCATCTGTCGATAGGTCGTCCACTTGCCGCCGGTAATGTGCACGACGCCGTCACCGGAGTCGCTCACGCGGTGTCGACGCGACAAATCTGCGGTGCGCTCCTTCAACTCCTTGCCGCCGACCGGTGCCAGCAGGGGGCGAAGTCCCGCCCACACGCCGGTGACGTCATCGACGTCAAGGTTGGATGAAGTGGAGGCGTTCACTGCCGCGAGCAAGTACGCAACGTCCTCGGGCGAGCACCGAGGGTCGTCCAGTGAACCGGTGTAGGCGGTGTCGGTGGTGCCGACGTAGGTGTACGGCGCGTCTTGAAAGGGAACGACGAAAATGCTGCGCCGGTCGTTGGGCACGTTGAGCACCGCCGCGACGTCGGCGGGTAGTCGAGAGTGTTTGACGCTCACGTGTACTCCCTTCGCCGGAGTAATGCGGTGCGAGGGCTCGTGCTCGGTCATGGTGAAGACATCGTCGGCCCAGACGCCCGTGGCGTTCACGATGGACGACGTCGCGATCTCGAACTCCGCGCCCGTCATCTCGTCGCGACAGTGCACCGCCTCGACGCGACCTGACGAGTTCTTCCTCACGCTCACTGCGCGAACGTAGGTGGCGACGCGCGCGTCGTAGGACAGCGCGGCGGTCTTTGCGAGAGTCAGAGCGACGCGCGCGTCATCGCCACGCGCGTCGTAGTAGAGAAAGCCGGCGACGAGTCGATCAGTGCGCAACGTGGGCAGATGCTCGAGCGTTTCGTCGCGGGTGATGCGCCGAAATCGGTGGCCAATGCGCCATCCGCCGCTCAGATCGTAGAGGCGCAGCGCCGTGGAGTAGCCCTTCACGAGGGCTTTCGACGCGACGCCGTTGGAACCGAAGAGGGGAATGAGAAAGGGGAGGGGCTCCACGAGATAGGGCGCGTTGTTCAAGAGACGCTGGCGCTCACGAAGGTTCTCGTAGACCAGGCGGAACTCTTTTTGTTGCAAGTACCGAAGTCCGCCGTGAACCATCTTCGACGATTTCGAGCTCGTTCCCGAGGCGATGTCGCCGCGATCGATGAGAGCAACGCGCAGGCCCCGGGACGCCGCGTCGAGTGCCACGCCCGCTCCGGTCATACCGGCACCGATGACGACGACGTCGTAACTCGAAGTTGACATCGCGCGCACGGCCTCCGCGCGCTGAAATGTCGTCACCCCGCCATGTTGACACACGCTCCGCAGTAACTTGCTGGGTATGGAATTTGAACTGTCTTCCGAGATGCACGATCTGCAACAGAGCGTTCGTCGGCTCGCTCAAACGAAAATCAAGCCACGCGCTCGCGAGATCGATACGACGGGCGAGTATCCCCAAGACATCTTCGACGAACTGCGCAAGGCCGATCTTCTCGGCCTCTGCATTCCTGAGGAGTATGGCGGCTCGGGCGCGGGCATCATGGGTCTCACGCTGGCGATCGAGGAAGTGACGAAATACTCCAACGTCATCGGTCTCATGCTTTTGTTAACCCGATTGCCTACGGGACCGATCATGATTGCCGGCAACGAAGAGCAAAAGCAGAAGTACTTGCCCGGCATCGCGAACGGGACTTCGCGCTCGGCCTTTTGCCTGAGCGAACCCGGAGCCGGTTCGGACGTGGCCGGCATGCGCACTCATGCGACGCCCGACCCCGACGTCGAAGACGGTTTCGTGATCAATGGCACGAAGTGTTGGATCTCGGGCGGTATGCAGGCCGATTGGTTCGTGGTCTTCGCCAAGGTGGGCGATCCGACGCTGCGAAAGCACTCGAATATCTACGGATTCATTGTCGCGGCCGATGCGCCCGGCGTTACGCGTCCGCGCGTCGACGAAAAGATGGGCGTGAAGGGCATCGACACGACGGAGATTGTCTTCGAAAACGTCAAGGTCGGACCGCGAGAGGTGATTGGCGGAGGCTTTCTTTTGGCGATGGAGTCACTTAACGCCATGCGTCCGATTGTGGCGGCGAGGGCAATCGGGTTGGCGGAAGGTGCTCTCATGTACGCCACGGAGTACGTCAAGCAACGAGAAGCCTTCGGCAAGACCATCTCCGACTTCCAGGGAATCCGTTGGGAGATTGCCAAGTGCGCCACCGAGATTGAAGCCGCGCGACTGCTGACGTATCGCGCAGCGTGTCTCTCCGACCAAGGCAAGTTCTCCAAGGAACACGTACCCATGCTGTCGATGGCCAAGTACTACGCCAGCGAAGTCGCGGTAAAGGCATCGGGATTGGCCGTGCAGCTTTTAGGAGCCGCCGGCTACATGCACGATCACCCCGTCGAGCAGTTTTATCGCGACGCCAAACAACTCACGATCGTCGAGGGTACGAGTCAGATTCAGTTGGATCTGATCGGGCGCGGCGTGGTGCACCACGACCTGTGGTGGGACTAGTCGTTAGATGTTGACGACGGGGCAGGTCAACGTGCGCGTGATCCCGGGGACCTTTTGAATAGCGCCGACGATGAACTTGCCGAGATCGTCCACGCTGCCTGCTTCGCAGCGAACGATGACGTCGTAGGGCCCGGTGACTTCAAAGGACTCAAGCACCCCAGGTACGGCACGAGTGGCGACAACGACCTTTTCGCTTGAACCAATTTCCGACTGAATCAGGATGTACGCCTGTACCGACATAGGAAGCCTTTCTCTTCGAGTCCTCCCATACTGCCCGGTTTTTGCGAGAGACGCTAATCCTCGCGGAAGGGTTTGCCAATATGCCATTGATGGCAAAAGTCGCATCGGTACGAGTTGAGCTCCGCACCATTCAGCGTCCACGCGAGTTGCGCGACGCCCTTCGCCTCCTGTTCTGTGCGATAGGAATTCTTCGGCGTACCTTCGCGCGTGAAGTGCGATGAGACGCGGCCCGTGGGTTGAGCGGTGACCCGAGCTCGGCGGCGACGACTTTTCATGGCCATCAGAGGATACGGGTTTATCGGTACATTGAAGGCGTGAGTATTCAAGCCCAGCCCGAGGTCATCGTTGAATCAACGACCGAGGTCGATGAAGGTGACCACGAGCGATTTACCCACATCGTGCTGGAGGGCTACACCCGAAAGAGCGGAAAGTTCGTACCACTCGAGAACTCAGTCGTGGACGGAATGGTGAACGCTACGCCGGTGCGTGCACTCTGCGGCAAGGTCTGGGTGCCCGGTCGCGACCCCGCCAAATACCCGCTGTGTCCCACGTGCAAGGAGATTGCAACGGGCCTCGGCTGGTCGCTCCCGAGCACGTGAGGCGCTCGCACCACCGTTGATAACGAAGTGACCCCGGTAGAGTCATGGGCACCATGAATCGCGCGCTCGTCTTACGTCATCACCTTGAAGACAGCCCAGGACTGGTTGGCGAGGCCTTGGAATCTCGTGGCTATGAGATTGACCTCGTCAAGATGGACGAGTCCTCCGGGGCACCGTCGCTTGAGGGATACAACGTTCTCGTGATTTTGGGTGCGACATTCGCGGTCTACGAACTGGAAGCTGACACGACCTGGTTCGCCCAAGAGTTGGCTCTCATCGCCGAAGCCGACGCGAGACATCTCCCCATCCTGGGCATCTGTTTCGGAGCGCAGGCCCTCTGTCGCCACTTCGGTGGTTCCGTCACTCGCGCCCGCGAGCAAGAGATTGGGTGGTTCGATGTCGACGTCGTTGCCGACGTCGAGTTACCCAGCGGTCCTTGGTTTGAGTTTCACTTCGACGAATGTTCGTTGCCTGAGGTCGCGGAAGTGTGGGCCACGACGCCACGAGCCGTGCAGGCTTTTGCCATTGGACCCCACGTCGGTGTCCAATTCCACCCCGAGGTTGACGATACGCAGCTCAAAGAGTGGCTGGCGTCCGACGAACTCGACGTTCGCGACCTCGGTCTGGACGCGGACGCATTAATCGAGCAGACAGCGGCTGAGACTCCGGCGGCGCGAGTTCGCGCCCAAGAGCTTGTTGATCTGTTTCTGCGTCGTGTTGGCTAACTGGTGACGCTCGACGACGCACCATTGACGGTACGCATTGAGCGCCCCGCGACCGGCGGAGGCGTCGGCCGAGCGGAAGATGGCCGCGTCATCTTCGTGCGGCACTCTCTGCCGGGTGAGCTGGTGCGCGTCGCTATCACCGAGACAACGTCGAAGTTTTACCGTGGCGACGCTGTCGATGTTCTCGAGGCAAGTCCGGAGCGAGTGACCGCGCCTTGCCCGTACGCCCGTCCGGGAGGCTGCGGCGGATGTGATCTCCAACACGCCTCAGCCGACGCGCAACGCAGTTGGAAATCGGCCCTCGTGGAAGAGCATCTGCGCCGCATCGCCGGAGTAGAACGAGACGTCACGGTCATTTCCTCACCGATGGTCGAAGCGTCGCGTACCCGGTTGCGCTGCGCTGTCGACGAGGACGGAGAACTCAGTCTGCGCGTTGCGCGATCGCACGATCTCGTGCCCATCGATTCGTGCTGGATTTCGTCGCGCGAGTTCGATGAAGCCTTCGCGCACCCCTGGCGCGGCGCCGAGGAGGTCGAACTTCGGGCCATCGGTACCGGCGAACCGTTCGCCGTCGTTCGCCGCGACGAAGAACGCGGAACCACCTTCGAAGTTCGATCGCTGTCGGGTTCGACCCTGGACCCGTCGACGCATTCACGGGTGTCGGTGGGTGGGCACGTCTATCGCGTGGGTCCCATGTCGTTTTGGCAGTCGCATCGCGACGCTCCTCAGGTACTCCTTGACACCGTTCTTGAGTTTGCGAACGTCGCCAGTGGAGACGATGTCACAGATCTTTTCAGTGGCGTCGGGCTCTTCAGTGTGCCACTCGCCAAACGTGTCGGTCCGAGCGGTCGAGTAACGGCGGTGGAGTCGTCTCCCTACGCGGTGCGCGACGCGCGCGAAAACGCAACCGGGCTCCCGCACTTAAAGGTGCGCGAGTGGTCAGTTACGCCGCGATCGGTCAATGACACGGTTCGCGAGGAATCAATCGTGGTACTCGATCCGCCTCGCCACGGCCTCGCCAAGGGAGTGGCGGACGCGATAGCACGTCGGCGCCCGCGTCGCGCGGTTTATGTGTCCTGCGATGCGGCGACGTTCGCGCGTGACCTTAAGATTTTCTTAGGCCACGGTTTTGTCCTGAGTGACCTGCGAATATTTGATCTTTTCCCCATGACCGAGCACATTGAACTTGTCGCGCTCCTTGACAGCCCTTCCTAAAAGGTGGATAGTGCTGATGGAGGGACAAAAATCCTAGACCCTTTAAGGGGGCTGAGTATGTCGATCAAGTTAGATCATCACCACCGCGTTACCGCCCAGAAACTGTTCTGTCACCCGCTGAACCACAACATTCAGTGGCACGACGTGTGTTCATTGCTCGCACGTTTCGGTGAGGTCCACGAGACCCACCGGGGAAACTGGGCGGTCACGGTTGACGGCGAAACCGTATCGTTCGGTTCGACTCGCACGCGCGAGCTCACCGAAGATCAGGTGGTGAGAGTTCGAAACTTTCTTCGATCCTTCGGTTTGACGAAAGAAGCATTGACCGCAGCCTGACCCACTACCGTGGTGAGTCGTGGCGGAGCGACTCTTTGTGTTGGTCCCTCCGTCGCAAGGAAAAGCCTCGGGCGGACGGCGGGTGATCTCTACGGGAACGTTTGACGTCGCGCTCGGCGCACCTCGTCAACGGGTGGTTGACGCGTTGCGTTCATTCGTGGAGACTGCCGCGACTCGCCAACTTGAGATTTCGCTGAGCGCGCGGGGCCCCCTATTGGAACGTGCACTCGCAGCTACCCAAGAGTTTTTGGATGGAACTCCACCGACGCTCGCCGCCTGGCGCCGTTATCAGGGTGTGGTCTGGAACTACCTGGCCCCGGACTCTCTTACGCCGGCGCAACGCCAGCACATCCTCGTTCCCTCTGGCTTGTATGGACTGCTCGCGAGCGATGATCGGATCGCTGACTATCGCTTGAAGATGAATGCCAGTATCGCGCCGCTGCCCCCGCTCGCGAAATTCTGGCGACCGCACGTAACGGAGGCTCTCCTCACGCGCACGCGCCGCGCAACGATTCTGAACCTTCTTCCCCAAGAACATGCAGCCTCTGTCGACATGGCACAACTCGCATCCCTCCGCAGCGTCATTGACGTGCACTTCACGTCCGCCGACGAGTCTCGCGCCGTCGGTCATGATGCGAAGGCGGTGAAGGGAGATCTCGCACGAGCTGTCCTGGTTGAAGGACTCGCGGCCCTCTCGGTGCCGAAGCGCCTCGGTTGGCGCGTGGAACGCCGCGACAATGTGGTGACAGTGATCGCGCCGTCGACGCGGACTGCTTTCAACGCGTCGTAGGCTTCGTACGTGAGCGAGCGAGTGATTGTCATCGAGCAACGGCTTCGCTCGGGTGGTGTGGCGGCAGCCGTTGGCGGGATCACGTTCCTCTTTATCCTCGTGTCGACGACTTTCTTTGAGACGAGTAGTTCGTTGCCGGCAGTGGCGATTGTGATCGACATTGTCGTGATCGCCGTACTGGTTTTCGTGATCATGATCTTCCTACGCGTCATTGTGCGCGTTGTGCAGATGGGCGACGGACGTGCCCTTGAGGTCGTCTACGGTCCCGGTGGATTCGTACGGCAGGTGTTCGAACCGGGAGAAGTTGAGGCGGCATACGCGCGGCACCTTTCCTTTGCGGAAATGGGAGGTTGGGGATACCGGGGGAGTCTGCGGCTCTTACGCCAAGCGGCTCTCGTCACTCGACGCGGCGACGCTCTGGAAGTTCAACTGACGCAGAAGCGTCGATTTATTGTGACCGTGGACGAACCGGACGATTTCGTGTCGGCACTTACGACATCCGCCTAGGACATCTTCGCCCGAGGAACTATTTGCACACTTGTGCGATGTAGGGATGAGCGAGGGACAAGTAGACGTTCGCGGCCGCGGCGTCTGCACTGGCATTGAGGAGTCGTTGCGCTAGCGCCAAGTCCTCGGAACTGGTCGGATCGGCGATCACCTTCATTTCTTGCCCGATCAAGCCGTCAAGGGCTGCTGCTTCTTTGGTGGCGTTTTCAGCCACGCTTCGCAAGGTTGACGCGCTCGCGGAGTTGTGATCGCGACCGGCAGCCGCAATCAATCGACTGGCGGTGGTCTTTAGCGCTTTTACGTCAGCCGGGAGCTTGGCTGCGGCCGCGGTGATGCTGTGGAGTGAGTCGCTGGTCGGCAGCGCCGGTGCCGAGACCGAGACGCCAGCGACATCGCCACAGAAGGTGCCCGCGCTCGCAACCTTTGAACTGGCGAAGGCGGGGGACCCGACTCCGAGGAGAACCAGAGACACTGCTCCGACGAAAGCGCCGCTCAGACGTAGCGATCTCATGGACTCTCCTCGGGTCGGGGTACTGCGACGTTATAACGAGTTTTTATGCATCGGAGCGAGATTTCACTCGGTAGAGCGAATATTGATCACGAGTTGTGGTGGCGTCGTTGAATCTCGTGTCTACCCGGGCATCAAGAGACAGAACTCGTTGCTGTCGGGATCGGCCATGACAATCCACGACACGTCGCCTTGGCCAATGTCCACCCGTGTCGCACCGAGAGAAATGAGGCGGTCTGCCTCTGCTTCTTGATCGACACCATCCGGCGCGATATCGATATGAATGCGATTTTTCGCAGGCTTGGCGAGGAGAGGGGGACCGCTCCAGGTAATCATGGGGCCAGGCCCGTCGGGTGGGCGGATGACTGTTTCTTCGTTTTGATCCCAGACCAGCGGCCATCCGAGAGTGTCACTCCAAAAGTATCCAGTCTCCTTTGATCCATCGCAGTTCACCGCTCCCAGGCGACCGCAACCGGCGAGGAACGAATTTGTCGGTTCGATGATGCAGAACTCGTTGCCTTCGGTCGCAGAGAACCACGTGAGGTTCGTCGGGACCCTGGCCGATGTCGATATGGTGAGCACCAATCGCGATCAACTCACGCACCGTCTCATCCTGATCCTCGAAGGAGGTGGTCGTCAGATCAAGGTGAACTCGATTCCGGCCCATTTTTTCTTCCGGGACCGAGATGAAGACGATACGAAATCTCGTGTTGTCGGTCGGCACGAGGTCAATCTCGTCATCGCTGCTCTGGTCGATATCCCAATGAAGCGCTGTGGCCCAAAAACGCGCCAGACGAACGGGGTCATTCGCATCGAACGTCACCGAGATGAGTCGTGAAGTCATGCGTCCAGTCTCCTTGGGGAACCTTGAACGAGAATCGCTCCACCGACGAAAGTCGTCGGTGGAGCGATCACTACAACGTTGTTTCGTGGAGGTGGGGGGCTACGAACCCCCGTCCGTCAGCTTCTAAGTGAACATTCTCCGAGCGCAGCTGGCAATTGATTGTCGGGAACGTCGCCAATGTCAGCGCCGGCAACGTACCGTATTTGGCTGAAGTGTCCCCGCGCGATCACCAACGAATCATGCGGGTAAGCCTTACTTTTATGACACCCGTTAACTAAACCGCAAGGCTGGGTCTAGGTGGATGTCGCTACCTAAGCAGCGAACGCAAGCTGAGGCTTGGCGTTTATTTATTGTTTCCGGCTCTTTATCGTGGTTCCGGAGACCACGGCTCGCTTCTTTCACCAGGACGACTCACGTCGAAACAATTCACCCCCATTGGTACGGTGCGGTCGCGATGACCGCTCATTGATTCTACCTGGTGAAGGCTGCAAGTGACTCTCGAGGTTTAGGAGAGTTTTTCGATATTTCGTGCGGCGCGCGCCATATCGCGTTCGGCGTCTCGTTTGGCGAGGGCTTGGCGACGATCTTGTTGTTTGCGACCTTTGGCGAGCGCGAGCTCCACTTTGGCGCGTCCGTCCTTGAAATAGATCTGCAAGGGGACGATGGTGAGCGACTGAGTCGCTGCTTCTCGCTTCAAGCGGTCGAGCTCTTGTCGATGTACCAACAGTTTGCGCTTGCGATCGGGGTCGTGACTGCCAAAGCCGACCGCGTAGGCCCACGGGGGAATGTGCGCCTGAAAGAGCCACAGCTCGTCGTCGTCAACCCGCGCGTAGGCCTCGGCGATCTGAGCGCGTCCTTCACGCAAGGACTTAACCTCTGATCCCACGAGCACGATGCCGCACTCGATGGTTTCGAGGATCTCGTAGTCGTGGCGAGCGCGACGATTCGTGGCGACCACCCGATCGCCTTTGGCGGCGTCGTCACGTTTCTGTGCGCGACGCTCTTTCATTGTTTTTGCGCGTGCCACGCATCAAGCGTAGTGACGGACCTCCGACGAGGTCGTGGTCGGTAGGGTGAACCCATGTTGACTGTGAGCGTGTCCCAGAGAGATGCGATGGTGGCGACGTGCATCCGCGCTCTGCCGAACGAAGGCTGTGGGCTCCTGCTGGGCACCGCCGAGGGACTCGTGCACGATGTCGTGGCTAGTGACAACATTGCCAACTCAGCGAAGGTCTATGAGATCGACCCGAAAGTGATGCTGCGCGCCACGCGTCGCGCTGATGATGAAGGTCTCGAGGTGATTGGGGTCTTTCATTCGCACACCCACAGCGAGGCGCGCCCCAGTCCGACCGACATTCGCCAAGCGCCGGATCCGTCCTGGCACTACGTCCTGATCTCGCTCCGCGACACCCCGGCGGACGTTCGCAGCTACCGCGTGATTGACGGGGAAGCCTCTTTCGAGGTCGTTGACGTCACCGATTGATCGCGACTCTGCGACAGCACACCCTGATAGGAGACGCTCTTTTCCCGGCACGGTGAGGCCAGAACCCGCTAATGTTGACTCAGCAGGTCATGTATTAACCAAGTCGAAAGTGGGCGCTATGTCGGCTGTACTACGAATCCCTACTGTCTTACGTCCCGCCATGGGCGGCGTAAGCGTGATCGCCGTAGAAGGTGACACCGTGGGTGAGGTCCTTCTTCACCTCACGACGACGTATCCCGCGATCAAGGGTCAACTTCTTAACGACGACGGGACCTTGCACCGTTTCTTGAACGTCTACGTCAACGACGATGACGTTCGATACCTCGGGGGAGTCAAAGCCTCGATCGCAAACGACGACGAAATCACGCTGCTTCCCGCGGTCGCGGGCGGCGCCTGGTAGTGACCCGATACGCGTCGGTCCTCGAACTCATCGGTTCGACGCCCGTCGTTGATGTCAGCGCCCTGTCGCCCAAGTCCAATGTGGCGATCTGGGCCAAACTCGAAGGACGCAACCCGGCTGGATCGGTAAAAGACCGCGTGGCGCTGTCGCTCGTCGAAGCGGCCGAGCGTGATGGTCGCCTGATCCCCGGTCAAGCAGGTCAGACCTTGATCGAGCCGTCGTCGGGCAATACCGGCATCGCGCTCGCGATGGTGTGTCGCCTGCGTGGCTATCAACTCAAAGTCGTGCTTCCCACGAACGTCTCGCCCGAACGTCGTCAACTCCTCGAAGTCTTTGGCGCCGAGATCATCGACTCACCCGGCGGCGAAGGTTCGAACGGAGCCGTCCGCCTGGCTCAAAAGCTCAGCGCCGAGAATCCCGAGTGGGTCTTTCTCTACCAATACGCGAATCCCGCGAATCCTCTCGCGCACTACAACTCCACCGGCCCAGAGATTCTCGCCGACGTGCCCGAGATCACTCACTTTGTGGCCGGACTTGGTACGTCGGGAACCTTGATGGGAGTTGGCCGATTCTTAAAGGAACGCCTCCCTCGCGTCCAGGTGTGGGCCATCGAGCCGCCGAGCGGAGAGATCGTTGACGGCCTGCGCAGTCTCGACGACGGATACGTTCCGCCGATCTTCACGGACAATCACGGCGAGGAGCTGCTCGATCGCAAGGTGATCGTTCGTCCCCGTGAGTCGATTGAGTGGACGCGGCGACTGAGTGAACTCGGACTCTTCGTCGGCATCTCGGCGGGAGCCGCCATGGCGGGCGCCGTGAAGTGCGCCGCGACAATTCCCGACGACGAAGAAGCCTCGATTGTCGTGATCATCGCCGACGACGGTTGGAAGTACTTGTCGACCGGGGCATGGAGCGACGACCTCGACGACGTTGTCGAGCGGGCGAAGTCCACCATCTACTTCTAACTCCTCGCGGTTTTCCGGTACCGTAGACGGGCACTCTGTGTGCGGTTCGAGGAGAGATATGTCCCAACTACGTGCTGACGGCCGTGCCCTAGACGAGGCTCGTCCCCTCACGTTCGAACGTGATTTCACGGAGATGGCCGCGGGGTCGGTGCTCGTGAGTTTCGGCCGCACCCGGGTGCTGTGCACCGCTTCGGTCGACAACGACATACCGCGCTGGTTGAAGGGGAAGGGTCGAGGATGGGTAAGCGCCGAGTACTCAATGTTGCCCGGTTCTACCCCCGAGCGCGCCAACCGCGAAGCGGCGAAGGGCAAGCAGTCCGGACGGACCCAAGAGATTCAGCGTCTCATCGGGCGCTCCCTGCGCAGCGTCACGCGCCTTGAGTTGTTGCCCGACGTGCAGATTCTCGTTGACTGCGATGTTCTACAAGCTGACGGCGGAACCCGCACCGCCTCGATCTGTGGCGGCTACGTGGCGCTGCACGACGCAGTGACCCGGCTCGTTCTTGCCGGAACGATTCCGGAGCACGCGCTCAGCGACCTGGTGGCGGCAATTTCCGTCGGCGTCGTCGGGGGCGTTCCCATGCTCGACTTGCCCTACGAAGAAGACGTCCGCGCCGACACCGACATGAACGTGGTGATGACGGGATCAGGTCACTTCGTGGAAGTGCAGGGCACGGCCGAGCAGGCTGCCTTCGACCGTGACGAACTCAACCAACTGTTGGATCTCGCCACCGTCGGCATTGGTCGTATCCACGACGCCCAGCGTGCCGTTCTGGCAACGCCGCCTTCTCCGCGGTAATGGCCGCGTTCGTTCTCGCGACCGCCAACGAGCACAAGGCCGGTGAGATTCGCCAGGTCCTCGAACCCTACGGGATCGAACTCCTGGCTCGGCCGAGCGAAGTCGGCGACGTCGACGAAACCGAAGACACTCTCGAGGGAAATGCGCTCTTAAAGGCCCGAGCTCTGACGGAGTCGACAGGCCTACCGGCGATAGCCGACGACACGGGCCTCTTTATCGACGCCCTGGACGGCCGCCCCGGGGTCTACAGTGCGCGTTACGCCGGCGAGCGCGCCACCTTCGCCGACAATGTCGCGAAAGCGCTTCGAGAACTCGAAGGCGTCGATGACGCGCAGCGCACCGCCCGGTTCCGCTCGGTTATTGCGGTCACCTTTCCTGACGACACGTCGTGGTGGGTTGACGGGATACTAGAAGGAACGATGCTTCACGCTCCCGTCGGCGACGGCGGATTTGGATACGACGTTATTTTTGCGCCGTTGCACCTCAACGGAACATCATTAGCCCAACTTGCACCGGACGAGAAAAATGCAATTTCACATCGCGGTCGAGCGCTCAGAGCATTCGCCGAAAAGATCGTCGCTGCGTAGGACGCTTCGCTAGAGTTCACCCGTAGGGTGGATAAGTGACGAACCGCGAGCTCGCGATGTTCCCGTTGGGGATGGTGGTGTTTCCACATCAGACGGTCGGTCTCTGCGTTTTCGAACCGCGCTATCACCAACTCCTCGCTGACGTTGAAAGTGAGCGTCGCTTTGGCACCTGTCTCATCGAGCGAGGCTCTGACGTGGGCGGCGGCGATGAACGTTCGTTCGTAGGTTCGGTCCTCGAGATCCTCGGCACCCACCGACTGACCAACGGTCAGGTCCTGGTGGTGGTCGAAGGTGTCGAGTGTTTCGAAGTCGTCGAGTGGCTGAGCGACGACCCCTATCCGCGGGCCATGGTGGGTCAACGCTGCTGCGACGATGTGGCGATCGAGCCAGCGCTTCTCAAGTCGACCGAGTCAGCCGTTCGCGCGTTGCGGGCTCTTCAAAGTGAGATCTTCGCCGACGAGTGCTTGCAGAGAAACTGTGCCATGGACGACGACTCACGCGTCCGCAGTTGGCAGCTGTGCGCGCTCACGCCCATGTCGCTTCTCGACCAGTTCAAAGTTCTCAGTCTGAGCAACCCCAACGATCGTCTACGCCTCGTGGCCGAGATTTGCTGTGAGCGTTATGGGGACTACCAGCGCATGCTCGCCGTCGACGAGCTTCGCGCGCCGATGAACTAACGAAGTTCTAGTAAGTCAACGACGAAGATCAGCGTCTCGTTCGGCGCGATCACGCCACCGGCGCCACGTTCTCCGTAGGCCAAGTGTGAGGGAATAACGAGTCGGCGTCGACCGCCGATGCGCATTCCGACCACGCCTTGGTCCCAGCCCTTAATAACCTGACCGGCGCCGAGGTCGAAGTCAAAGGGCTCGTCACGGTTCCACGACGCATCGAACTCTTCGCCGCTGGTGGCGCCGACGCCGACGTAGTGCACAACGGCGTGCTGTCCGTCCTTCGCCTCGGTGCCATCGCCGACAATGATCTCTTCGATCAGCAAGTCGTCCGGCGGTGGTCCGAGGTGTGGTTCAACGATGGGCTTCTCTGACATGGAAAAAAACCTTAGCGGCGGCGTCCCTGGCCCGCGCCTACGACGCGTACGTTCTTCGCCTCGCGGCCCTTGGGACCTTGTGCTTCTTCGAAGGTGATCTTCTGGCCCTGGCTGAGCGACTTGAAGCCGTCGCCCACGATGCTAGAGAAGTGGATGAAGAGGTCGTCGCCCTTGTCGTCGCTCGCGAAGCCGAAGCCTTTGGTGTCGTTAAAGAAACTGACAACGGCTTCTTGTCCACGGGCGCGTGATCCGTCAAAGCGGGGAGTCTCGGGACGGCTTGAGTCACGGCGGGGAGTCGTCTGACGCTCGAAGCCACGTGAGGGACGCGGTGCGCTCTCGGAGCGGTGCTCACGGCGAGGACTCGTGGCGCGCTCGCGCGGTTCGCGGTGCTCGAAGCTGCGCGGACGTTCGCGATCACGCGACGGTTCCGGGCGACGCTTGGCGGGCGTGCGGTCGTCAAGACGCTCGGCGGCCGCGGCGTCGTCGACGGCGCCCAGGCGAATCGCCGGCGCGTCTTCACGCAGTTCAATGGACGGTGAGATGCCCAGGGCGCGCTGGAGGCGCTTCACTTGACCAATGACGTCTTCGCCAACGAGCGAGATGACTGCGCCTGTGGCGCCGGCACGACCCGTACGTCCGGAGCGGTGCAAGTAGTCGGTCGCCTGCGCCGGTGGGTCGTAGTGCACGACAACGGGCAAGAGGTCGATGTGAATTCCTCGAGCTGCGACGTCGGTCGCGACGAGGACCTGGATCTGTCCATTCTTCACACTGCGCAGCGCGCGTTCGCGCTGAGCTTGCGAGCGGTCACCGTGCAGGGGAACAGCGGAGATTCCGCGCTCTCCCAACTGGCGGGCCAGTCGGTCAGCACCGTGCTTGGTGCGCGTGAAGATGATGGCGCGCTCGTACTGCTCGATGATGTCGGCCGTGATCTCGGGGCGACGGTCGCGTGGCACACGCCAAAAGTAGTGATCGACGTCGCTCGGGGCTTCGTTCCCAACGACGTCATGAATGGCCGCATCGCGGGTGAACTCGCGTACCAACGACGAGACATCCGGTCCCATCGTGGCGGAGAACAGCATGACGTGGCGCTCGGGCGAGGTGGAGGCCACGATGCGACGCACTGCGGGCAAAAAGCCCATGTCGGCCATACGGTCGGCTTCATCGACGACAACGGTCGTCACCGATCCGAGGTCGAGGCCACGCTGTTCGAGCATGTCCTCAAGTCGGCCGGGGCACGCCACGACCACGTCGACGCCGTAGTTCAGAGCTTTACGGGCGACGTTGTAGGACGTGCCGCCGTAGATGCAGATGACGCGGCGACCGCGGTCGTCGGTCAGCTGGGCGATCTCTTTTTGCACCTGTGCGGCGAGTTCGCGCGTGGGTACGAGAACCAGTGCGGTCGGCTTGCGGGGCTGGGCCTTGTTGAGGCGCGCCAAGAGCGGCAGGGCGAAGGCGAGGGTCTTCCCGGAGCCAGTAATGGCCTTACCCACGACGTCGCGCCCGGCGAGAGCGTCGGGAATAGCGGCTTCTTGAATCGGGAACGCTTCGGTGATGCCACGAGCGTTCAGGCGCTCGACGAGGCGTGATGGCACGCCGAGGTCGGCAAAGGACATAGACATAGAACTCCTACGAGTTGAGATGAGCCCAACCCGAAAGGAAATGTCGAATCGGTCTCTATCGCGAGATGCGATGAAACCGCGTTTCCCATGCTAGCAGACGCCGAGCCCGACTCGTGACAGTGATTTCGAGCGGGCGGAGGGACTCGAACCCACACTCCGAAGAACTGGTACCTAAAACCAGCGCGTCTGCCAATTCCGCCACGCCCGCGAGCGACTCCACTCTACGCCGCGAAGGAGGAAGATTGAGATCTCGCACGGTAGATTGTTCCAATGATTAACTCCTCCATGGCAGAAGGTTTCGGCGTAAACGATCTCAATCAGCGCCTCTTACGCGAGCGAATTGTGTTTTTGGGGTCTCAGGTGGACCAGAACACCGCAAACCGGATCTGCGCTGAACTGTTGCTCCTCGAAGCGGAAGACCGCGACAAGGACATCAGTCTCTACATCAACTCACCCGGAGGCTCGGTGACTGACGGCTTCGCTATCTACGACACCATGCAGTACGTGAACAGCGACGTTCGCACCATCTGCATCGGTATGGCCGCTTCGATGGGTCAGTTCCTGTTGAGCGCTGGCGCTCCGGGCAAGCGGTTTTCTCTGCCGCACAGTCGGGTCCTGATGCATCAGCCGTCAATGGGAGGCATGCAGGGCCAGGCGTCGGACATCGCGATCCAGGCCGAACAGATCATCTACATGAAGAAGACGCTGGCCGAGCGCACCGCCTTTCACACCGGCCAGACCGTCGAGCGCATTGAGATCGACTCGGACCGTGACCGCTGGTTCACCGCACAAGAAGCGCTGGACTATGGCTTCATCGACGCCGTCATTGAGCGTTCGGCCCTCCGTCAAGGGGTCTAGTGAGCGACGCCCCGCTGGAGGGCCAACGTAGTCGTACCTTGGAAGAAATGCCGGTACGCGTCGTCAGCGCACGTCTCGCGCTACCGACTCGACTGAGCAACCTCTGGTCGCGTCGCGAGCTTCTGCTTGGACTCATCGTCTCGGACATCCGCATCAAGTACAAGAACTCGACCCTCGGGCTTTTCTGGTCGATGGTCTCACCGGCGATCACGCTCGGGGTCTACTTCCTCGTCTTTGGGCTGTTCCTAAAGAATGGCTATCCGAATTTCGTGATCTACCTGTTTTCGGGCCTGATCGTCTGGAACCTCTTTCAAAACTCGATTAACACTGCGACGGGAGTCATCGTCGATCGCGCCGCGCTCGTGAAGAAAGTCTCATTTCCTCGAGAGATCCTGGCCCTGTCCAACGTCGGTGCGGCCGGGGTGTATTTCGTCGTGCAGTTGTTTGTCTTGATCATCTTTGTCTCGGCGGTGGGACACGCGCCCGCCTGGAAGTTCATTTTGATCTTGCCGATTTCATTTATTTCGCTGTATCTCTTCACCTGCGCGTTGGCGGTCGTCATGTCTGCGGTGAACGTGTACTTACGTGACATGAAGCATCTCATGGAAGTGCTGTTGCAACTCTGGTTTTGGTTGACGCCGATCGTCTACTCGTATTCGCACGCCATCGCTCCATTCCTCCAGCGCCACGGCATCACTTGGGTGTACTTTCTCAACCCGGTGACTTTGATTGTCATGACCTTCCAACGGGTCTTCTACGTGAATGCCATCGTGCACTCGACGATTAAGCCCCACCCGATCATTGAGGTTCTCCCGACCTGGACATTCGATAAGTTCCTCATTTTGAACGTCGTGTTGCTGGGCTTTGCGATTGTGGCGATCTTCGTGGGCGAAGCCATCTTTGGCCGCCTCGAAGGCGATTTCGAGTCGGTGTTGTAAATGGCCAACGTCATTGAGGTGGAGGGCGTCTCCAAAAAATTCAAGATTCACCACGAACGCCACCAGTCGTTGAAGGAACGTCTCTTGCACCCGCGTTCAGGGTCGACCGAGGTCTTTGACGCCTTAAGCGACATCAACTTCACGGTGGGTGAAGGTGAGACTCTGGGCATCGTTGGCCACAACGGATCAGGCAAGTCGACGCTCTTGAAGTGCATCTGCGGAGTGCTGAAGCCCACCACAGGCGAGATTCGCCTGCGCGGAAGTCTGGCCGCACTCTTGGAGCTCGGAGCGGGTTTTCAGACGGAGCTCTCCGGGCGCGACAACGTCTATCTCTACGGAGCGATGCTGGGCTTCTCTCGCAAGATGGTGGACGGGATCTTCGATGACGTGGTTGCATTCAGTGAGATCGAACAGTTCATCGATACCCAGGTTAAGTTTTATTCAAGCGGCATGTACGTGCGTCTGGCCTTTGCCGTGGCGGTGAACGTCGACCCCGACATCTTGGTGGTCGACGAGGTGTTGGCCGTTGGTGACGAGCGCTTTCAGGCCAAGTGTGTCGATCGGATTCGTCGATTCCAACAAGAGGGCCGGACAATTCTGCTTGTGACGCACAACGCCGATCAGGTGAGGGCGCTCTGCGACCGGGCGATCGTGCTCAATAGCGGCGACATGATCGCTGACGGTCCGACGCGCGACTCGTTGCGCATCTTTCGTGAGCATCTCATGGAAGATGCCGTCGAGCACGATCCTGCGCACCTGCTCGGAACGGTGCGTATTGAGTCGGTGTCGACGCCCTCGGGGTCCTTCGAGGTGAAGAGCGGAGCCGGCCTGCATCTCGACGTGAGTGTGGTCTCCCAGGGCGCCTACAGCGGGAACTTCGTCATGGAGCTTTTCACCCACAATGGGTTACTCGTGAGCCGCAGCGACGCCCAAGGCGCACCGGTCAATCTGTTGCCCGGACACAACCGGGTGGCGATTGACCTCGGACAAGTGCCTTTGCTCGATGGCGTCTACGGGCTCAACGTCGGCATTGTCGACCCGCGCGGTCAGAACGTCATCGCCTGGAGTGAACGCGCCGCAACAATACAGGTGACCTACGACGGGCGCGAAGGTGGCATCGTGGAACTCGGTGCCTCTATTCGTCAGGAATAAGCGCCGCCTCGACGAGCGATCGCTTCAGCCGAGGAAAGTGGCGAAGTGCGCCGAACGCTCCGAGTCGACCCGCGTCGAACGGGAAGGTCGCACCGCGCAACATTCGCCGGTCACCGCGCGAGTTGCCGTAGGCGTAGATGATCGGCGCTTCGAGTGGATGGTGCTCGGCCATCCACTCGCTAAGTCGTCGAAGTTTCTCTTTCCCGCGGCAGTTTTTGCCGAGGTAGCTGCCGGTCAGCTTGCCGCGCGCGTCGACGGCCAGTCGTGTGCCGAGACCCCCCGTGGCCTTCAGTTGTTCAGCCACAACGTCGACGTAAATCTGAGGTGACGCCGAGACAATGACCACGTCGTGACCTTGATCAAGGTGCCAGCGCAGTCGTTCGATCACCCAGCTACGACCGTGTTTCTCGAAATGGGCGAGTGCAAAGGTTCGCGAGCGAACTCGTACGTCATGGGCGTCTTCACCAAGGAGGAGTTTTCGAAAGAGCCGTTCCTTCGCTCCATCGGCCCAGTGGCCGCTGCGCAGTGCCCCCACGAAGAGGGGTCCGGCCAAGGTAAGGGCGGCGAAGAACGTGGCCCGATCTCCACGGAGAAAACGCAGCCATTTGAAGACGCTGCCCCCGTCGGCGAGTGTGCCGTCAAGGTCGAATGCCGCGACCGTCGGCACTGAAGAGTTCGTCACCTCTGCAGTCTCACAGGAGTATCGCGACGGAATGTTTCGATACCCTACAAATCCGGTGGTAATTTGCGAGATTTTAATATCGCCCGCTAAGGTGTCCGCGTGCGGTCGAGTGACTGGCACTTGGCGGCCAAGGAGAAGAGATGGCAATTCGTTTAGGAGATGTGGCACCCGACTTTACGGCGGAGACAACCGAAGGTTCATTGAACTTTTACGACTACCTGGGTGACAACTGGGGAATCCTCTTTTCACACCCGAAGGACTTCACCCCCGTCTGCACGACGGAACTCGGTGCCTTTTCCGCTCGCAAGGGTGACTTCGACAAGCGCAACACCAAGTTGATCGCTGTGTCGGTCGACAGTGTGGACTCACACAACCGCTGGAAGGCCGACATTGATGAGACCCAAGGCGCCCAACTGAACTTTCCGCTCATCGGCGACGAAGACCGTAAGGTCGCGGATCTCTACGACATGATTCACCCGAACGCCAACGACACGTTGACCGTCCGTAGCGTGTTCATTGTCGCACCCGACAAGAAGGTGAAGCTGACCTTGACCTACCCCGCGTCGGTCGGTCGCAACGTCGACGAGATCGTTCGCGTCCTCGACTCCTTGCAGCTCTCGGCCGCTTACCCCGTGTCGACGCCCGTCAACTGGAAGGACGGCGAGGACGTCATCATCGCGCCGGCTGTGAGCGACGAAGACGCCAAGGAGAAGTTTCCCAAGGGTTTTAAGAAGGTGAAGGACTACCTGCGCTTCACGCCGCAGCCCAACAAGTAAATATTCGATACTCAAAGATCCCCGGTCCGCTCTCGCGCGACCGGGGATCTTTGCGTTAGACGAGAGACTCTCGCAGCTCGCGCTTGAGAACTTTGCCTTGGGGATTGCGCGGGAGAGCGCTGGAGCGGAAGTAGACCTTCGTCGGCACTTCAAACTTTGCGAGGCGCGCCGCGACGTGGCGGCTGATCTCCTCGGCTTCGATGACGCGTCCCGGACGCAGCACAATGACCGCCGCGACCTCTTCGCCCAAGGTGGGGTGGGGGACGCCCACGACGGCACAGTCCTGCACGTCGGGGTGTTCGAAGATGGCGGCTTCGACGATCACCGAGTAGACATTTTCGCCGCCGCGGATAATCATGTCCTTCGCGCGATCCACGATGAAAATGAAACCGTCCTCGTCGATCCTGGCAATGTCGCCCGTGCGAAACCAACCACTCGGGGTGAAAGCCTTCGCCGTGGCTTCAGGCTTGTTCCAGTAGCCGCGAATCACGTTTGGACCTTTGACCCAGAGCTCGCCGAGGACGTCGGGTCCGCTCGCGAGTTCGTCGCCGGGTTTATCGCCGTCGTAGTCCTCGGGCACCACGGCCACTTCGTTGATCGGGTAGCACCGGCCGCAGCTTGAGGGTTTGGCCACGTAGTCGGGTCCCGGATTGGACGCGAGCGCGGCGGACGTTTCGGTGAGACCGTAGCCGTTGCTCGGTTGGCCCAGCGGGAAGCGTGTGCGAAGGCGCGTCACCAGTTCGGGCGGCGCGGGCGCCCCGCCGTACGCGATGCTCACCACGCTCGACGTGTCGTACTTATCGAAGTCGGGGTGGTCGATGATCTGCATCGCGATGGTGGGAACGCCACCGATCAGTGAGATGCGCTCGCGCTGGATGATCTCGAGCGCGCGGCGCGCGTCGAAGTGGTGCATCATGACAATCTTCGATCCGGCGGCGGTACTCGGCACCAAGACGGCGTAACACCCGGTCGCGTGGAAGAACGGAACGTTGAGAAGTCCCGCGCTCTGTGACGGGGGGGCCGTGGGATCGGGAGTAACACCCGCACGAAGCGCCGAACGATGTGCGGAGAAAGAGAGATTCATGAAGTTCGTGATGATGTTGCGATGTGAACCGACCGCGCCCTTGGGATGACCGGTGGTGCCAGACGTATAGAGCATGGTGACGTCATCGTCAGTCGAGAGCTCGACGTCGGGCAGCGTCTCGCGGTCGATGTCGCCGAGGAACTCTTCAAAGGAGACAATCGATACTCGCGGGTGCGCTCGAAGCGCAGTGGGTCGATCGGGGTCGCCCATCACGACGACGGTCGCGAGGACCGGTAGGTCGTTCAGCAGATCGTAGATTCGATCCAGCCGCTCTTCGTCGACGAACAGCAGCGACGATTCCGAATCGTGCAGTCCATAGGAAAGCTCGTCCGTGGTCCACCACGCGTTCAGCGGCGTGACGATTGCTCCGATCGCCGCGGACGCCCAAAACGCCATCACCCACTGGGGCAGATTTCGCGCGGCGATGGCCACGCGGTCGCCCTTGGCGACGCTCTCGGTGAGTCGATGCGCCAGAGTCGCCACGATGGCATAGTGCTCGCGAAATGTGTAGCGCTGATCCTCGTAGACCAGAAACTCGAGATCGCCGTGGTGCTGGGACATGTCCAGAATCAGACGGAGGGTCTGCGGGGCGTTCTTCCATACGCTCATGGCGATGCCATTGACCGGCGCGTGTTCGACTTCGAAGAGTTGTCCGGGCGCGATCAACTGGGCCGTCGCTTCGTCCAGCGAGAGTTGGTCCGTGCCCATGCGAGGCGAGACTACTTGGCCTGATCCACTGGTTGAAAGAGGGTGTCTCGGTAGTGGATGAGTTCGTTGATCGACTCTCGAATGTCGTCCAGCGCGCGATGCGCCGACTCCTTCTCAGGCATTGAGGCCAAGACGTCGGGCTTCCACCGTTTCGCGAGTTCTTTGATGGTCGACACGTCCACGTTTCGGTAGTGGAAGAACACTTCAAGATCGGGCATGTACTCCTGAAGAAAGCGACGATCGGTGCCGATGGAGTTTCCGCATAGGGGCACGGAGCCCGCTTCACTGATGTGCGCTCTCAAGAATTCCAACGTCTGTAGCTGTGCTTCCTCGACCGTGATCGTCGAGGCGATGATCTGGGGCAAGAGTCCGGACTTCGTGTGCATCTCGGTGACAAAAGGACCCATCTCCGCCAACTGTTCCGTCGAGGCGTGAATGACGAGATCGGGACCCTCCGCGACGATGTTGAGATGATCGTCAGTAATCAACGTGGCAATCTCGACGATGACGTGGCGTTGGGGTTCGAGTCCGGTCATCTCCAGATCCATCCACACGAGCACGAATCGACACTACTTAATTAATGAAGCGACCAGGCGTGAGTAGCCTTCTCGCTATGGAAATTCTCACCACGCGACTGCACCCCGACGCCGTGATACCCCTCTACGCCAACGACGGCGATGCGGGCTGCGACCTGGTGGCCGTAGAGTCGTGCACGCTCCGTGCGCGAGGCGGTCGGGCCCTGGTGGCGACGGGACTGGCGGTCGCCATCCCCGAAGGACACGGCGGTTTTGTTCTTCCGCGTAGCGGCCTCGCGTCGCGTCACGGAGTGACTTGCGCGAACGCCCCCGGTCTGATCGACCCCGGGTATCGCGGCGAGGTGAAGGTCGCGCTCGTGAATCTCGATCCCGAGAACGACTACGAGATTCACAAGGGCGATCGGATCGCCCAACTCGTCGTCATCGCGCTGGAGCGCAGCGAATTCTCATTGGTAGACGAGCTGCCGTCAGCGACGCGCGGCGAAGGTGGCTTTGGAAGTACTGGCCGATGACGAAGTTCCTCGATCCTCTCGACGGCGCCTTCATCCTCTTGGAGAACCCCGGCACATCGATGAACATTGGCGCCATCGTCGAGTTAGAAGCGCGCGATGAAGACCCGGCCGCGCGTTTCGAAGACGTGAAGTCAACTATCGCGGCGCGTCTTCATGAGATACCGGTCCTCACCCAGCGCGTAGTTCGTGCGCCGTTTGACATGACCTGGCCGATTTTGGTCGAGGACGATCGATTCGACCTCGACCGTCACGTTGTTCGCGTCGCGTTGCCTGCTCCCGGCTCACCCGAGCAACTTGACACCTTCGTCTCGGAGTTTCTCTCTCGCACCCTCTCGCCGCAGCGCCCGCTCTGGCAGTTACTGGTCATCGAGGGCCTTGACGACGGTCGCGCGGTCTTGATCTTGAAGATGCACCACGCGTTGGCTGATGGTGTCTCGTTCGCCGAGACGGTGGCTAACTTCTTCGATATCTCACCCGAGGTGCGACCGCCGATGGAACGCACTGATGTCGACGACGAGGAACCGACGGTGACCACGTCGCTCGGTCTTCTGCGCCAAGGAATCGAACGGCTTCGCCAGCGTCCCCAACTGTTCTTGGAGGACCTCGCATCGTGGGGGAGTCGCTTCTACGAAATCGTGCGAGCGCTCGTGGGCGTCGCGGCCGTGCGTGGCCGACGTCACGCGACGCCGGATCAGCCCTCGATCTTTGAGGCCCGCCGTACATCGCTAAACGGCTCGGCCGGTATAGAGAAGACCTACCTGCGCACGAGAGTCCCCCTCGTCGACGTGAAGCGCGCGGCAAAGGCTCGTGGGGTCAGCGTCACGGACATGGTCATGGCGATAACGAGTGGAGCCCTCAAGTGTCTGCTCGACGAGCGTGGTGAAACTCTCAAAAAAGACCTGTTCGCGTTCGTTCCGATCAATGTGCGCGCTGACGGCGATACTGCGGATCTCGGCAATCAGATCTCGGGGATGCTCGTGGCTCTTCATACGGACATGAAAGACCCCGAAGATCGGCTGCGCGCTATCTCGCACGACTCATCAAAGACGGTGGGAGAGCAACGAGCGCATCGCGCACGAATCTTTCAAGACGTGCCGCGGGTGCTCGGTCCGACCCTGCTCTCCTTCGGCGGCAAGCTCGTGTCAGCCTTCGGGCTCTTTGATCACGTGCCGATGGCGAACGTCATGATTTCGTCGGTGGCCGGTCCACCAATTCCTCTCTGGTTGAGCGGACGCCGCGTGACGTCCGCCGCGCCGTACGGCCCGCTCCTGGGCTCCATTTCATTGAACATCACGGTCCTTGGATTCGAAGAGAATCTCGAATTTGGCATGCTCGGTTGTGCAGAACGCATTGACGATCTCGCGCAATTACGGGACTTTATAAACGAAGAAGCAGCGATGTTTATCGAGGCCACGGTGCAGTAGTGGCGCTTGGTCCGCGTTCGCGCGTCGGCTACAATTGATTCACCACGCGGACGTAGCTCAGTTGGTAGAGCGCGACCTTGCCAAGGTCGAGGTCGCCGGTTCGAGCCCGGTCGTCCGCTCCAGAAGTTTCCTGGAACCTTTTCGCGCTCTGAGAGCAATACTGAAAGAGGCCTATGCACCCGTTAGCGCGAATACGCTCGATTCCCGCGCTCCTTCTGGGTCTCTCGGTTATCGCCACCACTCAAATTGGGCTGGCGCCCACGGGTTTCGCCGCGGCAAAGAGTTCTTCCTCGTTCAACGAGCCCGTCGCGATTGCCGCTAGTGGTTCGTACGTCTGGGTGGCCAACGTGGGCGGCAACTCGGTGACCGAACTGGACGCGGCCACCGGAAAAGTCGTCCGTGTGATCAACGCGACCGCCGACGGCATAAAGACGCCAGTCGCCCTCGCGGCGACGAGTACGAATGTGTGGGTCGCCAACGACGGCGTCCGCGGTTCTCAGTCAGGGACGGGCTCACTCACCGAACTCAACGCCAGAAACGGTTCACTCGTGCGAGTGAAAACCGACCAGCTCGACAATCCTTCCGCCATTGCCGTGAGCGGCGACGCCGTCTGGATCACTAACCAACAGACGTCCGTAAAGGGATCGGTCACCGTGGTCAACGCGGCGAGCGGCGCCGTCACTCGCGTCATTCACTCGGCCTCGGACGACTTCGTTGGACCGGTGTCGGTGGTTTCGCGCGGTGACGACGTATGGGTGGCGAGCAGCGGAGGGAACAATCCAGACGGAAACGGTAAAGACCAGGGCTCGGTGACCGAACTGAACTCGGCGACCGGTTCAGTCGTGCGCATTGTCGACACGCGCACTGCCCAGTTCGATACGCCAACCGCGATGGTGCTGAGCGGACCGGACCTGTGGATCGCCAACCTGGACTTCAGCTCGATCGTTGAGCTCAATGCATCAACGGGTGCTCTTGTGCGCTTCATTAAAGCCGGTAGTCTCGACCAGCCATTGTCGATGACGGTCTGCGGCGCTGACGTCTGGGTGGCGGACTACTTCAGCAACTCCGTCACCGAACTGTTGCGCTCCACCGGCAAAGTTGTCCGGGTCGTTAGTTCATCGTTGAAACAGCCCGGAGGGATCGCCTGCTCGGGTGGTCACGTGTGGGTTACCAACGGTCCCAAAAACTCTGTCACCGAACTGCGGGCCAGCAACGGCTCACTGGTGCGAGTGATCAAGTAGCTCGTCGTCTCACTTCAGCGATGACGGCGTAAAAAACCTGAGATTCTTGTTGAGTAAGTCGGTGACCGCTCGGTACAGACCGGGTACTTCACTTTCTCGCGGTCCCGCCACGTTCAAAGTCACCTCGGAACTGAGGCGATTGAGGAATGTCTCGAAGAGCTCGTCCGCTTCAGCGGAACTTGGGTCGATGACGGCGATGGGCCGCTTGAGAACGTTGGCCATCGTGAGCGTCTGGGTGACACCGCTTGACGTGGCGATGGGTGGAGAAAAGACGACGGTGGCGGTCGAGTCCCGCACGTTCAGAGTTGTGCGCACGGCGAGATCGGTCGACTGCGTGGGAACGAATTCGGGGTAGACGGCGACAAGTCCAGGAGGCTCGTAGTAGTCCTCCGCCCAGCCATCACGCGGAACCCACCCTCCGTACGCCACGTGGCGGGACAGCGCAAAGTCCACCGCCGCGCGATCTGCGCCGGTCTGGCCACCGCAGACCACTTTGACGATCGAGACGTCACGAGCGCTCATGGTCGTTTGGGGCCTTCCTAGATATCTCCACTTAGGTGAAGTTAATCGGCGTTAAAGGACCCGCGGTTCCGCTGTCGAGTTGTGCGAAGGGCCACGTACGCCGCGCGAAACGCTTCTCCGCGATCTAGTGGCCACACCATGCCTAGTCTGGATGGCGGGAGGCGTCGTGATCCATCCAGCATTCGAACCGTATCTTCGCTTCGCTCGCGAGAATCCAGAGCCGTCGCCGCTGAGCGTCAGTACCCAAGAGCGCCGTCTCGCATTTCGAAACGAGGCCATCGCATTTCGCGGTGAGATTCCCGTCCAGGTCGATACCCGCGACTGCCTGCTGGCCCTCGACGGTCGAGAACTGTCCGCCCGGCTCTACGTCCCCGAGCGCGACGAGGGCCAAGCACTGGTGGTCTACTTCCACGGCGGAAGTTTCGTGGTGGGGGATATCGAGACCCACGACTGGCTGTGTCGTCGCCTCGCCTTCGACACGAATATGCGGTTTCTCTCCGTTGACTATCGACTCGCACCCGAGCATCCCTTCCCCGCGGCCCTGAGCGATACGGTCGACACCCTGTGCTACGTCGCGACGCACCCCGGTGAGTTCGCGGCGGATGGCGCGCGCCTCATCGCCATGGGTGACTCGGCCGGCGCCAATCTTGTGACCGTGGCATCGACGCTGGTGCGCGACGAGGACATCGATCTCGCGGCGCAGGTGTTGATTTACCCGACGCTTGGTCCAGAGCTGGTCACTGAGTCGGCGCATCGCTTCGCCACCGGCTACTTCTTGAATCTCGACCACCTTCGCTACGACTACCGCCAGTATCTGGGGGAGTTCGCCGACCACACGGACCCCCGCGTGACACCGTTGCTCTGTAACGACTTGGCGCGGGTGGCCCCCGCCATCGTTGTGGTGGCCGAGTGTGATCCGCTGCGCGATGAAGGTGTAGCGTACGCCGGTCTGCTCGAACACTTTCGAGTTCCCGTGGAACTTCTTGAGGCCGAGGGGATGGTGCACGGTTTTCTCGAGATGGGCGGGGTTGTTCCTGAAGCGCTCGAGATCGTCGACGATCTCGCGGCTCACCTCCAGCGTCTCGTCACCACCACCGCGTGAACGTCCTCTTCGTCACTCTCGATCAATTTCGCGGTGACGCCTATGGCGCAGCGGGACACCCTCTCGTGCAGACGCCGACCCTGGATCGATTGGCCAACGAGGGAGTACGCCTATCGCATCACTACTCTCAGGCAGCCCCTTGCGCACCCGGACGAGCAGCGCTCTACACCGGCATGTACCAGATGAACAATCGGGTCGTCGCCAACGGCACTCCGCTGGCGTACGGCTTCGACAATCTCGCCTACGTCGCTCGGCGCGCGGGCTACGATCCCACCCTCTTTGGCTACACCGATCAAGGCCTGGACCCTGCCATGGCCAACGGCTCCGACGATCCTCGTCTCGATTACTACGACGGTATCTTGCCCGGTTTCTCGGTTGGCCTCTACTTGGGCGAGAGTCAAGCGGGCTGGGTGCAGTATCTACGCCAAAAGGGGTACGACGTGCCCGACGGTTGGCGAGGACTCTGTCGCGGCGAGCCCGATCGCCCGGCGCAGGATTCGCTCAGCGGATTTTTGACCACGCGATTCCTCGAGTGGCTCGAGCATCAAGAGTCGGGCTGGTTCGCGCATCTCAGCTACCTGCGCCCACACCCGCCCTACGCGGCAGCGGGCGAGTACGCCCTTCTCTACGATCCGGCCGATGTGGAACTTCCGATCGCTCCCGTCGATGCGGACCGACGGCACCCGCTTCACGAGGCGGCTCTGAACTGGCCTCAAGCGGCGGCTCCGCGAGACGAAAGTGAAATGCGCCACCTGAAGGCGCAGTACTACGGAATGATCAGCGAAGTGGACGCCCAGCTCGGTCGAGCGATCGCGGCTATCGACCAGCGCGGCGAGTGGGACGACACGCTCGTCGTCATCACGTCGGACCACGGCGAACAACTCGGCGATCACGGTTTGCTCGAAAAACTGGGCTTCTTTCCCCAGAGCTACCACATCATCGGCATCTGGCGTGACCCACGTGCACCCGGCGGCACCGCGGTGACCAAGTTCACCGAGAACGTCGACGTGCTCGCGACTCTCGCTGAATCGCTCGGCGTGGAGCAACCGGTTCAAAGTGACGGCGCCTCTCTAGTCCCGTTACTGCGCGGCGAGGACGTGAGGTGGCGGGAATGGGCTCACTATGAGTGGGACAGCCGCTACATGCTCTTGGGTTCTACTGAAGTTCCTTCCAGAGACATCTTGGCGAGACGGAACCTCGCGGTCTCGATAGGGGAGGACCTCGCCTTCGTCCAGTTCGGCGACGGATCGATGAAGTGCTTTGATCTCGCCCTTGATCCCACGTGGCGCAGCGAGTGCGAAGACCGTGAGCGCGTTTTTCACGCCATGCAGGAGCAACTCCTCTGGCGCCAAGCGCACCTGCGTCACGATCTCACCGATATGTTGTTGAGCCCTGAACGACGTGGACGCTGGCCCGACCAACGTCGTTTCGATTCGTTAGCGAAGGCCGCTTCGTAGCGTCGCGAGGAGTGTCGCGTACGTGTAATCGGCGTCGCGAGCAAAATTCATGTCACGAAGCTCGAGCGACACGTAGCCGTGACAGGCCGACCAGATCACCTGGGCAGCGTCACTCGCGGTGGATCGATCGAACAGGCCCGCTGCGCGGCACCGCTCCACCACCGTGAAGAGTGCGTGGTACGTCTGCGCGGCGATCTGGATACCGGCAACGGACGGTTCGAAGTTGCGGAATTGATGAAGAAACATGACGGTATAGAGACCGCGGTTCTCGAGCGCGAAGCGCCGATATCCGAGACCCGCGCTGATGAAGTCGTCCTCAACATTGTCAGTGTGGTATGTGACAGCCTGACCCAGCAGCTCAAAGCCGCGCGTCCAAAGTGCGTCAATGACTCCGTTCACTCCGTCGAAGTGGTTGTAGATCGCCATGGGCGCAACGCCCGCCTGTTCCGCGATAGCGCGAACGGTAAAGCCGTCGGGACCTTCGTCGTCGAGAATGGCCAGCGCGGAGCGCAGGACCTCGGGACCGATCTGAAGTGAGGGAGTTCGAGTTTTCTGCATCATTGACAAGTATAGAACGTTGTACTACTGTAATGGTACATCGTTCTACAGGAGATTTCCGTTGCCCGCTTCGACTCACGAGCGCCGTTGGTGGGTTCTGGCGGTCCTATGTCTCGTCGTATTGATCGTCGTTATTGATAACACAATTGTCAACGTCGCGCTCCCAGTACTTTCTCGGGACCTCCACGCGTCGAACTCCTCCTTGCAATGGATCGTTGACGCCTACTCTCTACCTTTCGCCGGGCTCTTGCTCGCCGGGGGAGGCCTGTCGGACCGCCTAGGTCGCAAGCGCGTCATGCAGATAGCGCTGTGCGCCTTCGGTGCGTTTTCTCTCCTCGCGGCTTTCTCCCACAGCGTGCCGACGTTGTTGGTGGCGCGAGCCCTGATGGGCGCGTCAGCCGCTTTTATCTTCCCCGCGACCCTCTCAACGTTGACGATCGCCTTCAACGACCTCAATGAGCGAGCGAAGGCGTTCGGTATTTGGGGCGCCGCAAGCGGTGTCGCCATCGCCATTGGACCGGTGGTCGGTGGGCTACTGCTCGTGCACTTCTGGTACGGCTCGATCTTTCTTATCAATGCGCCGCTCGTTCTGATCGCCGTTCTTGCCGCCAACTACGTGGTGCCCGAGTCGAAGAGTCCCTCGCGCCGCCGCCTTGACCTCGGCGGTCTCGGTCTTGGAACATCGGGCGTGACGTTGCTCACACTCGCGATCATTGAAGGTCCCTCGTGGGGGTGGCGCAGCGTCTCGATTCTGACGCTGTTCGTGGTGGCCCTCGTCGCCCTTGTGTCCTTCGTGCTTTACGAGTTGCGCCGGGATGGACCTCTGCTGGACGTGCGAATCTTCACCAATCGAACGTTCTCGGCGGGGGCGGGCGCCATCGCGATCAACTACTTTGCTCTCTTCGGTTTCATTTTCCTCATCACTCAGTACTTCCAACTCATCCGCGGGTACTCCGCACTGTCGGCGGGTATGCACACTCTTCCCTTCGCGGGTGTCGTGATGGTGGCGACGCCGCTCGGGGCTGTGGCGGCGATACGAGTCGGCGCGCGCTATGTCGTGGCGATGGGACTCCTCATCGTCGGAGTTGCGCTGACGTGGGGCGGCACTGTTGCGGCCCACGCCGCATACTTCGGCCCGGTCGTCGCCATGATGATCCTCTTGGCGTTCGGCTTTTCGCTGGTAAACGCTCCGTCCACCGCCTCGCTGATGAGTACGCTGCGCCCGGATCAGGTAGGCGCGGGCTCTGCAGTCAATGAGACGACGCGCGAGCTCGCGGGAACCATGGGCGTCGCGGTCGTGGGCTCGGTCTTCTCATCGCTCTTTGCGCCCGGGGTTCGCGCGGCGCTAGCGCGCTACGTTGGCCACGGTCTGACCGCGGCGCAGCTGAACACCGCGACGACGTCCACCCACGCGGCGCAGTTGACCGTGGCGCACTTTCCCGCGGCTCTTCGCCCCGCGCTCGACGCCAGCGTGACGAACTCTTTCATGCAGGGACTTCATCGGGGCTGCTTCGTCGCAGCGGGCGCCGCCGTCATTGCCGCGGTCTTCGTCTTCACGTATCTACCTTCGCGCGACGAACAGGTCGACGAAGTACTTATTGACGCGTAGAGGTACTTGACTCGAAGGGCGTCCCGTCAAAGGCGTCGACGCTGGCGAACTCGCTCACCGCGCGCCGCTTCAACTTCGTGACCGAACGTTGCGGGTAACCAAGTGCCACGACGGCCGCCACCGCAAAATCGTCCGGCAGGCTCAGAATCGTGCGCAGAACGTCCTCGTTCTTGATCGCCACAGTGGTCATCACACCCCCGAGGTCACGTTCGTGCGCCGCGAGCAGCACACTCCACACAAAGGGGTAGACCGACGCGCCGCCGACGAGCTGGTAGCGATTCAGATCGCGGTCCGTTGCGGCGAGTGCTCCGAGGTCCGCGACGACGACCAGTAACGCCGGCACGTTCGCCAGAGTTTCGGCGAATCCGTCGGGGTTTGAGTGGGCGCGAGCCGCTTCTCGTTGTTCACGCGCCGCACGGCGGTCGTCCTCACTGGCGATGGGCGAAAAGGGCGCTACGCCGGCCAGAAGCGAGCCGGCGTAGTCGTGCCACGCGTCGAGATATGTCGCCGCGACCGCCCGGCGTTGGGCGATGTCCTTGACAACGATGACTCGCCAGGCTTGGCGGTTACCTCCCGAAGGGGCGTATCGGGCGTCGTCGAGCACATCAAAGAGGACGGAGTCCTCCACCGGTCGGGCACTGAACTCGCGAGTCGATCCGGTGGTTCGTAAAGCGTCACGAAGTTCCATGACGCCACCCTACGAGCCGAGGTGCGTTAGTGCCTAGGCGTCGCGGCGAGTGAAGAGCGCGGTCCCAACGACGAGCAGCACGACTGCGTAGACGGCCAAGAGAATGAGAGAGGTCCACGCGCCAAAGTCGTTCGCGATGGGCGTGGGCGAGACCATGGCGTGGCCCAGCTCGGAGGGCAGGTACTTTTCGCCAGCGTTCTGCCAGCTTTGCGGAAAGAAGACGAAGATCAGGGGAACGATTAAGAGAACGCCGACAAAGACGCTGATGCAGGCGGCGCTGTGGCGGATGATCAGTCCGAGTCCGAACGCGAGCGCGGACAACAGGGTGAGATACAGGCCCGCCAGAATAACCGCACGAAGAGTCGCCCCATTGGAGAGCGACGCCGTAGGCACGACACCCGAGTAAATCGACTGACCCAACAAAAAAGACGCAAAGCACGCCACTTCGCCCACGACCAGCATGGAAGCCAGGAGAACCAACAGTTTGGCGAACGTCAACTCGATTCGCTTGGGCACGGCCGTGAGAGTGGTGCGCATCGATCCCGAGGAATACTCGCTCGTCACAAAAAGTGCGCCAATGACGCCGACGGCGAACTGAGCGAGAAGAACCCCCACGAGGCTGGACGACACAGGATCGAACGTCAATTCGCGCGCCGCGCTGATGGTCGACCAGTGGGCGCGAAAGACCGAGGTGACTAAAGCTGCGAGACCGATGGTAAAGACGAGGGTCAACACGACCCCGGTGACCGAGGAACGCACACTGCGGAACTTGAGCCATTCCGAGCGGACGACCGAGCCAAGCGTGATGTCACGATTCATGACGAGCACCTGACGATCCATATTCAACCGCGTCCGAGGTCAGTTCCATGAAGACGTCCTCCAACGACGCCCGCTGGGGTGTCAGTTCGTAGAGAACGACTCCCGCGTCAAAAGCGATCTGACCCACCTGCTCGGCGCTGAGGCTCGCAATTGTGACGCCGTCATCGTTCGCCTCGGTGGTGATGCCTCCGTGGGACGCGATGGCGGCCAGCAGTTTTTGATGATCGGACCCTCGCGCGAAGACCGTGCCCTTGACCGTGGCGGTCAGCGTGTCGATGGAACCTTGGGTGATGAACTTGCCCCGGCCAATGACAATGATCTGGTCGGCCGTGACGGCCATCTCGCTCATGAGGTGCGACGAGACGAAAACGGTGCGGCCCTCGTTCGCGAGAGTGCGAAAGAAGTCACGGATCCAACGGATGCCTTCGGGGTCGAGTCCGTTAACCGGCTCGTCGAAGAGAAGGACCTCAGGGTCGCCGAGCAGTGCGGCCGCGATCCCGAGGCGCTGACTCATGCCGAGAGAAAATGTTCCCACCTTCTTATTGGCGACCGAGGCAATACCGGCGAACTCCAGAACCTCGTCAACTCGCCTGTAGGGGATTCGATTCGACGCCGCGAGCGAGCGAAGATGATTGCGCGCACTGCGACCCGGATGGATTGCTTTCGCGTCGAGGAGCGCTCCTACTTCGTGCATAGGATCGCGCAGTTCCGCGTAGCGTTTGCCCTTCACCGTGGCGCGACCCTTGGTTGGATGATCCAGTCCGAGGATGATGCGCATCGTCGTGGACTTGCCCGACCCGTTGGGTCCGAGAAAACCAGTGACCACGCCCGGACGAACTTCGAAGTCGAGATCGTCGACGGCAATCGTGTCGTGGTAACGCTTCGTGAGATGTTCGACTTTGATCATGGGAACTCTGAAGAATCTATCGACATCGTTCGACGAGCTTCGAACCGCCGCATGAATATGGTGTGGCGCCGAAGCCTCGGTGACGTTACGGGGCGAGGCGAGCGAGGATTTCCTCAGCGTCACGAACCATGCGTGTCACGATGTCACCAGCTGGCACGATGTCGTGAATCCCACCGACGACCTGACCGGCCGGGTAGCCCTCGCGGCGAGGATCGATCCCCGGCGTCGTCTCATCGCCCCCGAGATGAAATGTTCCTTCCCGGTACGACGTAGTGAGTTGGTCGGGGAAGCCCTGTAACAGCGTGGGGTCGGCCTCGTAGCGATCGGTCGTGTCGTTTTTTATGACCCGCATCGTCTTGCCACTGAAGGCGCGCGAGATGACCGTGCCGTCTTCACGTGCTTCGACGATGCGTTCTTGGTAGCCCGGAAGAGTTCGCGCTTCGGGGGTGGCGATGAATCGAGTTCCAACCCAGACTCCGTCGGCGCCGAGCGCTAGAGCCGCCGCGAGTCCGCGTCCGTCGAAGATTCCACCCGCCGCGACGACCGGGATGGCGCCGTCGATGGCGTCAACGATGAGCGGGACGAGCGGAAACGTCGCGACGGTGCCCGTGTGACCACCGGCCTCAGTGCCTTGTGCCACGACCACGTCACAACCGGCCGCGAGTGCGCGACGGGCGTGTTCGACTTTGCCGCACATCGAAATGACGAGAACGTTGTTGACATGACAGAGGTCCACGACGTGCGCTGGAACGCCGAGACCCGCCACGAAGGTGCTCGCCCCGCCCTCAATGAGCAGCTCCACGTTCGCGATGAGCGTGTCCGGAAACGCCGTCAAAAGATCGACGCCAAACGGTTTTGAGGTCAGCGCACGCGTTGCCGCGATCTCCTCGGCCAACTGCGCGCTCGACATCGTTGAGGCGCCGAGGCATCCGTAGCCTCCTGCGTTCGAGACGGCCGCCGCGAGGGCGCTGTAGGAGACTCCGCCCATTCCGGCCAGCATGACGGGATGTTCGATGCCGAGTAGTTCGGTGAGTCGAGTCTTCATAGTCTTCGATCAACCTACTCAGGCGCTTGGCCCGGTGGGCGACATCAGGCTGTCTACGCGCGCGCCGCCAGCCGGGAGCGGAGAAGTGCCAGGAGGCTCTCGCCGCCGGACGCGAGCATCGCCAGGCACTCGTCGAACTCGGCGTCGTCGCCGTAGTAAGGATCGGCGACGTCGAGGTCTTTGGAGGGATCGATGAGGTGGCGCCAGAGCACGAGCTCGGTGTTGGGATTGGTGACTCGACTTCGCACATCGTCGAGGTGTTCACGGGTCATGACGGCGACCACGTCCTGGGAATTCAAGAAGTCGCGACTGGCGAAGGCGCCGGGCGAGCCCTCGAGTGGGTATCCGGCCCGGTCGAGGGCGCCGCGCGCTCTGGGATCCATGGCGCTGCCAACGTGCCACCGGGCGGTGCCGGCGCTCGTGACGTGAACGTGACCGTCGAGATCAGGGTCGTCGGCAATGAGGTGTTTCAGGACAACTTCGGCCATGGGCGAGCGGCAGATGTTGCCTGTGCAAATCGTGGCCACGCGTAACTCGGGTTGGGACACGTATCTCCTAGAGAATTCTTAGGTGGGGGCTGGCGGAATCGCGTTCAGCGACGTGCGAATATTAGGGGGAGAAAGATAAAGTACGTTTGGGACTAACGGAAGGAGTCGCGATGCCCCTGTCAGAGCACGAGCAGCGAATCCTGGCCGAATTGGAAGAGTCCCTGTCGAAGCAGGATCCTCGGTTCGCGAAGAACGTTGGCGAGACCAAGATTTACTCTCACAGTGGTCGGCGCGTTCGCTGGGGAGTGGCCGGTTTTATTGCCGGTCTGGCGATCCTCGTTCTCTTTTTTTCCCACTCGGTTCTTCTTGGGCTGGTGGGCGTCGCAATGATGTTTGTATCCGCAGTTGTTGTAGAGCGTAACGCTCGACTTTTGGGTCGCGCGTCCTGGCAAGACATCACTCGAGGCCAGGGCGACGACGCCCACGCGAACTATGGTCCCCGTACCAGTTCGCTCCGCGACTGGTTGTCGCGTCATCGCCATAAAAGCGAATGAAATATATCGGGGGCGCGCTTGGCGCGCCTCCGTGCCTCGCTCTTGATATAGGGGCATCCAAGGTCGACGTCGCCGTCGTGGATCGTGACGGTCTGATTCTCTCGCGCGGACGCGTCGACGTCAGCGCCCACCACTCCGATCTCTTTGACGCCATCGTGGCTGAATCGCGCAGCGTTCTCCATGGACGCGACGTTTCGGCCGTCGGCGTCGGGTGCGCTGGACCTATGACGCGCGGGGGAGAGTCAGTTTCACCGCTCAATATCGTCGGGTGGCGAGAATTTCCACTTCGCCGCTCTCTCCATGACGCGCTCGACCGTGACGTATTTATAGAAGGTGACGCACGAGCCCTGGCGCTCGCCGAGGGCGCCTTCGGCGCGGCGCGCAACCAGACGTCATATATATCGATGGTCGTCTCCACGGGTGTCGGGGGAGGATTCGTTTTGAACGGGCGACTCCTCGACGGTGAGACGGGCAACGCCGGACACATTGGTCACCTCAACGTGGTGCCCAACGGGGCACTCTGTTCGTGCGGAGCGTTCGGCTGTCTCGAAGCAGAAGTGTCAGGGCGCGCTATCGAGGCTCGCACTGGTCGCCCCGCCATCGAGGCTGACCTTTCGACGCGCCAAAGAACCGGTGAACTAGTGGGACGAGCCGTCGGCACATTGAGCTCGGTCCTCGATTTTCGTCACTGCTACGTCGCGGGCTCGGTGGCGCTGGGATACGGTGACGAGTTCTTCGACGCAGCCAACAAGGCCGCACGTTCCGTGGCGATGATGTCGTACTCGCACGACATTGAGATTCGTCCATCGCAACTTGGCGGTGACGGTCCCATTCTCGGCGCGGCGGTCATTGCGTGGCGGGGTGCGCAGTGAACGGCGTCGACACGAGAGCGCTCGGGACGCATATCGTCCGCCACCCATCCGCCATGCCGGCACTCACTCGAGCCGCTTGGCGTCTACGGCGTAGGGCGTGGTGGCGTCGTGCCCCATTCCTTCCGATTCCCGGGCGGGCGTATTGGCAGTTTCGACTGTCGACCGCCACGGGTTCTCCCACGGGAACAACAAGCGCGAAAGAAGTGATCGAGTACGCCCGGTGGTCCGACCAACAACGGACGAGACGGTAGGTTTTTTCGTGGCTCGCGTGCTCCTACTGAACGCCACCTTCGAACCGTTGCAGCTCGTTTCGGAGCGACGTGCCGTCGTTCTCATGCTCGCGGGCCGTGCTGAGGCCATAGCGATGCCCGACGAGCCCGAAGTGTGTCGATCGGCAACCCTAGTGATTGAGATCCCGGCCATCGTGCGACTGCACGACATGGTGAAACTGCCCAGCAAAATTCGCACACCGCCGCTCACGCGACGTTCTCTTCTGCTGCGCGACAGCTATCGCTGCGCGTACTGCCTGGAGCACGCGGACACGATTGATCACGTGGTGCCTCGATCGCGAGGGGGACGTCACGAGTGGACGAACGTGGTGGCGGCGTGCCGACGCCACAACATGCAAAAGGGCGATCGTCTTCTCGAGGAGATTGGTTGGCGGATGCACTTTGAACCGCGCGTTCCCGACGGCCCGTGGTGGCGTTGGCGCCACGTTCCCGACCCCGATCCGCTGTGGGCGCCGTATCTTCCACGCGCTTCGTGAATGTTGAAGACCTCTACGACTACGACGAGCTTCGCCAACTAGACGCTCCTACTGTCTTTGTTGCGCGGGTGAACAGCGCGACGCTCGTGCTCGGAGGCAATCAGTCGAGCGACGTCGTGGACGCGTCGCGCACTGGCGCCATGGTGGTGCGCCGCCGACGTGGCGGCGGGGGACTGGTCCTCCTGCGCCCGAACGATCTCTGGATCGACTGGTGGATTCCGCAGAGCGATCCACGGTGGAGTAACGACGTGAGGGTGAGCTCGATACAGGTGGGCACCTGGTGGGCGGACGCACTTCGAGAGCGCACGAGCGACCAGGTGTACGTGCACGATGGCGCACTGGAGGGTGACCCGAGGTTTCGCGTGGTGTGCTTTGCCGGGCGCGGTCCGGGAGAGGTATTCGTCAATGACCGCAAAGCCGTCGGTCTGACCCAGTGGCGCGTGCGTGAAGGCGTATTCGTCTCCACGGTGCTGCACGCGGGACCGACAACTGACGTCCTCGAGTTTCTCCACGACGTTCCCGCCGGTCTGGAAGACGCACTCGATCACCACACTCTGACGTCGTTGTCGTTGAGGGATCTTGACTCACTCGTGGAGTACCTCACGACGTCAAGTGGCCCCTTTCTCGTGCGCCCTCACCTCTTCGCGTAACCACTCCAGCACGAACACTTGATCGCTTTCTGGACCCCTGGGCTTCGTCGTCACTCTTTTCGATCAAAACGGAATCGATTTGGCGCTGAGTGGTTGTTGGTGGTGTAATGTGTCACGAAGTGGGGGAAAGTGGTGAACCCGCGGGAGGACGCAAAAATGCTCGGCTTTGTTGGTCAGTTTCAGCACTCGCTGGACGCCAAAGGTCGGCTCATTTTGCCCGCGAAGTTCCGTGGCGAGTTCGAACGCGGTGGACACCTCAGCCCGAACACCGAAGGGTGCGTGGCGCTCTGGACACCGGGTGAGTTTTCGCGTCAGATGGAAGAGCGTCTCCTCCAAAGTCGAGCCGGTGGATCGTCCGAGCGCCAACAGGTGCGTTACTGGTCGGCCAATTCGTCAGACGTCGAGTTCGACAAGCAGGGTCGATTTGCGTTGCCGTCGTCGATCCGCGACTACGGGCAACTCAGCGGAGACGTGCTGGTGGTCGGCGCCATTGACCACATCGAACTCTGGAATCCAACGACGTACACCGAGAAAGTGAATGCAGCAGAAGAGATCTTTAAGCAGGGCAGTGACTAGTGACCAGTCTCTCGGAGCAGTACCGGCCGCGGACCACGCGCAGCCTGGCAATCGTGACAGCGAGGCGGGATTCCTCCTCCGCCCTCTCGCCCGTTGTCGCGATTGAAAGGCTGCGGATGGCCCCTGACCGTTTTCACGACCCCGTGCTCGCGAGTGAAATCGTCGAGTTGTTTTCCAGCCTCCCGGCTGGCGTGGTGGTTGACGCCACGCTGGGGGGAGCCGGTCATGCCGAAGCAATCCTCTCTGGCTCGCCGCAACTTCGAGTTCTCGGCATCGACCGCGACCCCGCCGCCATCAAAGAGGCGAGCAGTCGTCTTGCTCGATTTGCGTCGCGCGCCGTCGTAGCCAAAGCCACCTTCGCGGACATTGACGACGTATTGACGCGAGAAGCGTCGTTCATCGATGGTGACCCCGTCGTTGGCGTGCTCATGGATCTCGGTGTCTCGTCGCATCAGCTCGACGAAGCCAGTCGCGGATTCTCCTTTCGCGCTGACGCCCCGCTCGACATGCGCATGGACCCCACGTCGGGCGAATCCGCCGCTGAGTATCTCTCCCGTGTGGATCTTCACGAGTTCGCCCGACTTCTTCGTAACCACGGTGAAGGTCGATTCGCCGGATCCATTGCCAAGTCCGTAATCGATCGCCAACCCCAATCGACGGGCGAGCTCAGCGAAGCCGTGGAGCGCGCCGTGCCTATGGCGGCGCGTCGGCGCGGCCACGTCGCCACCCGGGTCTTCCAAGCCCTGCGAGTCGTAGTGAACGGAGAGGAAGAGCAGCTCGTTGACGGTCTGGCCGCCGCGCTCGACGCCGTCAGCGTCGGGGGAATCGTGGCCGTCATCTCGTATCACTCGGGCGAGGATCGGGTCGTAAAGTCGTTCTTCGCCGAGCAACAGAGTGGCGGATGTCGCTGTTCGCCCGAGCTCGGCTGCGTGTGCGGCGCTATTCCTCGCGTTCACGTCTTTAAGGCCAGCGCTCAACTTGCTGGCGTGGGCGAAATCGCTCGTAATCCGCGCGCCCGCTCGGCGCGTCTTCGAATTGCACGAAAGGTCGGGTCGTGAGCGTCATCAGTTTTCCCCGTCGCGTCGACACCCGTCGTCAAACCGATCGCCCACCGGCTCGTCCTGCGTCGCGCCCCACTCATCGCCAGCCCGCTCCCCGGCGAGCGGAGGCGGCGAAGCGCTGGCGTTCGGCGTCGTCCGCCCGTAAGGCCGCCATCGTCGTCGTGGTCGCTCTCGCTATCTCCCTCGCGGGCTCGATGTTTGAAGCGAATCGCCAGATCGAAATCCACCAGCTGCAAAGTCAACTTCTCCAGGAGCAGTCGACCTACGCCGAACAAGTGGGTTCGCTCACCAATATGTCCGCGCCTAGTCAGATCGCGACGCAGGCCGGAGCGTTGCACCTTGTGGATCCCTCTTCGGTCACTCAAGTACCGTCAACGTCTCTTGATGCACCTCTGCCTCTACCGAAGTTCTCAGGTTATGCACCGGCTACATCAAGGACGATTCGGTGAGCGTCCACCAAACCTCTACCCACGCGCGTACTCGACCGACTCGAGCGACGACCAAACGTTCACCGGGTCCCCGGCGCCTCCTTCTTCTTCGAGCGGCACTGGCGACGGCGTTTTGCCTCCTCGGCGTGCGCCTTTTCGATCTGCAGGTCCTTGATCACGCGCACTACGCCGCGTTGTCCGTGGGCCAGGTGCGAGAGAAATTGACGACGACGGCGTTGCGCGGTGGTATCTACGACCGTGACGGCCAAACGCTGGCCGTCTCTCGGCCCACGTCTCTCGTCATCGCCGACGACTTCCAAATTAAGGACCCGGCCAGGGAGGCCGCAGCCATGTCGCCTCTGGTGCACGTACCCGTTGCCAAGCTGACCTCGCTTCTCTCGCGCCACAGTGGCTACGTCGTGGTGAACAACGCGCTCGACCTGACCGACGGTCGAAGCGTGACGTCGCACACGTTTCCCGGCATCGTGGTTCAAAACTCGTCAGTGCGTACCTACCCAGACGGCACGCTCGCCACGTCGATCCTCGGGGGAGTGAACGCAAGTGGTGCGGGCACGACGGGTCTTGAGTACGAGTATCAAAAAATGCTGGCCGGTCAGACTGGCGTGACGCGAGAGTTCGTCTCGGCTTCGGGCGTCAACTTGCCTGCGTCACACTCCACGGTGATTACTCCGGCCAAGCCGGGCGTCGGGCTCGAACTGACCTTGGACTCCTCTCTGCAGTACGTCACCGAACGCGATCTCGCCCAACAGCTGAAGGCTGAAGACGGACTGACCGGACTCGCGGTTGTCATGGACGTGAAGACCGGACAGATTCTCGCCGACGCGTCCCTCGTCAACACCAAGACCACCGCCGGGGCGCTCGGTCCCATTCCCGCCTGGGGTAAGAGCGTGGGCTACTCCGGCATCGAACAGACCATCAACAACCTGCCGTTCTCCCAGGCCTACGAACCCGGCTCAGTCTTTAAGGTCGTAACCTTCTCCGCGGCGTTGCAGGCCGGTTTGATCACGCCGAGCACCGTCTTTGCGGTGCCGAACTCGGTGGTGGTGGGCGGGCGGTACTTCCACGATGCCGAAAACCACGGGCTCGAGCACTTGACGGCTACCGAGGTGCTCGCGCAGTCGTCCAACATCGGGACCTACGAAATCGGCACGCGCGTGGGCGAAGCGGGCATCTTGGCCCAAGTCGAGCGCCTCGGTTTTGGCCAGACAACCGACATCAACTTTCCCGACGAGACGAGCGGTCTGCTCGTCAACGCCGCCAACTGGTACGCCAGCGACCAGGTCGCGCTACCTATCGGGCAAGTGGACGCGGTGCCGGCCATTCAAGTGCTTGATGCGTATAACGCCATCGCCAACGGGGGTGTGTTCGTCGAACCCAAACTGGTGCGAGCCTACGTCTATCCCGACGGCACCATGAAGGCGACACCACCAAGCGCCACGCATGTCGTCTTGTCAAAGCCCGTCGACGCCACGATGATCAAAATGCTCGAGCAAGTCGTCCTCGACGGCACCGGAACCGACGCAATCATTCCCGGTTACACCGTCGCTGGCAAGACCGGTACCGCGACCATTCCATACCCGGGTCAGGACAAGCTGACCGACAACTACAACGCCAGCTTCGTGGGCTTCGCGCCCGCCAACAATCCGATTCTCTCGATGATCGTGGTTATCGAACGACCGTTGAACGATATCTACGGTGGATCGGTCTCGGCGCCCGTCTTTCAACAGGTCATGTCGTACGCCCTGCACCACTACGGCATTCCTTCCAACGGCGCCGTGCAGAAGCCTCTCACGGGTGCCGCCGCGCTCAAGTCGGACGTGACGTGATGCAACTGGGCGACATCTTGGAAGACGTGTCGCTCGACGTGGCGACGAGCAGTCTCGAGATCGATCGAGTAGAGATCGATTCGCGAGTCTGCGGTCCGGGCGCTCTCTTCTTTGCCATGCCGGGCACCAAGAAGAATGGATCCGACTACGCCCGCGAGGCGGTGGCGATGGGTACCGAATGCGTGGTCGGGAGTGTCGCGATGTCTCTCGACGCCCCCGTCGTGGTCGTGCCCCCCTCGCAGCTTCCATCGCTTCTCGCTCACGCCAGCGCAACCATCACCGGACATCCGGAAACTCGAACGACGTTGGTGGGGGTGACCGGCACGAACGGGAAAACGAGCGTCACCACAATGCTGGCGTCGCTCGCGCGGGCGCTCGAGTGGAACGCGTCGAGCATTGGCACGTTGACCAACGAACGTACGACACCGGCCCCACCGGAGTTGTATCGAACGCTGGCCTCAACGGTGGCGGGTTTTGACTCCTCTCTGCCCCACTCGCTGGTCGCCCTCGAGGTGTCGAGTCACGCGCTCGATCAGCGTCGCATCGAGGGCCTTCGCTTCTGCGTAGCCGCGTTTACCAATCTCAGCCACGATCACCTCGACTACCACGGCACGATGGAGCAGTACTTCGAGACGAAAGCGTCGCTCTTCACGAGCGAGTTCGCCAAGCGTGCCGTCATTTGGGTGGACGACTCCTACGGCGAGCGACTAGCCAGCGCGACCTCGTTGCCCGTCACGCGCGTTAGCCGCAACGACGCACACGACGTGGTCAACTCGCTTCGCGGTTCGACGTTCTTCTGGCGCGATCATTTGGTGAACTCGCCGCTCGTCGGCGACTACAACGTCGATAACGCGCTGATGGCGATGTCGATCATGAGTGCCCTCGGCGCCGACGACGCGCAGATCGCGGCGTCGATGGCCGATGTAGACGCGGTGCCCGGTCGCTTCGACGTCCTCTACGGGCGCGGCGTCACTGTGATCGTCGACTATGCCCACACGCCCGAGGGGCTCGAGAGGCTGTTGCGCGACGTGCGCACGTTGCAACCCGACGGTCGACTCATCACCGTCTTTGGCGCGGGGGGAGACCGCGACCGCACGAAGCGTCCCGAAATGGGTCTCGTGGCGACACAACTCTCGGACTTGACAATTGTGACATCCGATAACCCGCGATCCGAGATGCCAGATGCAATCATTGATGCAGTGATGTCGGGTTGCGTGTCGGGCGCTCAGGTCGTTCGCGAGAGCGACCGTGGTCGAGCAATCGTTCTCGCTATAGAGAGCGCCACGGCGGGTGACGTTGTCGTGATCGCGGGCAAAGGGCACGAAGCGACCCTGACAACGGGCGATCAGGTGATCCCCTTTGACGATCGGGTGGTTGCGAAGGAACTGTTGAGGTGAGTGCGACGTGTTGAGTTTGATGGAGTCGGGCGGAGTGGCGTTCCTCGTCGCGCTCTTTTTGACGCCGCTCTGGATTCGATTCCTTCGGGCTCGTTCACTCTTTCAGGTGATCCGCGAGGACGGACCGACCCACCAGCACAAAGCGGGCACCCCCACCATGGGTGGTGCCATCATCGTGTTGGCCGCGCTGCTCGGCTACGCCATGGGCCACATCGGCACGTCGGTCGTCTTTACCCGCTCGGGAATTCTCGCCATTCTCGCCATCGTCGCCTCAGGAGTGTTGGGCTTCGTCGACGACTACCTCGGAATACGCAATCTGCGTAACTTGGGACTTAATAAGCGTGGCAAACTCATCGGTCAAGTCGTCATCGCCGCCGTCTTCGCCTTCCTCGCACTTAACTGGGTGCACACGTCGACGCAGTTGTCGTTCACCCGATTTTCTCTCCCCGGTTGGCAACTGACGACGGTGGGGTGGTTCTTCCTCGGGGCCTTCATCATGATCGGAACGTCCAACGCGGTCAACCTGACTGACGGGCTCGACGGACTCGCCGCCGGCTCCGCGACGTTCTCCTTTGGCGTGCTCGCCATTATCGGGTACTGGCAGTTTCGCCACTTCGACATCTACCGCCTTCACGCGTCGCTCGATCTCGGTCTTGTCGCGGTCGCGCTCGTGGGAGCGTGTCTGGGCTTTCTGTGGTGGAACGCGGCGCCCGCGAAGATCTTCATGGGAGACACCGGGTCTCTTGCGGTGGGCACGGGGATCGCCGCGCTCTGTCTTTTGATGAACCTCGATCTGTTACTGCCGATCATCGGCGGTCTCTTTCTGGCCGTGACACTTTCGGTGATCATCCAGGTCATCAGCTTTCGCGTGTTCGGGCGTCGGGTCTTTCGCATCGCTCCGATACAACACCACTTTGAGCAGCTCTGGCCCGAGACGACGGTCACCATCCGATTCTGGATTATGGCGGGTCTCCTGGCGATGCTCGGACTCGGAATTTTTTACGGAGACTTTCTCAAGATTGCGAAGGTGGTCTAGATGTCGATCCGCTCCCTGGAACGTCAGCGATCGCGCCGACCCGCGCGCCGCGAGGCCGCCCGCCCGGCCCCGCGCTCGCCCCAGCGCAGTCGAGGACTGCTTCAGCCCTTGCCGCGCGGCGACAACACTGCGCGGGTTTTGATCGTGGTGACGACCGCACTCGTCATCTTTGGCACGATCTTCGTCGCCTCGGCGAGCGAAGGACAGTCGGCCGCCAACGGTGGGACGGCTTTTTCGATCATGGTGCACGACGTTGCCTACCTGTGTCTCGGAATCTTCGCCCTCTACTTCGCCGCGCGTGTGCGCCTGGAACGTCTGGTGAAGACGGCGCCTCTTCTCGTGGCCGGAGGTCTGTTCTTGTTGCTGGCGGTGAAGGCCGTCGGCGTGACGACGAACGGTGGCAAGCGTTGGTTGAACTTGCGCGTCATAGATCTCCAGCCCTCCGAGCTCTTCAAACTCTGCACGATCGTCTTTCTGGCGTGGTTGGTGGAGCATCATCACGACGAGCTCAACAACTGGAAACAGCTCGCGATGTGGACGCTGCCCCTGTGGCTCGGCTGTGGACTCATCGTTCTCGAACCCGACATCGGCACCGCGTCGGTCGTGCTCATCATCGCGGTATCGATGCTGGCTATCGCGGGCCTTTCGCGCCGACTCCTCCTAGGCGTGCTCGTCCTGACGGGGGCAGCCGTGGGAGGGTATCTCGCTCTCGAGCCGTACTCGGCCAAGCGATTCTTTTCGTTTTTGCATCCGAACTCGGACGTGCTCGGCAGTGGGTATCAACTCCTGCAATCGAAGATCGGACTCGGCGCGGGCGGCATCACGGGCCTCGGACTCGGTCACAGTCGCGAGAAGTGGGGACTCCTACCAAATCCGCACACCGACTTCATCTTCACCATCGTGGGAGAAGAACTCGGCATCATTGGCACTCTCGCCGTCATTGCCCTCTTCATTGCCTTCTTGATGGTGTCGGTTCGTATCGCCCGTCAGTGCTCGAATCAGGTCTATCGACTGATGGCGATCGGCATCGCGACCTGGATCACGGTCGAGGCTCTCATCAACATCTCTTCGGTCGTGGGGTGGTGGGCCGTCACCGGGGTGCCGTTACCGTTCTTCTCGTACGGTGGCACGGCGCTCATCACCGAGCTCGCGGCAGTGGGACTGCTCTACAACATCGCTCACGATCGTTCGCGCAGTCCCGATCTCACTATTCGCCAGCACGAGGTGGCGAACGCTCGCGCGATCGCGCCGCGTGCTCGGCCCCAGTCGCGGCCCGTCGCTCGACCTGACGTTCATCGCCGACCGCGCCGTCCCCAGGGGTACTAATGGCCCGCCCCGTCGTGATCACCGGGGGTGGTACCGGGGGTCACGTGTTTCCGATGCAGGCCATAGCGGAGTCGCTCAGCGAGCGCGGACTTTCCGCGTCCGAGTTGCGCTACGTCGGCAGTCGCCGGGGACAAGAGCGAAACCTTCTGGTGGGCGAGGTCGCTCTCACTCTTTTGCCGGGGCGGGGGCTGCGTCGTTCGTGGAGGATGGGCGACCTCGCAGCGAATATCGGAGCGGGGATCGGACTCGTCCAGGCAATCCTGATCGCCCAGTGGCTGGTGCGTCGCTGGCGGCCGTCAGTGGTGGTCTCCGTCGGCGGGTACGCCTCGTTCGCCGTGGCCCTCGCGGCAGTGAGCTGGCGCGTGCCGCTCGTGCTGGTCGACTTCGATGCCGTACCGGGCGCGTCGCATCGACTGTTGAGACGCTTCGCGACGGCTCGCTGTACGGCGTTCGCGTCGAGTGGTGCAAACACTGTCGTGACCGGGGCGCCGCTTCGCGCTGCCATTGAGTCGCTCGACCGCTCCCCGAGCGCGCGTCGTGAGGCGAAAGAACGACTGTCGCCGCCGATTGACGCCGAGCGCGACGTCGTTGTTGTCATGACGGGTTCGCTCGGTTCTCGTCGCGTGAATGCGGCCGTGCGCGACTTGGCTCGGGCGTGGTCCTCGCGCAGTGATCGAGCGTTGGTGCACGTGACGGGACGTCGCGACTATGAGGAGTTTGCGTCCACCAAGCCTTCCGTCGAGAGCCTCGACTACCGAGTGATCGACTTTGGTGACATGGTGGAGCTGTGGAGCGTGTGCGACGTAGCTATCTGTCGCGCCGGAGCGATCACGGTCGCAGAACTCACGACTCTCGCGGTACCGTCCGTGCTTGTCCCTTTACCGGGCGCGCCGAGCGACCATCAAACGAAGAACGCCCGTGTGCTCGCCGACGCCGGGGGAGCCATCGTTCTGAGCGACGCCCAGTGTACGGGCGAAGAGTTGGCCAGGGCCTTAGAGATCATGATGGCGCCGTCCACGCTGGAGGAGATGTCGCACGCGGTGCACACGTTGGCGCACCCGCACGCGGCTGACGCCATTGCCGAGGTCGTGCTTGAGAGTCGCGTCTCGTGAGCGCCTTGCAACCAGGAGTGCGCGTGCACATTGTGGGTATCGCCGGAGCGGGAATGAGTGCGATGGCCCTTTTGCTGGGCGAGCTCGGGGCTGTGGTCAGCGGGAGTGACGCGCACGAGTCGTCGGTGTTCGACGAGCTGAGAGCTCGCCACATCACGGTGTACCTGGGTCACGACGCGACGCACGTTGACGGTGCCGAGGTCGTTCTTTGGTCGCCTGCGGTCGCCACCGACAATGTGGAACTCGTGGCCGCACGCGACGCCGGGGCCGAGATGATGACACGAGCGCGTGCGTTTGACGAGCTCTCGTCGATGAAGCGGGTCATTGGCTTCACGGGCACGCACGGAAAGACGACCGCGACCTCGATGATGGCGCAGGTCTCCTTGGCCGCCGGACGCGACGATGGATGGCTACTCGGGGCCCCGGTGCTCGGTGTGGGAGCTCAAGGCCATTGGGGCGAGGGTGACCTCCTGGTCGAAGTCGACGAAAGCTACGGCACCTTTGGTGAGCTTCATCCCTTCGCGCTCGCGGTTTTGAACGTGGAGCCCGATCACCTCGATTTCTATGGCTCGTTGGCCACACTCGAGGCGGCCTTCGCCGATCTCGTTGGCCGTACCAGTGGGCCGGTGGTGGCGTGGGCCGACGATCCCGGGGCGAAGCGCGCTGTCGCCTCTCGTCGCGACGCGACTCTCGTGGGAACAAGCGCCGACTGCGCCTGGGGGGTATCGGACATGGTCCTCGAGCGCCGGCATGCGTCCTTTCGACTGAGCGGACCGACAACCTTGCAGATCGATCTTCGCGTCACGGGGGCGCACAACGTGGCCAACGCCGCCGTGGTGGCGGTGCTCGCTCACGTCCTCGCGGTGCCCGATGAGGCGATCGTGCGCGGGCTGTCTAACTTTGTCGGAGCGCCGCGGCGCTTTCAGTACCGTGGCGCGTGGCGCGACGTGGACGTCTACGAGGATTACGCGCACCTGCCGGGCGAGATCAAGGCGACCATCGCCGCGACGCAAGCCGCCGGGTACGAACGCATCACGATCGTCTTTCAGCCTCACCGCGTCACTCGCACACTGGCCCTCGTCGACGAGTTCGCTCCGGCCTTCAACGGTGCGCGCCACGTCATCGTGACCGACCTCTACGCGGCGGGTGAAGCGAATCCGACGGGAGTCACGGGTGAACTCGTGGCGAGCGCCATTCAACGCCACGACCCGACTCTGGACACGCTCTACTGTGGCGACCTTTCGCTGGTAGGAGAACTACTCGAACAACTGCTCGACGACAGCGACGTGATCTTGGTGCTCGGTGCGGGCGACGTGGCGACCATCATCTCTTCGTTGCCGGGGGGAGTGACGTGAACGCGATCGACGCTCTCGTCGCCCTCGGAGGTCCGCGCGTCAGCGAGCACGCCCCCTTTGGTTCGCGCACAACGTATCGCGTGGGCGGGACGGCTCGCGTTGTCGTGAACATCACTTCGCTCGATGATCTCGACGAGCTCGGCTCGGCGATGACCGAAACGGGGCTCACTCTCGTCGCCCTCGGCAACGGCTCGAACTTGCTCGTGGAAGACGGCGAGCGCGACGTCCTCGTGGTGCACTGCGATCGTTCATTTGCGGCGCTCGACGTTGACGGCGACGAACGCGTGGTGGTAAACGCTGGAGCGGGACTCGATCTGCCCCTGATGGCGCGGCGCCTGGCCCACGAGGGAGTGGTCGGCTTCGAGTGGGCCGTCGGCGTTCCGGGCACCGTTGGCGGAGCCGTGGCGATGAACGCCGGTGGCCACGGGGACGACATTCTCGGCTCGATCGAGGCGGCCACGGTCTGGCGCGACGGAGTCACAACCGTCTGGTCGAAAGACGACTTGCAACTGGGGTATCGCACGAGCGCGCTCGGATCGCGCGACATCGTGCTCGGTGCGCGCTTCGCGCTGTCGCGCGGCGACGCTAGTGAAGCGGAAGATCGCGTTCGTGAGATTGTCCGGTGGCGACGCGAACACCAGCCCGGAGGAGCTAATGCGGGCAGCGTATTTCGAAATCCGCCCGACGATCACGCGGCGAGACTCATCGAGGCCGCGGGATGCAAGGGACTGCGCCTCGGCAGCGCGGCCGTCAGCGAGAAGCACGCCAACTTCATCCAAGCCGACGACAACGGCCTGGCGATCGATGTGTATTCCCTGATGAATCTGGTTCGAACACGCGTGCTGGAAGAGTCGGGCGTAGAGCTCGTCAGTGAAAATCGCCTCGTCGGTTTTGGAGAGACACCGTGAGTCGCCACGCCGCCACTCGCGAGCGCCATCGCCGCGAGGAGGTCGCGCCGACGCGGGTCGCGCGCGAGCCCCGCCGCCGGATGAACCGTCTGACGAAGTGGTTGGTGTCACTCGGCGCGGCGGTGACGGTGCTGGCCTTTGGCGCTCAGTGGACGCTGCACTCTTCGTATTTTCGCGTTCAGAACGTCACCGTTACCGGAAATCGCCATGAAAGCGAAGCGGCGATTCTCGGTCGTTCGGGTCTCGCCACTCATCCGTCCATGATCGCCCTCAACGAAGCGACGATCGTCAAAAATCTGGAGACGTTCTCGTGGGTGCATAGCGTGTCCGTGACCAAGAAATGGCCGAATACCGTTGAACTGAGCGTGCACGAGAACGTCGCTGTGGCTGTGGCGTTTACCGCGAAGCACGTGTTGGAGTTCGTCGACGCGCAAGGACAGCCGTTGGGCGTCGCGCCGTTGCACGAGAATCTTCCGACACTCGACTACCTCGAACCAAGTTCCTCAACGTGGCCCTTCGCCAAAGCCGGTCGTGGCGCGGCGTACGTGGCGAGCCAGTTGCCGCGTGCGTTCACCACCCAGGTGCACACGATTACCGATGACGCGCAGGGCTCGGTGACCTTGACGATGACGACACCGGTCACCTTCATCTTGGGCCCACCCACCAACCTGCACGCCAAGTTCGTGGCGATCGCGTCGGTCATCGCGCACAGCACCCTCATACCCGGTGACGTCGTGGACGTGACGGTCCCCGACGAACTCGCGGTCACGCCGCCGACGAGTTAGTAGAAACCGTGGTATTTGACCGAAATGTAGGCGATGACTAGCCTTCAATGACTGTTCGCCACGCCGCCCTCGCTGGGGCGGTAACAATAGAAGAGATAATCAAGGGGAGTCCATGAGTCTCAGTCAGAGCAACTACCACGCCGTTATCAGGGTAATTGGCGTAGGTGGGGGCGGAGCGAATGCAGTTAACCGGATGATCACCTCGGGTTTGAAAAATATCGAGTTCATCGCGGCCAACACGGACGCTCAGGCGTTGCTTCTCTCTGAAGCTGACTTGAAGATTGACATCGGTCGACAGTTGACTCGTGGCCTCGGGGCCGGCAGTGATCCTGAAGTGGGTCGCCAGGCCGCCGAAGACCATCGCGCCGAGATCGAAGAGGCGCTCAAGGACACCGACATGGTCTTTATCACCGCTGGCGAGGGCGGCGGTACAGGAACGGGAGCGGCCCCGGTGGTCGCCGAGATCGCCCGCGCCCTCGGCATTCTCACCATTGGCGTCGTCACGCGTCCCTTCGGCTTCGAGGGCAAGCGCCGCGCCACTCAGGCGGAAAAGGGTATTCAGATGTTGCGCGACAAGGTGGACACCTTGATCGTGATCCCGAACGATCGATTACTCTCGGTGACCGCTCCCGACACCTCCATGCTCGACGCCTTCAAGATCGCCGACGACGTGTTGCTCTCGGCCGTGCGTGGCGTCACCGACCTCATCACGGTGCCCGGTCTCATCAACACCGACTTCGCCGACGTCAACACGGTGATGCGTAACGCCGGCACCGCCATCATGGGTGTGGGTAGCTCGACCGGCGAAGGACGCGCGGTCAACGCGGCGCGTGCCGCCATCACGTCGCCACTGCTCGAAGCATCGATCGATGGAGCGCGAGGCATCTTGATGAACATTGTCGGTGGTCCCAACGTGACCCTGAACGAAGTCACTCAGGCCGCGGAGATCATTCACTCAGTGGCGCACCCCGACGCCAACATCATCTTCGGTTCGGTGATCGACGACTCGATTGGCGAAGCGGTACGCGTCACCGTTATCGCGGCCGGCTTTGATGCGGGCGCGGTGAAGACGAACGCGCAGAGCGAGCCCGTCATGACCGAAGGACCGCGCAGCGACATCTTCACCACCACGGGCGACGACTTCTTTGACGTCGGTGGCGATGACGACCTTCCCAGCTTCCTCCGCTAGCGAACTCCTCGAGCGCGTTGGCGCCAACCTCGACAGTGTGCGCAGCCGCATCACGTCGAGTGGTCGAGATCTTGCGAGTGTGCGCATTGTCGCCGTGACGAAGACCTTCGGGGTGGACGAAGTCCAAGCGGCCTGGCAACTTGGACTGCGACACTTCGGCGAGAACTACGTCGATGAGCTCTGCGAGAAGAGAGACGCCGCGCCGGACGCGACGTGGCACTTCCTCGGTGCCCTGCAATCGAACAAGATCACTCGCGCCAGCGCTTGCGCGGGAGTTCTGAGCGCCGTGGCGCGTGAACGAGAGCTCGAGAAGCTCGCGAGCCTCGGACGCACTAACGCGCTCGACGTTCAAGTTGACTTCACCGGTCGTGCCGAACGAAATGGCGCGACGCCAGGCGACGTCGCACGACTCGTAAGTCGCGCTCGAGAGTTGAACTTGAACGTTCGTGGCCTCATGGTGGTCGCCCCGACGGACCTGATCGCGGCGGAGCGGGCGTTCACGTCGACGGTCGCGCTCGCCGACGAATTGGGACTCACCGAGCGATCCATGGGTATGACCGAAGACCTAGAACTGGCCTGTTCTCTGGGCTCGACCGAGGTACGTCTCGGGCGTGCGCTCTTTGGGCCACGGGCCCTCTAGCCCTGCCTCGCCTAACATAGTTCTGGGCGTTACGGCCAAGGAGAGGCGAATGAAAGAAAAGTTACGAGGGTTCCTCGGGTTTCTCGGTCTCGTCGAAGACGAGTACGGCGAGTACGGTCCGACCAACGCGCCCCGACCCTTCTCTGAACAGCCAGAGGAGTTTGAACCTGAATGGACCCCCACTCCCGTGCCCGTTGCTCGAACCTTTCCCACCCAGCCCGCTAGCCCGTCACCTTTTCGTCAAAGCAACCCCGCTCCGCGCACCCCGACGCGCGCGGCGCCCATCTCGGTACTCGAAGGTTCGAACGGGGTGAGCCGGGTGCGCCCCATGGCGACCACCAGCGCCGCCCGCGGCGCGTCACCCTTTCAACAAGAGCGCGACGTGGCCATTGTGGCGCCCGAGACCTACGACGACTCTCGTCGCATCACCGATCTTCTTCGTTCGAACCGCGCGGTCGTGCTCAGCACCCTCGACGTCGACCCCGGACTCGCTCGGCGGTTGGTCGACTTCACGGCCGGAACGGCCTACGCCCTCAACGCCAAGATCGAGATGCTCATTCGCGGCGTGTACTTGATCAGTCCCCAGGGAATGCACGTGGGGCCCGAGATGAAAGAGCGACTTCGCGCTGCGAATTACCACGCACTAGATCAGGCATGAGATTTGTTCACGACCTGATTACGCTCTACATCTGGATCTTGATCATTACCGCGTTCTTGAGCTGGATTCCGGTACAACACTCCCAAGGCGGACTCGCCACCACCAAGCGCATCTTGGCGCAAATTACCGAACCAGTACTGCGACCACTGCGCGCGATCCTGCCGCGCCCGAGCGTCGGTGGCGTCGGTATCGATTTTTCTGTTCTCGTTGCGGTCATTGTTCTTGTGGTGATCAACAACATTATTTAACGTGACGCAATAGTCTCGCCGCGTTGAGCATCCGGCGGTAGGGTGGCTGGATGGACAGCACGGATAACGCAACGTCGGCACTCGACACCATCGATACCGTCGCATTTAAGGTCGGACTCAAGGGATACAACGTCGATGAGGTCGACGATTTTCTTGAGAGATTGTCGGTTGAAGTTCGCCAACTCAAAGATCTCGCCCAACAGCAACGCCAGCAGTTGCGCCAAGCCGCCGAGCGCATCAATCAACTCGACGCTCGACCCGCGACGGCACCCGTTGCCGCGGCTCCCGCTCCGGCACCCGCTCCCAGTGCGCCCACGCTCGCGCCCGTGGCCCAGGCAATTCGCACCGGCGGCGCCGCCGGAGCCGAGCAAGTGACGTCGATGATCGCCATGGCTCAGAAGTTCATCGAAGAGGCGCAAAGTGAAGCAGAAGACAAGGCCCGCGAGTTCACGGCCGCCGCGCAGGAGCGTGCGCGCGAGATTGTGAACGAAGCGCGCAGTCGCGCCGAAGATGAAGTCAACCGGTTGAACGGTCTCAAGCAACGCCTGAGTGAAGACGTCGAGACTCTGGCTCATCAGTTGTCGGCCGAGCGTACGCGCATTGCTCAGGTGCTCTCGGAGTTCACGCAGTGGGTTGAGACGTCTCTGCAGGCGGGCGCGAAATCGACGGCTGCCGCAACGACGAAAACGCCACCGGCGAGTCCGACACCTCCTGCGCCAGCTCCCGCGCCAGAAGAGACCGCGGCACCGACTGGCACATCGAGCGCGCCGCCACCTCGTCCGTCGAACGTTCCTCCGGCCGCCCCCGCCCCGACACCCAACGCCGGTCAGCCCACCATCTCGCAACCAACGATCGGCCAAGTCCTGAAATTTGATCAGTCCTCGCGCGACGATCGACAGTAAATCCCTCACTAACTGCTAGCCTCGGCGAGCACTGTTCTGAGGAACGCGAGGAGTAAATACATGCCGTCGAGCGCTAAGACCACGAAAAAGGCCCCCACGAAGAAGGTGGTCGCCAAAAAGACCGCCTCGCGGGCCCCCGTGAAGAAAGTTGTGAAGAAGGCAGCGAAGAGCCCCGCCAAGAAGGCAATGGCGAAGAAGGCTCCCGCGAAAAAGACCGTGGCGAAGAAGCCCGTGGCCCTGACTTCGGCCCAGAAGGCGGCGGCCGCGAAGAAGCAGAAGGCTCTGGCGGCTGACCAGGCGAAGAAGGAACGCGACGCCAAGGCGAAGGTCGCTGCGCAGAAGGCCCTCGCGCGCCAAAAGGCGCTCGATCTCGCGAAAGCGAGGAAAGAACGCGAAGCGAAGGCTCGCGCACTCGCCAAAGAGAAGGCCGCTGAGCAGAAGGCCAAGGCCGTCGCTGCGGTCAAGGCGAAGAAAGAACGCGACGCCAAGGCGAAGATCGCCGCCAAAGAGCGCGAGGTCGCACGCAAGGCGCGAGAGAAGGCGGCCGTCGAGGCGAAGAAGCAACGCGAGATCGAAAACAAGCGCAAGGCCATCGAAGCGGAGAAGCAGCGCAAGCTGCGCGAGATCGAACGACGCGACTCCGAAGAGCGCAAGCGCCAAGAGCGTCGTGAAGCCGAAGAGCTAAAGCGGGTAGAGGCACTGGAGCGAAAGATGCACTCCAAGCCCTACGCCGACGACCATGAGTTTCTCGAAGAACTGCGCGCGCTCCTCGTCGAGACGCGCGACGCAACGACCGCTCAGATCGCTACGAGCGAATCGGAAGCGAACGAGATGTTGGTGGACCGCGAGCGACTCGAGTACGACGACGAGGACGGCAGCAGTGTCGCGTCGGATATTCAGCGCGACCAGTTGAAGGAGTACGCCTCGGCGCTTCGCCTCAAAGTCGACGAGATCGACGTGGCGCTCGCGCGTATCGACGACGGGAGTTACGGGCGCTGTGACGAGTGCTACGAACCAATCTCGCAACCGAGACTGCGCGCGCAGCTGCCGGTCTTTACTTGCGTGTCGTGCCGCGCCAGCGTCTAAGGCTCCATCTCAACTACACCGTGCTCGCGGTGGCGCTGGCGGTCACCATCGTCGACGCCGCGACCAAGTACTGGGCCCGTCACACCTTGGCGGGACATCCTGAGCACATTGCCGGCTTCTTCTGGTTTCGACTGCAGTTCAACTCGGGCATCTCGTTTTCGATTAACAGCTCGGGGCCACTCGTGACGACGATCGTGACGGTGGTGATTGCCGTCGTCGTGGTACTCGTCGGCATCAACGCGCATCGTGGCGCGCCGGCCATTGGCTTTGGACTGCTGCTGGGCGGGGGGCTGGCCAACGTGATCGATCGACTAGCCGCGTCTCCCCACCAGGTCACTGACTTCATCGCGGTGTCGTCGTTTCCGGTCTTTAACGTGGCGGACGTGGCCATTACTATCGGGTTTCTCATATTGATGGTGGCGGCGCTGCGCGGAGATCGGCTGCTCGCTCGATGAGCGATAGCGGCGAGCGCGACGCCTTCGACGGAGAGACCCTGGATTTACTCGTGCCGAGCACCCTCGAGGGAATTCGTGTCGATCGTGTTCTATCGATGCTGACGGGTCTGTCACGGTCTGAGGCCGTCGGTGCGGTCACGAGCGGATCGGTGCGGATCAACGACAAGGTAGTGACCAAGCCGTCGGTGCCCCTAGAAACGGGCCAGCACTTAGTGGCGCAGTTAGCGCCACGTCCGACGGGCGAGGTCGCGCCGGATCCCACGGTCGACGTCAATGTGGCACTCGACGACGACGACTTTGTGGTCGTAAATAAAGCGCCAGGCCAGGTGGTCCACCCGGGCGCGGGACAGCTCGAGGGCACTCTGGTGGCGGGTCTGTTGTCGCTCTATCCCCAGATTCAACAGCTCGCCGACGAAGGACTGTGCGATATCTCTCGTCCGGGAATCGTCCACCGACTCGACAAAGGAACATCGGGTCTTCTCGTGGTCGCGAAGTCTCCCGAAGGCTTCGTCTCGTTGAGCGAACAGCTGGCCGAACGGGAGATGGGTCGCACGTATCTGGGAATGGTGCAGGGTCACGTGAGCGAAGAGCGCGGTGTCGTCGACGCGCCGATTGGCCGCTCGACGCGAACCCCGACGTTGATGGCCGTGCGCAGTGACGGTCGACCGGCACGCACGAGCTATGAAGTCATACACCGTCTCGACAAGCCACATCCGATGACGCTGCTACGTCTGCGCCTCGAGACGGGCCGTACCCACCAGATCCGCGTGCACCTGGCGACCATTGGCCACCCCGTCGTGAATGATCTTCGCTCTGGTCAACGTCGCGACAAACGACTCGACGAAGAGCGGTTTTTCTTGCACTCGACCACGTTGACGTTTCGTCACCCGCGTTCGGGCGAGACAATTATTTCTGAGGCGCCACTTCCGGCCGATCTGCGCGCGCTGGTGCCCGCCGACGTCGTCTATTAAGAAGCGACGTCGTGAGCGGCGAGCACGTTACTGTCGTCGCGAAGTATTGCCAGAGCTTCGTCTTCCGCGCGGCGAACTCGGCGAACGCCAATGTCCATCTTCGTCGCAGTCGCCTGCAGCGAGAGGGGAGTGGCGCCGTTGAGTCCAAAGCGCAGCGTCAAGACGTCACGCTGGAGTTCGGTCAACTTGGTGAGAGCACCGTGCAGCTCATCGTTCATCATCGTCTGCTCGATGTCGTTGACCCAGTCGTGCTGACTAGGCGCCACGAGGTCACCGAGAGTCGTCGCTGAGTCGGAACTGGCCGGCTGGTCGAGACTCGCCGTCACGCCCGCCAGACCCTTTAAGTTCTCGCGCTCGGCCTTTGACATGCCGGTCGCTTCGGTGAGCTCTTCGTCCGTGGGCTTGCGCGCCAGGATCGACGTCAACTCGGCCGTGGTGGCCTCAAGACGCTGCAACTGCTCGCCAACTTCGAGGGGGATACGAATGGTGCGACCGTGCTGTTGAACGGCACGCTGTAGGGCCTGGCGAATCCACCAAGTGGCGTAGGTCGAGAACTTAAAGCCGCGTTCCCAGTCGAACTTCTCGACGGCGCGAAGGAGTCCAAAGGTTCCCTCTTGGACGAGGTCGACCATCTCGACACCGCGGTCTTGGTAACGACGGGCCCAGTGAAGGACGAGTCGCAGGTTGGCCGCGACCATCTGCTTTTTGGCTTCTTCGTCGCCGGCCGTGACGCGCTTGGCGAGTTCGACTTGCTCGTCGTAGTTGGGCATGGGGTAGCGATCGAGGTCGCGCATGAGAAGACCCAACATGTCGTTGGTATTGACCGCTGAGCGGCGGGGGGTTGTACTGGTATTCACTAGCATCTCCTTGTCTGTGGGGGGCACAAAGTCGATGCGTCCTAAGACTGGGTATTTCTCCTATGGGCGCCTTACTAATTTACCACGAGGTAAAACCTTTTTCAAGGGTCTCAAAACGCGCTAAACACTGTAAGTTTAGCCGCTGTGGGTGCGCGCCACGGGCCTGCCGCCCCGAGCTTGAGTGACCATATCGGCCAAAGTGAAGCTCGCCAGGTGATCTCGCATGTGATTTCCCACGTCTGCCCAGACGCCGAGCAGCACGCACTGACCCTCGTGGTCGCAGGCTCCGTCCTGGTGGGGCAGGCCAAAATCACCGGCCGCAATGGGGCCATCGACCGCCGCCACGATCTCAGCGAGGGTGATCAACTCGGCCGGGCGCGCGAGGACGTATCCGCCGCCCACGCCTCGTTTTGAACGAACGAGTCCAACGCCTTTCAGGCTCAAGAGAATCTGTTCGAGATACGGCTGGGGGAGCCCGGTGCGTTCGGCCAGGTCGCGAACGGAGGTGGGCGAACTGTAATTGTCGCGCAGAGCCAAACTGAGTAGCGCCCGACTGGCGTAATCTCCCCGCGTGGATACTCTCACGGCGCCATCCTATCGACGCGCCACCCTATTTTCCGAGGTCGTGCACGAAGTGCTCCCTTTGTCTGGCACACTGCTCTTATGACCGATGAAACCAACCACGACGTCAGTGTGAACCCCGACCAAGTGCTCTCACCGGGCGAGAGCGGCCAGCGCCCCGAGGAGGACAACACCGACTACGTGAGTCAGCCGGCGAAAGTGATGCGGATCGGCTCGATGGTCAAACTCTTGCTTGACGAAGCCCGCAGTGCTCCCTTGGACGAGGCCGGCCGGGCACGGCTGAAAGAGATCTACGAGACCTCAGTTGCCGAACTGTCGGGTGCCCTTTCGCCGGATCTGTCGAAGGAACTCTCACGTATGGCCATACCCTTTAGCACCGAAGTTCCCACAGAGTCGGAGCTACGGATCGCCCAGGCCCAGCTCGTGGGGTGGTTAGAAGGCCTCTTTCACGGCATTCAAGCCTCACTCTTCGCCCAGCAGGCTGCCGCGGCCGCCCAGCTCGAAAAAATGCGTGACCGTTCACTTCCGCCCGGGGCGAGTGAGCCGCGCGCCGGCACCTACCTGTAGGGCTGGCGGAAGTGGGCGCGAGAGTACTAGCGTTCAAATCCCATCCGTGTAGTTTGCGAAGAGATCCAGAGAAAGAGTTCGGCTGATGGCTGAGGGCTTCGTCCATCTGCACAACCACACCGAGTATTCGATGCTCGACGGTGCGGCGCGCATCGACGAGATGGTCCTCGCCGCGAAGGCTGACGGGCAGAACGCCATCGCGATCACCGACCACGGAAACCTGTACGGCGTCATCGACTTTTACGAGGCGTGTCGACGACACGACGTGAAGCCCATCATTGGCCTCGAGGCGTACATGGCGGCGAACTCGCGCTTCGATCGTCCGGCTCGCCGCGGCAAGATGGATGACACCGGCGGCGACTCCGAAGGTGGCCAGAAGCTCTATCACCACCTCAGTCTGCTGGCCGTGTCCAACGAGGGCTACAAAAATCTGCGCGAGCTCTCGTCGCAGGCGTTTCTAGAGGGCTACTACTACAAGCCCCGACTCGACTGGGAACTCCTCGAGCGCTACAACGCGGGGATCGTGGCGACGTCGGGCTGCCTTGGGGGCGTGGTCCTGCAGGCATTACTGCAAAACGACTACACGAAAGCGCTGGAGTTGGCCGGTCGCCTGCAGACGATCTTTGGTCCCGAGAACTTCTACATCGAGCTCCAAGATCACGGCATGGCGGCCCAGCATCGAACGAACCCCCAGTTGATGCGCATCGCGAACGATTTGGCCGCGCCGCTCGTCGCCACGAACGACTTGCACTACGTTCGTCACGAAGATCACGAGATGCACGACGCCCTGTTATGTATTGGCACCGGGTCACGAGTGGCCGATCCCGATCGGTTTCGCTTCGAGAGCGACCAGCACTATTTAAAGAGCGCGGCCGAGATGCGCTACCTCTTTCGTGAAGTTCCCCAAGCCTGCGACAACACGCTGATCATCGCGGAACGAGCGAACGTAACGATCGAGTTCGACAACGACGGCCTCCCGGAGTTTCCGCTGCCCGACGGCTTTCAGGCCGATACCCACAAAGAAGGTGCGACGCGGTACCTGCGCGAGCTCACCTATCGCGGGGCTATCGAACGCTACGGCGACACTTTGAGCGATGAAGTGCGAACGCGACTCGATTACGAACTCGGGGTCATCGCGGACATGGGGTTCTCGGACTACTTCTTGGTGGTGTGGGACCTCATCCGACATGCCCACGACAAGGGAATTCGTGTGGGGCCCGGGCGTGGATCGTCAGCGGGATGTTGCGTGGCGTACTGCCTGCGCATTGTCGACCTCGATCCACTGCGCTACGGGCTGTTCTTCGAGCGATTCCTCAATCCGGGACGGCGCTCCATGCCCGACATCGATATGGACTTCGACGAGCGCTATCGCGGCGACATGATTCGCTACGCCGCCGATCGCTACGGCGCGGATCACGTGGCGCAGATCGTCACATTCTCCACGATCAAAGCGCGCGCCGCGGTGCGTGACTCGGCCCGCGTTCTGGGCTATCCGCCGCAGCTCGGCGACAAGATCGCCAAGGCCATGCCTCCTCTCGTCATGGGACAGGACTTGCCGCTCGCGGCGTGTTTCACTCCAATGCCCGGGTACGAGAATCGCTACAGCGAAGCGAGCGAGCTGCGCGCGCTCTACCAGTCGGACGCAGAAGTGAAACACGTCGTCGACGTGGCGAAGGGCTTCGTTGACAAGCGCCGCCAAGACGGCATTCACGCGGCGGCAGTCGTGATCACGAAGGGCCCGGTGCTCGATTACGTCCCGGTGCAGCGAAAGTCCGGTGCGAACGGTTCGAGCGAAGGTGCGCCCATCGTCACGCAGTACGAAGCGACGGCTATTGAGAAGCTCGGTCTTTTGAAGATGGACTTTCTCGGGCTACGCAACCTGGCGATCATCGAGCGGACCCTCGACCATATAGAACGACGTACCGGCGCGAAGGTCGATATCGATCACGTGGCGCTCGATGATCCCAAGGTCTACGAAATGCTGCGTCTCGGTAACTCGGTGGGGATCTTTCAGCTCGAGGGCGACAAGATGCGCCAGCTGATGCGCCGTTTGGCTCCGACCAGCTTTGACGACATCGCGGCGCTCAACGCGCTGTATCGTCCGGGCCCCCTGAGTGAAAACGTGCACAACGATTACGCCGATCGAAAGAATCATCGCCAAGAGGTGTCCTACGACCACGAGGTCTTGAGCGAGATCCTCTCGGGCACTTACGGCCTCATGATCTATCAAGAGGACATCATGGCCGTAGCGACGACGATTGCCGGCTTTTCGCTGAGCGAAGCCGACGACCTGCGCAAAGCCTGCTCCAAGAAGATTCGCGAGATGATCCGCGCCCAACGCGCGAAGTTCGTCGACGGCGTCGAGCGCGAAGGATACGGTCGCGAGCTGGGCGACGCGATCTTCGACAAGATCGAGCCCTTCGCCGACTACGCCTTTCCCAAGAGCCACGCCTACGGCTACGCACTCCTCGGATACCAGAACGCGTGGCTGAAGGCTAACTACCCCGTTGACTACATGGCCGCGCTCTTGACGTCGTTTCGCGACGACAAGGACAAAGCGGCGGTCTATCTCAACGAGGCGCGCCAAATGGGCATCACCGTGGGTGTGCCCGACGTCAATGAGTCCTTCGCCGACTACGCCCCGTCGCAGAAGTCGGAGAACACGATCCTCTTTGGCATGGCCGCCGTGCGAAACGTAGGCGAAGCTCTGGTGGAAAAAATCGTGGCCGAGCGCGAGCTGAAGGGGCCCTTCGCCGACGTCTATGACTTTGTGCGTCGGGTCGATCCCATGGTGTTGAACCGTCGAACGATGGAATCTCTCATCAAGGCCGGCGCCTTCGACTCTCTCGGAGTGCCGCGACTCGCGTTTCTTTTGAAGGTCGACGAGATCATCGACGTCACGATCAGTCGCCGAAAGGATCTGTCTCTTGGGATTTCGACCCTCTTCGCCGCCTTCGACGCCGAGGGCGACGGGGACTGGGAGGGAACCGAGATTGCCCTCAGCGACATCGAGTTCGAGCAGTCCATCAAACTCGATTTCGAACGCGAGATGCTCGGCACCTACATCTCCGATCATCCTCTTCTGGGGGTGATGGACAGTCTCAGCACCAAGACTGACGGTGCCATTGTCGCCATCCGTGAACGAGCCGAAGAACTCGCGCGCGCGTCGAAGGCCGTCACGGTGGGGGGCATTCTCGCCGAAGTCCAACTACGCCAGACCAAGGCCAACAAGCAGTACGCCCGCGTCATCTTGGAAGACCTCGGCGGTTCGCTCGAAATCAACTTCTCCGTCGCCGCCTTTGAGCGTTTCAGTGGTTTCCTGGCCAAGGACACCGTGGTCTTGATCAAGGTGCGCGTCAGCGACAACGACGAGGAGCTGCGATTTAGCGCCGTCGACGTGGAGCGTTTTCACGCAGAGCGAAAGGACGCCGAACTGCGTCTGTCGCTTCGTCCCGAGGATCTCACCCAGCACGCCATTTCTACGCTGCGTGAAATATTGACCCGATATCCAGGACCGTCACCCGTCATTGTCGATACCGGTTCGGCGGGAAAGATCTTTCGTCTGGGGCCAGCATTTAACGTGAATATTCAAAGCGTTGTCGCCGATCTTCGTACAGAATTTGGCCGAAACGTCATTAAGGCCTGACTCTGGCCGGGGCACCCTCTGCGCGCCGTAGAATGGTTGCCTATGGCAATGACGGTCACCACCAAAGACACCACTGCCCTCAGCGACGCAGAGTTGGCCGAAATGGCCGACCTCTGCGTTGACCGAGAGCCCAACTTTGACATTGGCTTTCTTTCGAAGCAACGCGAGGAGTGGGTACTTGTCACCCACGCGCGCGAAGGCAACAAACTTCGCGGGTACTCCTTTTGCACGCTCGAGCGAATCGGCGGCACTCCGTCGCTCCTCGTGGGCTTATTGCTCGTGGACCGAAACGCCAAGTCCGATCAGACCTTGAAGACCATTCTGCACGACCAGTTTCGTCGAGCCCTGCTCGCTTTCCCTGATGAGGATGTTCTGCTCGGGGCGCGCTTGACGTCGCCGGACGGGTTTCGCGCCTTCACCGGACTGGACGACGTGGTGCCGCGTCTCGGATACCGTCCGACCGGCGAGGACCGCGCGTGGGGGCGACGTCTCGCCAAGCGCTTCGGCTCGGAGAAGTCCATCGACGACAAGAGCTTCATCATGACGGTGAGCCCGGGTCCGGTCGGAGGTCTCGACTACGTGGCGTCCAAGGGTCCAATTCCTGAGGGTGCCGACACGTTCTTCAAGGGTCTGAAGGCCGAAAAGGGTCAGCGACTGGTTGTCTTTGGCTGGGCTATGGCCGAGGCGCTGGCGACCGGCAAACTGCCCAAGTAGCTCAGCCGCGAGGCAAAAGCCCGGTGCAGCTCTTGTAGCAGTGGCCGTCGAGCGGCTGCGAGAGCGTGGTTAACACGTACGTCGGACGAAAACCGAGAGCGGTCGCAAGGTCTTTTCCCGAAAGGGACGTGCGCCGCGTCGACTCGATCGTTCGAATGGCGTGAGCGTCCTCGCACAGTAACCAGACGTCGTCGCCGAACCATCCAAAACGTACCCAGGTCGATCCGTCGTCAGGTCGGCGCAGCAACTGGGGACCGCGATCGGCCGCGATGAGCGCCACGCTCGGTCGCTCGCCGCGAAACTCCCAGTACGGGGCGCTCGGACCGCGAAATCCGAACAAGGGGCCGTCCGCAGGGCTGGCCAGCTGCTCGAGCCAGGTGCGCACCCGTCGACCGCGATACGTACCGAGGCGACGTGGCAGGTCGAGGAGTGTTACGGCCTCGGGTTGGGCCAAATCGTCGCGCTCAATGTTCTCGGCGAGTTGGCCCTCGACGACGTCGAAGGCGGCGAGGTCAGTCTCGATGTCGAGCGGCCACGGTATGCGCCAGCGAACGATGGCTTGGCTCGCCAGGTCGACCACCGTCGTTGATTCGTTGGTGGAACCGAGTACCAGACCGTAGATCGCCGCGCCGGACGATAGGTCCACCGAATCTCGTTGCGGGGTCCGCGAGATAAGGCGTCGCGTCGCGCGAACAGCCGGGTCGCGACTTAAGAGTGCCACGTGACGCTCTTTCGAATGTCGCGGTCCAGCGCCTCAACGCTCGAGACCGGCAGCTCGCACACGCTGGCCCGACAGACGTAGGCCCACCCCTTGTTACGTTCCTCGAGAAGAGGGGAGCGGCCAAAGCCGGAGATTAAGACGGTGCGAGACATCGCCATCGATCGTACGTGGTTCGCGAGTGCGCCCTGATCACCCGGGATGACCACTTCCACGCCTTCGAGGGCGTAGCCCGCCGCCGCCACGAGATCGACGACCGCGCCCGGATGGGACACGAGGAGCGAACTGGCGAGTTCGGCGAGGCGCTGGGCAATAACGAGTAGAGACGTTGTCGCGTCACAGAGAGCCAGGCGCGAGAGCGCGCGGGTGCACGCCGCGTGGCTGGACGGTGTGGCCCCGTCAAAGATGTCCTTTGGTCGAGCCGAGAGGTCGCTCACCAGATCACTCTGAGCGAAGAATCCTGCGCCGGCACGTGGTTCAACCTCGTTGGGGACAGTTCCGTCCCAGAAATGTTCGACCAGATACTGCGCGGTGGCGTGTGCGAGATCGAGCCACTCGTCGTCGCCAGTGAGTTCGAATGCGTCAACGGCGGCGTCAATGAGCCACGCGAGATCGCTGGCGGTGGCGTGAGCACGACGGTGCTCGGTGCGCCACCACGTCGCGTCGTGAAAATGCGTGGCTTGAAGTGAGCGCAGGAGATCGAGGCCCCGTTGCTCGAACTCCCTGGCGCCACTCACGAGAAACGCTGACGCGAGCATGGCGTTCCACTCAAGGATGATCTTCTCGTCGCGGCTCGGTTGCACGCGCACGTGGCGAGCAGCGATCAGTGCCTCATGCGCCGTGTGCAGTGCGGGGGGAGTGAGAAATGGCTCGCCATCGAGTAGCCGAGGAATGGAACGACCTTCGAAGGCGCCGGGGTCTTCGATGCGCCAACGCGTGAGGACGGCACCGACGATGTCGTCGGGGAAGTCCGCGAGAGTGGCGCGAACCTCATCGACGGTCCACGTGACGTGCGAACCTTCCACTCCATCGGCGTCGGCGTCGAGTGACGAGGCGTACCCCAGGGGGAGCCGCAGATCTCGTTCCACGAAGGTCAACGTGTCCAGCGCCACGTCGCGCCATGAGGAGTTGTTCGTAATGCGACTGGCGCGCAGATAACAGCGGGCCAGCAGCGCCTGGTCGCTCAGCATCTTCTCGAAGTGCGGCACGTGCCATTCGCCGTCGACGCTGTAGCGCGCGAAACCTCCACCGAAATGGTCGTAAAGCCCTCGCCGCGACATAGCGTCGAGAGTTCGTGAAACCGCGTTGCGCGAGATCTCGTCATCGAACTCGAGCAGGGCGTCGACGTAACTCGGTCGAGGAAACTTCGGCGCGCTCCCGAAACCGCCGTCGTCATCGACGAGTCCTACGAGTTCGTCGCGCAAACGCTGTCGTACGTCGGAGAGATTGATCGCGTCGTGAAATGGCGCCAGGTGGTCAACGAAGTGGACTTCGCGTGCGAGAGCGCCCGAGAGCTCGTCGGCTTGGCGTTCAATCAGTTCTCGCTGGTTCACCCACGCGTCGTGCAAGGCGACCAGGAGCCGCGTGAAGCCCACCTGACCACCTCGATCTGTCGGTGGATAGTACGTACCGGCCATGAAGGGGCGCCCGTCGGGTAGGAGAAAGACCGACATGGGCCAGCCTCCGTGACCCGATACGAGCTGGGTGGCGGCCATATAGAGCGCGTCTACGTCGGGACGCTCTTCGCGGTCGACTTTGACCGGCACGAAGAAGTCGTTCAATACCTTGGCGACAGCCTCGTCTTCGAACGATTCATGGGCCATGACGTGACACCAGTGACAGGCTGCATATCCCACCGAAAGAAAGATAGGACGATCGCTGAGTCGCGCCTCTTCGAGTGTGTCCACGTCCCACGTGCGCCAGAGCACCGGGTTATCGACGTGGTCGAGCAAATAGGAGGAACCGAGTTCATCTCTCACGTCGCGCAGCAGTGTCATGGCGATGAAACCTTACGGGCCGGGTCTGTCGGAGCAGTCGCTTCTAAGAGTTGCGAATCTTTCGCCACTCACTTTGGAGAATCGCGAGCACAATCTCGTCGGTCCACTCACCTTTGACGAATTCGTTCTCGACGAAGTGGGCCTCCTGGTGAAGTCCGGCTTTCTCCAGCGAACGCACCGACGGGGCATTTCGACCGTCGCATCGCCCGACGACTCGGTGAAGGTCATACTCATCGAAGGCCAGTTCCAGCAGGGCTTCGTAAACTTCGGTGGCGTATCCCTGGCCGTGATGCTCAGGATGCAGCGACCCGCCAATCTCACCCTGACGATGCTCATCATCGTGCCAGCGCAGCATGAAATCTCCAATGAGGCGCTGGGTATCGCGCAGTTCGATGGCGACGAGCAGAGCATTGTCGACATCGGTGCCTTCGGGAAGGCTGATTCGCTTCTCGAGCAACTCTTTGGACTGCTCGCGGGTACGGGCCACGCTGTAGAGGTATCGATTGACGGACTCGTCTTCGAGGATTCGTGCGAGGTCGTCAAGGTCGCGTCGTTCGAAACGTCGAATGATCAGACGACGCGTATTGATAGGGCGAGAGAGTTGGGCCACTAACACTTTTTAGTGCCTGACGCTCGAGACGTTGAACGCGACGTCCTCGCTACTGTGAAGGGACCAGTTCACAGAGAGAAAGACAAGACAGTTATGAGCGATCCAATTCGGTGGGGAATCATCGGCACGGGCGGCATTGCCCAGACCTTCGCGAACGACCTGCAGTTCACCGACGACGGCGTTCTCGCGGCGGTCGGTTCTCGTTCCCAGGCGTCGGCGGACTCTTTCGGCGAGCGCTTCAAAGCGGAGCGGCGCTATGACTCCTACGAGGGACTCGTCCACGATGAGGGGATTGACGCGGTGTACGTGGCAACGCCCCATCCCATGCACTTTGCCAACGCCTCACTGGCCCTTGACGCGGGCAAGCCGGTGCTCGTGGAAAAGGCCTTCACCATGACCGGCCAAGAGGCCCGCGACCTCGTGTCGAAAGCGCGCGAGAAGAAGCTCTTCATGATGGAGGCCATGTGGACGCGTTTTCTACCTCACGTGGTGGCACTGCGCGAACTGATCAAGGCCGGACGGTTGGGCGACGTGGTGTCCTTCGAGGCCGACCACGGCAAGTGGTTCGCACCCGACCCAGAATTTCGCCTCTTCGCGCCGGAACTCGGTGGTAGCGCATTGTTGGACCTGGGCGTCTATCCCGTCTCCTTTGCCTCGATGCTGCTTGGAACCCCCGAGAAGATCACGGCCATGATCGAGCCCGCGTTCACCGGAGTGGACGGGCAGGTTTCGATGATCTTTGGCTACGCGAATGGTGCACAGTCCACGTTGACGACTACATCGCTCGCACGAACGGCGACGCGCGCATGCGTATCGGGCACGTTGGCCCGCGTCGAAATCGAGGGTGATTTTTACGCGCCGACTACTTTCGCGCTGATCACCAGAGACGGCGACCGCGAAGAGTTCACTTTCGAAACTACCGGGCGTGGACTGCATTATCAGGCGCAAGAAGTGGCTCGCTGCCTTCGTGCCGGACTCCTCGAAAGTGACGTCTTGCCGCTCGACGAGACCGTCTCGATTATGGAGACAATGGAGAGCGTGCTGGCGTTCTAAAGGGGAGTCACGTGCTTTTTTTCACGTGACGCGCACGCTGCGCGTTCTGTGGCGTCTCGTGGTTGAAGGTGTGAGACGCCAGGAATTTACTGAAGGTTCGGCGCGGCTCTCGAGACGTCGCGGAGTGTCACGGTTGCGTCCGATCTGGATTTCTCAGTACGATGCTCCGGGCGAACTCTGTGGATTTCACCGAAGCGTGCTTTTTTATCTGCGCTTACGTGATACGTTCTCCTGCGGACGTTGCGGTCACCGGACGTTCATGTAGTAATCACAAAAAATTGGCATCGTTGGGGTGCCACTGAAGGGTTGGGGAAAAAATGAGATTGAGAAAAAGTAGGGCCCTTGCGGCGATTGCTTTGGCGGGTTCGTTTACCGCTCTAGCGTTGCCGATGGTGAGTTCTGCGGGCGCAGCGGGACCGACAGTGTCGGCCTCAACGTTCCAGCAGAACTTTTCGACAATGTCGTACTTGAAGGCCATCACGGCCAAGGGTAATAAGGGCAAGGTTGCTGCCAAAATTGCAACGATTTTGCCGGACACCACGTCATCAGCTCGTTACGTCGACTTCGACGCACCGATGATGCGCGAGGCGCTGACTAAGGCTGGCTTGCCATCCAAGGACATCATCATCCAGAACGGCGATGGCAGTGACAACACCTTCTACACCGATGCCGTTGCTGACGTCGCGAACCACGCGAAGGTATTGATCATTGACCCGGAAGACTCGACGACCGGTGAGATTGTCGAAGCGTACGCCGCGTCACACGGGGTCAAAGTCATTGACTACGACCGCCTGACGCTCGGTGGACAGCGTTCCTACTACGTCAGCTTCAACAACGTCACCGTAGGTACGCAGCTGGGCCAAGGCCTGCTCGCGTGCATCACTGCGTGGAACATTGCGAAGCCGCACCTGTATGTCATGTACGGTTCGCCGACTGACAACAACGCCACGTTGTTCGGTAAGGGCTACAACGCCGTTCTTTCAGCTGCGGGCTACGCTCCGGCCGAAGGTGGCGCGGGAAGCACTAACACGACCGACGAGAGTGTTGGAACGTGGACGCCTGCTACAGCGTTGACTGACTTCGAGGGCGCGTACACCGCGAACCCGAGCATCAACGCCGTGCTGACGCCGAACGACGAAAACGCTGCACCGATCATCACGTACTTACAGTCGAAGGGCCTCAAGCCCGACACGATTCCTTTCACCGGCCAAGACGCGACGCCCGCGGGCTTCCAGAACATCATCTCTGGATACCAGTGCGGCACCGTGTACAAGCCGATCTACAAGGAAGCTCAGGCCGCCGCCGCTTTGGCGATCTACCTGCGTGCCGGCGTGAAGCCACCCAAAGCTTTGATCAACGCAACAACGGTTGACCCGGACCAGAGCATTGCTAAGTACAAGTCTGTTCCGTCAGTCTTGGAGACGTCCTCGTGGGTCACCGCGTCGACCATCCAGTCGACGATCATTGCCCAGAAGTGGCTGACGGCCGCTTCGATCTGCACCAGCACGGCTCCGACCGTGGCTGGCGCGACCGAGCCGACCTACGCTGCAGACTGCACGAAGTACGGCATTAGCTAAGGATCAAAGATGACGTCCTCCCCTGAATCATCAACTGACGCAACGCCATCCGGCGACGGAGCCGTGAGCGAAGCCGATTCAGGGGTGGACGTCACCCTTAGTAACACTCTGCTGAGCCTGCGCGGTGTCTCGAAATCTTTCGGGCCCGTGCAGGCGATTCAGAACATCAATCTCGACATACTCGCCGGAAAGGTCACCGCAGTAATCGGTGACAACGGTGCTGGGAAGTCGACACTCATCAAGACCATCGCGGGCATCTGGACTCCGTCCAGTGGACACATCTACTGGAATGGCAAAGAAGTCCACATTCACAACCCACGCGAGTCCGGCGAACTGGGCATTGCCACGGTGTACCAAGACCTCGCGCTCTGCGACAATCTCGATATCGTTCAGAATCTCTACCTCGGCAATGAACCGACAAAGTTCGGTGTTCTTGATGAGATCAAAATGGAACTCTCGACCGTCCAGATTCTGAAGGACCTTGCTGTCACCACGGTCAAGTCCGTTCGTCAACTGGTCGGCTCCCTCTCTGGAGGTCAGCGCCAAGCTGTCGCCGTAGCTCGCGCGATAACCCGTGAATCCAAACTCGTGATCATGGACGAACCGACGGCCGCCTTAGGTGTGTCGCAGACGGCCCAGGTGGTCAATCTGATCCAGACGCTGGCCTCGCGTGGCGTCGCGGTCATTGTCATCTCGCACAACCTGACCGACGTCTTTGAAGTTGCCGACCGGATCGCCGTCATGTATCTTGGGTCACTCGTCTCGAGTGGTCCTATCGAGAACTACGACACAGGTAGTGCCGTTGATCTCATCACCACGGGCACGTCTTCTCGTGTGCCTCCCACTCTGGCATCCGCTCAGTAATCGAAAGGTAAAGCCCAGTGTCTGCCCCCATACAGGAAGACCCGACCCTTCACGTCGAAACTTTGCCCACCTCCAGCAATGAGTTTGGCGCGCTACTGAAGCGGCTGAGGGCCGGTGACAGTGGACTACTGCCCGTCATCCTCGGGCTCATTGCGCTGGTTCTCTATTTCTACTTTCGCAACCATGTGTTCCTCCACCCGGAGAACCTAACCAACCTCTTTATCCAGTCGACGGTGTTCATCCTGCTGGGCATGGCCGAGATCTGGCTCTTGCTGCTCGGCGAGATTGACCTGTCGCTTGGATTCGTTCTGGGTATCGGTGGGGCCGTCGCCACCATCACCACGAGCGTCGCGTGGAACTGGCCCTGGTACCTCGCCTTCGCCGCGGCACTTGCATTGACGAGTCTCATCAGTCTCATCTCAGGACTGCTGACGGTGTATCTGAAACTGCCTTCTTTTATTGTCACTTTGGCCGGTCAGATCGGACTCGAGGGAGTCTTGATCTACATCATTGACCGCGAAAACGCTGGCGGCACCGTTCCGGTGCAGAACCACTTTCTCTATAACTTGGTCTTTGGAAACTTCACGCCATTGTGGACGTGGCTCTTCTTCGTCATCGTGATTGGTGTGGCCTCGTTGCTCATGCTCAGCGCATACCGACGCCGACGTCTGAGCGGATTAGTCACGCAATCGATCTATTTCACTTTCGCCAAGATTGCCGGGCTCGTGATCGGCGGCGTGGCACTGGCTCTCATTTTCAATGCGGACCGCTCGACGTTCGCGGTCGTGAAGGGTATGCCCTTTGCCATCCCGATTGACATTGCGATGTTGGTCACCGGATCGTTTATTTTGAGCAGAACCAAAACCGGTCGTTACATCTACGCCATTGGCGGTAGCAGTGAAGCGACCCGCCGCGCGGGCGTCGTCGTTAATCGTTACCGTCTCCTCGCCTTCGTCTTCGCTGGGTTCACTGCCGGAGTCGCGGGACTTCTCTATGCCTCGAACCTTGGCGGGATGTCGGACGCGATGCCCGGTGGAACCTACGTGCTGTACGGCATCGCCGCCGCGGTCATCGGTGGAACGAGCCTGTTCGGCGGCCGCGGAAAGATGATCCACGCGGTCATCGGTGGTCTCATCATCGCGACCATTTACAACGGCATGGCGCTCATCAGCATCAGCACTGCCGTCCAGTTCATGGTGATCGCCATTGTTTTGATTGCCGCGGTAACCGTGGACTCCATTGCCCGACGCGGCAAGGACGCAGGCCGTTAACTAGAACAAGTTCGCGAGGTCGCCTCGACGGATTTTGCCATTTGCGGTACGCGGGATGGCGACGACATGGCGGATCTCTTTGGGTTTCGCCCACGGGCCAAGTCCTTCGGTGGCCACATCGCGCAACGTATCGTCAATCGCGCTGTCGTCGCTAACGACGAGGGCGACCACGCGTTGACCCCACTCGGGATCGTCCACGCTCGTGATGGCGACGTCGCGCACGCCCTTAACGTTCGCAAATAGCGCCTCTAGGTCTTCGGGCCAGACCTTTTCGCCACCGGTGTTGATCACGAAACCGAGACGCCCACGCACGTGAATTCGTCCGTCGACGACCTCGCCCGCGTCGCCTGTCGGGAACCATGTGCGGCCGTCAGACCCCACCACCTCGGGTCGTGGTGTATTTCGATAGGAGCGAAAGAGCGTGGGCGTACGTACGCACAGTTCGCCGTCGACGGCCATGAACTCGACTCCGGGCAGGGGTATCCCGTCGTAGACCACGCCGGAACCCGTTTCGGTCATTCCCCACGTGGCGATCACGTTGGCGGGTCTCTCGGCGGGTGGCCGAGCGCCGCCCAGAAGCACGCGGTAATACGAGCGCACGTCGAAACGTGCCAATTGTGTGCGCACCAACGAGACGTGGGTCGCCCCTTCTCGGCTCGCGCGCTCGACGTCATCATCGCCCGTCCAGAGCAACGTCGCGTCGGAAAGAACGGCACGTAACAACACCGCGAGGCCGCCGATGTGATTCGCCGGCAAGCACGGGAACCAGACGGGGGGAGACTCGCCTCGCAGGGTCGACTGGGTCAGTTCGGCACTGATGGCGAGCGCTTCCCAGGTCAGTTCGGCAGCCTTGGGTTGGCCGCTGGATCCCGACGTCAACATGACCAGGCCAATTTCGTCGTCGACGGCGCGGCCCTGGGGGCGCGGATATCGTCCGCTGCTATCGAGAACGAATGTTGCTCCGAGACTCGAAAGCTCGTCGTCGCGCCGGCGTGCTGAGAGCCGCTGATCGAGTACGCAAAAAGCCTCGCGACGATCCACGCAGTCGCGCAGGGCGATCTCCAGTGTGGGCCCCAGCGGGAGATCCAGCGCCAGCAGTGATTGCACGTAGAGAGGTTAGGTCGCGGGCACTCTTTGGCCCTCCGCGAAGGGAGATCTCGACGACCGGTAGCGTGGTCGCCATGGCAACGACCGTAATTCAGGGCCCACCGAGCGATCCGCTGGATGAATTTCGCTCCCAAGCGTTACCGACGTGGGAGCGCCAAGGCGAGTACGGCGACATTGTCTACGAAGTCGCCGAGGGAATCGCCCGCATCACCATCAACCGGCCGGAAGTTCGAAACGCGTTTCGGCCCCAGACGCTCTTCGAGCTCTCTCACGCCTTTGAACGCGCCCGCGACGACTTGACCGTCGGCGTCATTGTGCTCACCGGCGCTGGCTATGACGCCTTCTGCTCCGGCGGCGACCAGAGCATCCGCGGCAACGACGGCTACATCGGTGACGACGACGTGGCCCACAGTGGTGTTGGACGCCTCAACGTGCTCGACCTTCAAATACAGATTCGCCGACTTCCCAAGCCAGTCATCGCTCAGATCGCGGGTTACGCCATCGGCGGCGGCCACATCTTGCATCTCGTATGCGATCTGTCGCTGGCGGCGGATAACGCGCGCTTTGGACAGACCGGGCCACGAGTTGGCTCCTTTGACGGCGGCTACGGCTCGTCTCTCCTCGCGCGCACCATCGGGGTGAAGCGCGCGAAGGAAGTGTGGTTTCTCTGTCGCCAGTACGACGCGGCCCAGGCGCTCGCGTGGGGCCTCGTAAATACCGTTGTTCCCCTTGATGACTTGGAGCGCGAGACCGCGGCGTGGTGTCGTCAGATCCTCACGCTCTCGCCGATAGCGCTACGGATGTTGAAGGCGGGCTTCAACGCCGCCGAAGACGGACTCGCCGGCGTGCAACAGCTCGCCGGTGACGCAACGATGCTCTTCTATATGTCCGAAGAAGGACAAGAGGGACGAAACGCCTATAACGAGCGTCGAAAGCCAGACTTCTCGAAGTTTCCCAAACGCCCATGACCGACGCCCCCGGGCCGTATCAACGGTGGGTACTCGCGGCTCGCCCGCGCACCCTTCCCGCCGCCGGCGTGCCAGTTGTCGTGGGCACGCTACTCATACGGCCGCTCGGTGTGAACTGGCAAAACTCGGTTCTCTGTCTTCTCATCGCACTTTCACTGCAAGTAGCGACGAACTACGCGAATGACTACTCCGACGGCGTGCGGGGCACTGATGAGAAACGAGTTGGTCCCTTTCGCTTGACCGCGTCGCGTCTCGTCGCCGCTCGTAGCGTTCGCCGCGCCGCCTACTTCGGTTTCGCCATTGCGTGCGTGTCGGGGCTCGTTCTCGCATCGCGCACGTCGTGGTGGCTCGTGCTCATCGGAGCGACGGCGGTGCTCGCAGGTTGGTTCTACACGGGCGGACCACGGCCGTACGGGTACTACGGCTTTGGCGAGTTGTTCGTCTTCATCTACTTCGGACTGGTCGCCACTGTCGGTACCGCATACGTCCAACACCTCACGATTCCCTCGCGGGCGTGGTGGCTGGGCGTGGCGTCGGGCTTCATGGCGTGTGCCCTCTTAGAAGCGAACAACCTACGCGACGTTGACGGCGATCGGGCGTCTGGCAAGAAGACCTTGGCCGCGCGTCTCGGTCGTCAACGCAGCTCGTGGCTGTATGTGATTTGTGTCGCGGGAGTGGCGATCGGGGCGCTCGTCGCGGGTCAGCTGGTTGTTGCCGTGGTGGCCCTCGTCGTCTACGTGCCGGCGTTGCGCTACGCCTTTTCGGCGCGCAACGGTCGAGAACTCTTGCCGATGCTCAAATATTCCGCGCGAGCGCAGCTCCAGATCGGTGCTCTGCTGGCGGTGCTGTTGGCCGCCAACACCTACTGGGGCTAAAGAGCGCCTATCGCTTCGGCGACGGCGTTGGGCCGCTCGAGATGTGCGGCATGTCCCGCGTCGCCAACGAGGGCTGTGGTCGCCCGTGGCAATGCGCTCTGAAGTCGAGCGGCTTCGGCCACAAACTTGGCGTCGTTGACGCCAGCGAGGATCAAAGCGGGTACGTCCATCGAGGCCAGCGCCGCCGTGAGGTCCAACTGAGTACCGGTTCCCGAGAACCGCAGTGAGTTGGCGAGCCCCTTCGCGTCCCGGCTACGGGCAGCTCGTTCGAGTTCATCGTGGGGCAGTGCGCGAAACATGGGCTGGCCGAGCCACTCATCGAGAAAGGTAGCCACGCCCACATCTTCGATGTGGTTCGCGAGCGCCTCGTCGCGCTCTCGTCGGGCCCGTCGCTCTTCCTCGTTGCGGAGACCCAGTGTCGCACTTAAGAGCGCGAGTTGGCGCACACGTTCTGGGTAACGAAGCGCGAAGTGAAGCGCGACGCGCCCACCGAATGAATACCCGGCGAGAATAAATGGCTCGTCGGGTAGCGCGTCGGCGAGGAGATCGGCGCTTTTCTCGAGCGAGGCGGTAATCGAGGCATTTTCGCCGTGTCCCGGAAGGTCGATGGTCAGCACTTCGTAGGTTCCTGTCAGAATGGAACGGAACTGATGGCCCGAGGATTTTGTTTGAGTAAAGCCGTGCAGCCACACCAGGGCAGGCCCGGAGCCAACACGTTCTAGACCGAGGAGCGACATTGTCACGTAGCGTACCGAGCGCCAGCGAGGCGCAGGCCACGTTCGCCGCCACGCTCTTTGATCAATGGTCCCGACGCGGGCTGCGCGACGTGGTTCTTTCGCCAGGATCACGCTCCACTCCACTAGCGCTGGCTGCGGCAACGCGGGAAGAGTTGACCGTGCACGTGCGTTTGGACGAGCGCAGCGCCGGGTTCTTCGCTCTCGGGCGTGCACTCGTTACGGAGCGGCCAGTCGTTGTCGTGGTGACCAGTGGCACGGCTGCCGCCGAACTGCACGCGTGCGTCGCCGAAGCGGATCTCGCTTTTGTGCCAATGATCATTGTCACTGCGGATCGCCCGCCGGTGCTGCACGGAGTCGGCGCACCGCAGACGATCGACCAACGACATCTCTATGGCGAGATGGTGCGCCGCTTTGATGACATGTTCGCCGTTGATTTTCACGAGTCGCCGTCGTGGAGGGTGCACGCGAACGAGCTATGGGACGCTTCGCTTGGCGTGGCGCCCGGCCCGGTGCATCTTAACGCCGCATTCGTCGAGCCTCTTCTCGCCGATGCGTTGGACTTGCCGGCGCTCGTTGAGTCTCCCGATCCTCTCGTTGAACGATCGATAGTTGCTGAACTCGATCTGCGTGACCAGAGGGTGCTCTGCGTCGTTGGACGCGGAGTGACCTCCGATGTCGTTGCCGAGTGTCGAGCTCTCAATTGGGTGGTTCTCGGCGACGCCACGGCGAACGGAACCCTGGCTTATTTTGACCCGCTTCTGCGTGTGCCTGATTTCGTGAGTCGCGTTCGCCCGGACGTGGTTGTGCGACTCGGAGGTCTGCCGGCGTCAAAGGTGCTGAGTGAACAGCTGCGAGAATGGTCGGTGCGGACAGTGGGTCTCGAGGGCGCGGGCTTCGTCGCCGACCCCGATCGACTCATCAGCGAGACTTTCGCGGGACTGCCCTCCCGCGAGACTGCGTCGCTCACGGCGAGTGATACATACGTCACCACGTGGCGCAACGCCTCGAACGAAGTTGGCCGATGGCTCGAATCGCTTGACGCCGATGCCGAAATCAGCGAACCGGCCGTTGCGCGGGTAGTGGTTGCCGCGTGCAATGAATCGGGAGCGTCACTCGTCGTGGGTTCATCGATGCCGGTGCGCGACGTGGAATGGTGGGCTCCCGCGAGGACGAGTCCGACCTTTGCGAATCGCGGCGTGAACGGCATCGACGGTGTGGTCTCCACGATTCTCGGCGTGGCGTCGGGTTCGACGGCGATGGGCTTGGTGGGGGACTTGACGATGCTGCACGACGTCTCAGGGTTAGTGGACGGCCTTGGCGTAGCGGGTGGAACGTGCGTGCTCGTCGTCGCGGACAATCGCGGCGGGGGAATTTTCTCGTTTCTCCCGCAGGCCACTCAGGTCGAGTCCGCTCGCTTCGAGCAGTTGTTTGGCACGCCGCGGCCTCACGACCTCGAAGTGATCGCGCAGGCGTTCGGCTACGAGTCGGTCTCGGTCTCGAGTCTCGAGGAGCTGCACCGAGCGATCGACAAGGGCCTGGCGGGTGAGGGACTCAGCGTTATCGTCGCGAAGGTTCCCTCGCGTGATGACAACGTGCGCCTGCACGAGGCGTGGAACAACGAAGTCGCGACGCGAGTGAAGCGCCCGTGATGGCCGCGACGCTTCCGGCGTCACTCTTTGCCGCGATCCCACTGGCCATCGCCGCCGGGTTTATCTCGTTCGCCTCTCCCTGCGTACTGCCCCTCGTGCCGGGGTATCTCGCCTTTCTGACGGGAGCAGCGGGTCGACTCGAGGGTCAAACCGGCCGGGGCCGCGCCGCCGTCGGTTCCATTGCCTTTATCGCGGGCTTCACTCTCGTGTTCGTGAGCTTCGGCGCGCTGTTCGGTGGCTTGGGCCAGCGCCTCGACGCCCACCAGCGCGTCTTAGAGATCGTCTTTGGCGTTATTACCATTGGTCTCGGTCTCTTTTTTGCGGGGTGGTGGCCTTCATCATGGCTGAACCGCGAGCGACGCCTGCATCACTTGCCCCGCGCCACCATCGCGGGAGCGGCCGCTCTCGGCTTCACTTTTGGACTCGGCTGGACGCCCTGCATCGGGCCCACGTTGGCGTCCATACTTCTTCTCTCTTATTCCTCCGGGGCAACGGCTGTCCGTGGTTCGATCTTGGTGCTGTTCTACTGCGTGGGTCTCGGCATACCGTTTCTGGTGGCGGCGCTCGCCACCGAGTGGATGTCGGTCGCTTCGACCTGGTTGCGCCGCCACGCCAAAGTGATTGGCATCATCGGGGGCCTCTTGCTCATCGCCATTGGTGTGTGCGAGATCACGGGGTTGTGGCACACATTTGTCTTGTGGCTGCAGACCCACCTTCCGTCCACGTCTTCGTTCTAATTAGGGCGCCTCGTAGACTGACCTCATGAAAGTACGTGACGACTGGCAGTTTCGTGGCCTGATCCATCAGACCACCGATGAGGCGATCTTTGACCGCCTGGACGCGGGCTCAGTCACGCTGTACGTGGGCTTTGACCCTACCGCTTCGTCCCTGCACTTGGGGAGTTTGATTCCACTGATCAACATGCGCCGGCTTCAGATTGCCGGTAACTGTCCCATCGCCCTCGCCGGCGGAGGCACCGGGCTGATCGGAGACCCGAGTTTTAAGGACTCGGAGCGTCCGCTGCTGACCCGGGAGGTCCTGGAGGAGAACCTGTCGGGGATCCGCGTGCAAATGGCCCACTTCTTGGATTTTGAGTCCAGCGCTGGCAAGGCGCAGGCCATGTTGTTGAACAACGCGGACTGGCTGACGACGGTCACGTTGACCGACTTTCTGCGCGACGTGGGAAAGCACTTCACGGTGAACCAGATGATCGCGAAGGAGTCGGTGAAGAGCCGTCTCGACCGCGATGACGTGGGTCTGTCGTTCACCGAGTTTTCCTACATGTTGTTGCAGGCCTACGATTTCTTGCGGCTCTACCTCGATCAGGGCTGCACTCTGCAGCTCGGCGGTTCTGACCAGTGGGGCAATATCACGGTCGGGGCCGAGCTCGTGCGAAAGGCCGCCGGGGGAGACGCCGACGCGCTGACCTCGCCGTTACTGTTGCGCGCTGACGGTACCAAGTTCGGTAAGTCCGAGGGTGGCGAACAGATCTGGCTTGATCCCGCTCGCACCTCGCCGTTCAAGATGTACCAGTTCCTCGTGAACAGTGACGATGTGGTCACCCCCATGCTGCTGCGCTACTTCACCTTTCTCAGCCACGACGAGATTCGCGGACTCGACGAGTCGCTCGCGAGCGCTCCGCAGGAACGCCGCGCCCAGCGCTCTCTCGCACGCGAAGTCGTGACCATGGTCCACGGCGAGGACGCGGCGCTCAAGTCCGAACGGGCGAGCGCCGCCCTCTTTAGTGAGTCGATCGCCGAGCTCGATGAGTCAACTCTCCTCGAGGTGGTCGCGGATGCCCCGTCCTCCACGTGGTCGCGTGAGGCGCTGTTAACCGGCGTTGATCCGGTCGATCTGCTCGTCGAGAGCCACCTCGCCAAGTCCAAAGCGGAGGCGCGTCGCTTTCTCGAACAAGGCGGGGTCTACGTCAACAACGTTCGCCTCGACGCCACGTCGCGCGTCGGAATCGATGACGCTCTTCATGGTCGCTACCTCGTCGTGCGACGTGGTCCGCGTCAGCTGCACCTCGTCGTCGCCTCGTGACACGAACGTTCGCGATACGAACAATCGCTATTCTCCTCGCCGGAGGCCTGCTCCTCAGCGCGTGCGGCACACAGTCTCTGTCGACCGCGATGAAGGCCTGGACCTCGGGGAGTGGCTACAGCGTGAGCAACAAGACCCTCATCAAAGATGCTCGCCACTCCGCGACGGCCTTAGGGATAGCCGCGGAGGGCGTCAATCAACTGCACACCGTCTGTGGCGTGATGCTGTACGACTCAGAAGCGGCGAACTCGTGGCTGCCGACACCGGATCACCTCGTCAACAGTTTGCTCGCCAAGGCGTACGGATCCCTCGGCGCGGGCGGCAACGTCTGTTACGCGGCGGGTAGCGATTCGGCCAAGCGCACGCGAGCGCTGAACTACCTCTCGAAGGGTGTCGGTCTACTCTCCGAGGCCTCGGCGCTAATTAAGAGCGATCTCTCGTCCTAGCTTGTTGGCGGACGCAGGTCGATCTCGAGACGCAAAACCCCGTCGTCGAGTGTTGCCGTCGCGTCACCGAGCATCGCGAAGTCTTGAAAGTCGAGTTTCGCGGCTTCCATGAACCGCAGGCGTTCGGGACCCTCAACCGGGGGCAGGCCTCGTCGCTTTACGGCATCGGCTCGTTCGCGAAAACGCACAATCATCTCTTGGGGGTCAAAGGCTTGGGTCACAAGGCAAAGGCTAGGGGCTTAAGAGAGGGGACCAGTTGGTAGTATGGGTTCTCAGCTCAGGTGATATTGAGTTGTGGTCGCCGCCCAGGTCTTGGCCCGCGGCCAGTGAGGAGTTGACGTGAAAAAGGGTCGCCACCGTCGTTTTGTAGAAGCTCGAGAGTTGAAGAGGTCTACGGGTCCTCGCGCCACCACCTGCGCGGAGTGCAGTGCTGCTCCTGATGACGTTCACGCTGAATGGTGCCTCGCTGAGGAGGACCGCTACGACGAGATTCTCGGCTCTCTGCCGCGCACGTCCTTTAACGAGGAAGATCCCCTCGCCGCTGAAGGCTAAGCCTTCTTGCGCACGACCGGGTGCGCCAATCGGGTGCCCTTCGGTTGGGCGGCTCGCTGATCCATGTAGGCGTAGAGCCGGTCGTAGACCGGTTGGCTAACCATGGCGACAAGTTCCTCGCGCATGGAATCGACGACGCGTGTCTTGCCGACGAAGGCGGACGCCGACTCCGTACACCACCAGTGAAACTCTGCGCCACCCGGGCCCCAGTCACGCCGGTCCCACTGCGAGATGCGCGTGATGACGTGGCCGTCGTCTTGAATCTCTTCGTCGCGACGTAGCGGCAACTGCCAACAGACTTCGGGCTTGAGAGGAATGTAACTTTCCTCGTTATCGATGGCCATGACGTGCAGAGCACAGCCGGCGCCGCGTGGAAAGTCGGGGCGGTTCAAGAAGATGCATGCGTTCTGAACGAGGCGCGTCACCATCTCGCCGTTCTTCTTCACGCGGGTGGTGCCGTTTTTGCCCTTCGACTTGAACTGCCACTGGTCAGCGGTGAGGCGTTTGGCGGCTTTTTCCACGCGTCGGCGATCTTTTTCGTCGACAAAGTGCGCCCCGTAACTGCAGCACCCCTGCACCAGTTCGGGCGTCGGGCCCGTCAAGACGCCCTGACATCCATTACCGAAAATGCAGGTCCAGTTGCTCTCGAGGAAGGTCACGTCGAACATCCAGGTTCGCTCGCGTTTGAGGTCTTCGAAGCTAATCCACTCGTGGGCGTCATTGGGGATGGGGGTCACGCACAAAACTTACAACGCGTGGCGAGTTCAACGAGCCACCTCTAGACTTTGCGCATGACCTCGATCGATACCTTTGATGTTCTGACGATGACCGACGAAGCGCGGAACGTCGTCATTGATGCAATGAACGGTGAAACGCCGAGCGACACCTTGGCGCTGTGGGTGGAAGTGACCGGCACGCGCGGCGCGGGCTACTCCTACGACCTGTACTTCTCCGAACTCAACCTCGCGCCCGAAGACGCCGCGATCGGTCGCGACGGCGACGTCACCATCGTCATCCCTGCGGCGAGCGTTGATCGCCTCCGCGGCAGCCGACTGGAGTTCGCCAACGAAGGCGGCGGCGGCCTCGTCCTCGTCAACCCCAATAGCCCCACGCTGGAAGAGATCAACCCTGGAGTGCCGGCCGACATCTTGGCCCTCGGCGTGGAAGGAAAGCTCGGCGCCATCGCGGTCGTCGTACTCGAAGAGCAAATCAATCCTTCGATTGCCCAACACGGTGGGCGCGCTGACCTCATCGCCATGGACGAAGAGAAGGGCATCGCCTACATCAAGCTCTCGGGTGGCTGCCAGGGTTGCTCGATGAGTCGCCTGACGTTGTCCCAAGGCATCGAAACGAGCCTGCGCGAGTCCATCCCCGAGATCACGAAGGTGCTCGACGTCACCGATCACGCCTCGGGCGAAGATCCCTTTTACACCTCGGAGCAATAAGCACTTCGATTCTTCAACCTAGAATCGAACAATGTTGCGCTTTCTCACAGCCGGTGAGAGTCACGGTCCCTCACTCAGCGTCATAGTTGAAGGACTGCCGGCGGGCCTCGCCATCGACGAAGAAGCGATGTCCGCGGAACTCGCGAGGCGGCGCCTCGGCTACGGACGCGGCCCTCGCATGCGTTTCGAGCGCGACGTTGTCCGATTGATTGGCGGCGTACGCCACGGACGAACCCTGGGCTCCCCAGTGTCGGTAGAGATCTTGAACTCCGAGTGGCCCAAGTGGGAAGAGGAAATGTCGGCCGCTCCCGGGACTCCCACCAAGAAGCTCACGACGCCTCGTCCGGGTCACGCGGACCTGGCGGGAATGCAGAAGTACGGATTCGACGACGCGCGCGACGTGCTCGAACGAGCCAGCGCACGAGAAACGGCGGCCCGGGTTGCGGCCGGCCACCTCGCGAAGACCCTCTTGGCGACCATCGGCATTGAGATTCTCAGCCACATTGTGCGTATCGGTGCCGCGGCCTCGCCCGAAGGTGGGCGACCAACACTGGCGGATCTCACTCAGATCGATGAGAGCGAAGTGCGATGCTTCAATGCAGATGGTGAGGCAGCGATGATCGCCGAGATTAAGGCTGCCGCCAAAGAGGGTGACTCGCTCGGAGGAATCGCCGAAGTGATCGCCTACGGCGTGCCGGTGGGACTAGGCAGCTACGTCCACTGGGATCGCAAGCTCGACGGACTTCTCGCGGGAGCCTTGATGAGCATCCACGCCGTGAAGGCCGTCGAGATCGGTGACGGAATGATCCAAGCGAACCAGCGCGGCAGCGTGGCTCACGACGCCATCGCACGCGATCCGAGCTTTGAGCGAGGCGGTGGATACATTCGGCGCACCGATCACGCCGGCGGGCTCGAAGGCGGAGTCTCGTCGGGTGCACCCATCATCGCCAAGGTCGCCATGAAGCCGCTCGCCACGTTGAATCGTCCCGTCCTCGAGACGGTGGACGTCGCCACGGGGGAGTCGACGGTCTCCTTTAAGGAGCGCACCGACGTAACCGCGGTACCGGCAATGGGCGTCGTGAGCGAGTCCATGATGGCGCTGGTGCTCGCCAACGAGGCACTGCGCAAGTTCGGCGGTGATTCCGTCGAGGAGTTCGTTCGCAATCACGATTCCTACGTCGCGGCTCTCGGCACGGTCGTCTCTGGCGCCCGCCCGGCGTAGCCGTGGCCCGGTTGGTGTTGGTGGGGCTACCGGGAGTGGGGAAGTCCACCGTGGCCCAAGCTCTCGCGCAGCGCTGGCGGTGCGACGCGCTGGATACTGACGACGTCATAGCGATCGCGGTCGCCATGCCAGCGGCACAGTATTTACGTGAGTTTGGCGAGCCTCACTTTCGAGAGCGCGAGTTCGAGGCGCTGCACAGCGCGCTCGAGAGCGACGCGGTGATTGCCACCGGGGCCGGAATCGTCACGAGTGAACGAGCGAGACAACTGATCGAGCGTGAGTTCGCCGTCTGGCTGGACGTTGACGACGAGACATTGCTCGAACGCGTAGCGGTGGGCGAGCGACCGCTCCTAGGCGACGATCATGCGCAGAGTCTGAAGCGTCTGCGAGGTGAGCGCGAGGAGTGGTACCGCAAGAGCGCTCGCGTTCGTGTTGACGCTGGAGGATCACTCGATGACGTTCTCGATCGAGTCATGGCCGTCACGCGTGAGGTCTCCTCGTGAACTTCACGGTGGAACTCGCTGAGCGCAGTTACGACGTGGTGGTGGGCGACGGAGCGCGTGACGAACTGGCAGCGATGATCGCTACTCGGGCACCACGGGCCAAGAGCGTCGTCATTGTGACTTCGGCGTCACTCGCGCACCAACCGTGGTTTTCTCTCTCCAGCGGTCTCGAGCAGTTCACGATCCTTGCGCCGGAGGGCGAATCAGCGAAGACAATGGACGCTCTCGCCGATCTCCTCGAAGCCTTCGCCGAACGACGCCTCTCGCGCGATGACGTCATCGTCGCGGTGGGCGGGGGCGCCATTACCGACCTTGCAGGATTCGCGGCGGCAACATACTTACGCGGTGTTGCGTTGGTGCAGGTTCCGACCTCGCTCGTTGGTCAAGTTGACGCGGCAATCGGCGGCAAGACCGGAGTCAATCTCGCCGCCGGGAAGAATCTGGTTGGTGCGTTCTACCAACCACTCGGCGTGCTCTGCGATACCAGCGTCCTAAAGACCCTCGCGCCACGCGAGCGCCTCAGTGGACTCGGTGAAGTTGCCAAATGTTGGTTGCTTGAGAAGCGCAGTGTCGAGGATCTTCGCGACGCCTCGCTGGACTCACTGATCGAAATGGCGGTAGGTCTGAAAGTAGCCGTCGTCGGAGCTGACGAGCGAGAGGGAAGTACGCGCGTTCTTTTGAACTACGGACATACGCTCGCCCACGCGCTGGAGAAGCTGGCGTTGCGCCGTGGTCCCGATGAGTTACGACACGGCGAGGCGGTGGCCATTGGCCTCGCGTTTGCGGCGCGCCTCGCGCGGGCTCTCGATCGAGTCGGCGATGATGAAGTGAAGTACCACGATGAGGTGTTAGAGACTCTGGAACTCGACGGCCGGCTACCGGGCAACTACGACACGGACGAACTCCTGGAGGCCATGACTTTCGACAAGAAAGCCCGTCACGATCTCAGCTTTGTTCTGGCGGGAGTCGACGGCTATTCGCTCGTCACCGGGATCGACCGCCCGGTGGTCGCTAACGTACTAGAGCGCTTTAAAGGAGATTCGTGAGCGGGACAATTCTGCTGTTATCGGGACCAAACCTCGACCTGTTGGGTACTCGCACTCCCGAGATCTACGGATCGACGACCTTGGCTGAGCACGTCGACGCCTTTCGTACTCGCGCCGAGTCAGCGGGCTACAGCGTGCATGACGTCCAGTCCAACTTTGAAGGCGATCTGATCGAGGCGATCCACGCGGCTCGCGAGACGTGCGTGGCCATTGTCGTGAACGCGGGCGCTCTTACTCACACGTCTTGGGCTCTCACGGATGCGCTGGCGACCTTCGAGGGCATCAAAATCGAAGTCCATCTCTCGAATCCAGCAGCCCGAGAACCCTTTCGTCACACGAGTACGATCGCGGGAGTTGTGAACGGTACGATCGCGGGCTTTGGGGCGCTCAGTTACGTGCTGGCATTTGACGCGCTGTCTCATCTTCTCGAATCCAACTAGTTCGGCGCCCCGCGGGCGATAACTAGAATGGGCAACGCACTCTTCGCGAAAGGCATCGAGGCCCATGGCCGCAATCTCTACTTCTGATTTACGAAATGGCATCACGCTCAAGATCGACGAAGGACTCTTCACGGTCCTTGAGTTCCAGCACGTCAAGCCCGGTAAGGGGGGCGCCTTCGTTCGCACCAAGTTGCGCAACGCCCGCACCGGCGCCGTTATCGAACGCACCTACCGCAGCGATGAGCGCCTGGAGCAGGCCATCATCGACAAGCGCGATACGCAGTACTTGTATCGCGACGGCGACGACTATATCTTCATGGACCAGAGCAACTTCGATCAAGTTTCCGTTTCCTCGAAGAACCTCGGCGAGGCGACAAACTTTCTCGTAGAGACCGGTAAGGCCATGTTGATCTCGTACGACGATGAGATCATCGGTGTGGAACTTCCGGCCTCAGTGGAGCTGACGATCACCGATACGGAGCCGGGCCTTCAGGGTGACCGAGTCTCCGGGGCGCGCAAATCTGCGACCTTGCAGACGGGCTTCGTCGTTCAGGTCCCGCTCTTCGTCGGTCCGGGCGAGGCCATCAAGGTCGACACGCGCACCGGTGAGTACATGACCCGAGCGTAGGGTGAGCGAACTCGGTCAAAATCGACACCGCGCACGCGAACGAGCGCTGGAAATCCTCTACGAGTCAACGATCAAGGAGCGACCCGTCGCGATCATTTTGACGGAGTTGAGCACACGACCCGATGCCTACGTTGTGGCGTTGCTGACGTCCGCGGCAGAGCATCAAAGTCGAGCGAACGAACTCATGAGCGAGCTCTCGATCGACTGGCCGCTCGAGCGAATCGCTCTCGTCGATCGACTCATCATGACGCTCGCGATTGGCGAGATGCTGATGGAAAATGCGCCACCGGTCGCGGTTATTCTGGACGAAGCCGTGGAGATGGCGAAAGTCTTTTCCACCGATGGCTCCTCATCTTTCGTGAACGGGGTGCTGTCGTCGGTCGCCCAGAGGCTTCTCGACTAGATATTGGAGCGTTGAATGCCAGGAATGGGTCAGAACAACGTTTCGTTGACCAGTCCGATCGTTGTCTCAATCTTTCGACACCATCTCTACGTCACGAGCATCTACTGGATCATCGGCATTGCCCTCGTGTTGTTGCTCGGCGTGACGTTCCTGCGCCGACTGAACACATTCAATCTTTCTAAGGCCGGACTTAACGAGCCCCGTGCTCGAACGATCCTCAGAATAGGTTTCGGGATCATCTGGGTCTTTGACGGCATCTTGCAGTTTCAGCCGTCCATGCCACTCGGGCTCGCGAGCAGCGTCGTGCGTCCGACAGTGTCGGGTGCGCCCAGTTGGCTCCATCCTCTAATGCTGCACGCCATCAATCTGTGGAACGCCCATCCCATCGATCTCGCGACGGGCACGGCTTGGATTCAGGTCGGTATCGGACTCGCACTGATCACCTCAAACGCCACCATCGGACGCTGCGCCGCCGCCGTGGCCGCGGGTTGGGCGGGCCTGATTTGGTTAATCGGTAATGGAGCAGGCGGGGCCTTCGCGTCAGGCGCTTCGATACTCTTCGGCTGGCCCGGCGCCACGTTCTTTTACTTTGTGGCGGCGGTATGGATTCTCCTGCCTCCGGGATACTTTGCGGACCACTTTTCGCGCTGGACATTGCGTTTGGTCGCACTGATTCTCTTTGTTGGCGCAGTGTTGCAGTGTCTACCGTCGGCGGAATTTTGGCACGGCGGCAACAAGAACGCCCTGACCGCAATGTCACGATCGATGACCGAAACGGCCCAGCCGCACGCGCTCGCGTGGATTGTTCGTCACGTTGGCGATCTCGCGGGGACACTCGGTGGGGGATTCAACGTCATTGTGATTTTGTGGCTTGTCGCGTGCGCTGGTGGCCTGTGGTACGCCAGTACTCACCAGATCAACTGGCCCATTGTCACCTTGGCGGTCGGCGCGGTGATCGTGTGGGTCGTGGGCGAGGACATCGCGATCTACGGCGGAGTCGGCACGGACATCAATTCGATGATCCCGCTCGCGTTGTTGGTCTGGTGTGCGCGGCCCGCGTGGCGAAGCGCGCCACCACTGGTACGTCACCTTCCCGAAGAGTTCCGATCTAGTTCGGGGGCTGTCGTGGCGGCCTTCGCGACGGGCATGATCCTCTTTTCCGTCGTGTCGATGGGCATCGCGTCGGTGTCGGCCGCGGAGCCCACTCTTTACGTCGCGCAAAACGGCATTGCCGGTACGGCGAACACGGTGGCACCGAAATTCACCCTGACCGATCAGTTCGATAAGCCGTACAGTCTTGGAGAACACAAGGGGAGTTACATCCTGCTTACCTTCCTCGACCCGGTGTGTTGGACCGACTGCCCCTTGCTCGCGGCTCAGCTTCGCCAAGTTCGCGCCCAGTTGCCCGCCTCGGCGCCGATTGACATCGTGGCAGTGGCGGCCAACCCGCTGCATCAAACGCTGGCCAACGTGCGACACTTCATCAAGATCCACGATCTCTCGTCGGTTCCGAACTTCTATTTCGTGACGGGTACGCTGGGAAAAACGAAGGCCGTATGGAAGCATTACGGGATCAGTGTGTCGAACGAGCCGGGAGACATCATGAGCATCCACTCCGACTACATGTTCATCATCAAGCCGTCGGGTCGGTTGCGCTGGATTATTCCCGACGACCCGTTGGCGAGCTCCGCGGGCCAGGAGTCGAGTGAGAGCGAACTGCTGAGCTTGTTGCACCAAGCCGGACTCCACTAGCCATGTCACCCCTGGGCGTCGTCGCCGTCCTCGGGGCTGTCGCGTCAATCGTGGCCTACTCGCGGCGAAAGACAACGCCGCTGCGCGTCAAGTGCCAGTTCGGCGTCGCTCTGTTGAGTTGGGCGCTCCTGTGGTTCGCCACGTCGTCGCCGTTTGCCGCGGAGGGAATGGTCAGTCTGCCCGACCATATGATCGCGCACATTCTGGTCATGTTTTTGGTCCCCATCGGACTTGTGTGGTCGGCGGCGCTGCGCTCGATGTGGTGGATTCTGCAGCCAGACTCACGACGGCAAATGCTGTCGTGGTGGTACCTACGACGGAGGTGGCACGCGCCGAAGTGGCTGTTTAATCCTATTACTGCGACGATTGTCCTGAACGTCGTCATGGTCGCCTCGCACACGCCGAGGATCTTCGACTTCATGATGGCGCGTACCTGGATGATGCAGTGGGTTGTCGAGCCAGCATTTCTCTTGAGTGGTCTGTTCTTTTTTCACTTCATCGTGTCGTCGCCGCCGCGAGTCAATCGGGTGCGTCTTCGCTATCAGCTCTTTGCGCTGCTCGTCACGCTGTTCGAGATGTTGATGCTCGCAATGTCTATGGCAATCTTCACGAAGGCGTCGTGGTACAGCGTGATGGTCATGCATCCGGGTATGGCGGCCATGCCTGGCATGGCTCGCTCGGCGAGCGTGGCCTTTAGCCAGCAGCGCCTCGCCGCGGGAATTCTATGGATCTGCGGGGACGGCTGGGCGGTACCGTGCTTAATTCTCGTTCTTTATCGGATCGTAAAGAGAGAAGGCTCGCTCTTTGCCGCGCTGGAGCGTCAGACCTCGCGATTATCGGGTGTGACGGGCTGATCGGACTGGTGGATGGACGCCAGGTAGGCGTTCCACTGCTCAAGTCGCGTGTCGTCTTCGGGACCCTTGGAGCGCTTGACCTTCACTTGTCCACGCTCTTCGCGCAGCATCTTCTTCCACATATAGATGGCGTAGATGCCAAGCGCCGGCCACTCCACGACGTAGGCCCACGAGAGCATATTGCCCGAGAGCGCTCGGTACATCTCGAAGGCGAAGGCTGGAATGCACATCAGCTCCGCGAGAAAGAGACCCAGATGGATCCTGAAAATGTTCTTAGGTTCACCGGCCACTTCAGGTGACTTTAGCCCCAAATTACTGCTCTCTTACAGTACGGTGAGTACTGGCGAACGGGGGAGTGAAATTAATCACGACCCGATGAGAACGCGTCAAAGGAGATCGAATGGCTCGCTCCAAGACTCTTGGGGTGGCACTGGCATCAGTGTTGCTCGGCGGTGGCGCACTGGCGCTCGCGGGCTTCGCGTTAGCGACGGCCACGCCCCACCAAACACCGCTCAAGTGTGTAGAAAGCACCACGCAGGCTCACACCTGCAGTGTCACGCTCAGCACCTTTCCCGATTCGCTCGAGGGTGTGCACGGCGCCAACGGCGGACCGCACCCTGACTGGGTGACCTACTCGAACGACAACGTCGTGGTCCCGGCGCACACCACGGTTGACGTCACCATTGACCAATACGACACTGGTGGTGCGGCGAACAACCCATTCTTTGACAACGTCATCGGCGTGAACGGTGGCGCTGACACCGTCAATGGCGTACGGACGACGAAAGTTGGCGCGAACGACATCGGCCACACCTTCACCATTCGCGGGATTCCCGGAAACGGTAAGACCCTCTTCGTCTCGGTGCCACTTCCCTACAACCACGGCAGCAAGTTCCCCGTGAAGTTAGGCGTCGGTGCGTACCCGAAGCCTGTTGTCGTGAAGTTCTCATTCACGACCGGCGGCCCGACGGTGTACGAGTTCAACTGCGAATTCCCCTGCGGCGGCAGTCGTGAGGGTCAGGGATTCGGCGAAGCCATGAGTAGCTACGGCTACATGTCCGGCACGTTCACGGTTCAATAAGGAGACTTTGTGGCTACTTCTGCAGGTAAGCAATCGCTGAGAACGTTCTATTGGTCTTGGTTCATTTTGACCGTGGTCGGTGTGGTGCTGTCGATCTGGCTACCCCATCGCTACATGCCCCACATGATGAGCAACGACGGGAATCTGTCGGTGACGACCATGATTCTTTTCAGTGTCCTGGCGGCGCCGGTGGCCTCGGGCGTGTATGCGGCAACACTGCACATCATTCGCCACAATCGCTACCGCGGCGAGGGCGTCCCGCCCGCGGCTGAGCAGATTCGCGAAAACACGAAGTTGCTCGTGACCTGGTTAACGACGTCGGCTGTGCTGACGGTGTTCGTTCTGGTCTGGGGCCTAGGTGCATTGGCGGCAGAGAACTCCAGTTCGGGCAACCCGCTGGTCGTTGATGTCACGGGCCAGCAGTGGGTGTGGACGTTCGCCTACCCCGGGACCCACGTCGTGTCGAACGAGCTGTACGTACCCGACAATCGCGAAGTTGAGTTTCGCGTGACCTCTGAAGACGTCACCCATGGTTTCTGGGTCGTGAACTTCGGCGTTCAGGTCGATGCCAACCCCGGTGTCATTACAACCATCCATACGACTCCCGACAAACTCGGCACCATCGAAGTGCGATGTGAACAGTTCTGCGGTCTCAACCACGCGTTCATGGACGCGATTGGCCACGTCGTAACCCCGTCACAATTCTCAGCGTGGCTCGCCAGCCAGCCAGCGCGAGCGTAGGAGGCATCATGACCACAACTCTTGAGCACACCGAAACGTCAGCGGAACCTCGCGGCGGGGGACTCGCACGTCACCAGAACTTCGGGACGGCGATCATTGCCGGCGCCATCCTCGGGTGGGTCGGATGGTTTATTGCGCGCAAGCTCTTCTGGGATGGAAGTGACAACTTTTCCGACCAGGTAGCAATCATGACCGCTGCTGGCTGGATGATCGGCTTCTGGATCGGTATTGGGGCGTTTAATGCGCCATTCCGTTGGGTGCTAGGCAACGACAACTCTCGCGACGACGACCTCTATTACGCGGGCTATCAGGTGGGCCGCGCCCGATACTGGAAGTACACGACTGACCACAAGGTCGTGGGTATTCAGTACATCATCGTCACGATGTCGCTTCTTGGCGTGGGTGGCATTCTCGCCATGGCGATTCGCACCGAACTCATCACACCCGGCACCCACTTTGTCAACCAGCAGGTCTATAACAGCTTCATTGCCATCCACGGCATGGTGATGATCCTCGCCCTTATCGTGGCGGTTGCCGGACCGTGGGGCAACTTCGTGATGCCCATCATGATCGGCGCGCGCGACATGGCCTTCCCGCGACTGAACGCGCTGAGCCTTTGGACGCTTGTAAGCGCGGCCGTCTTGCTTGTCACGGTCTTGGCGGTCGGTGGTCTGCCCGTTGGCTGGGTGGTTATGGGCACAATCGCTGACCAAGCGGGAGTCGGGATGGACTTCTTCGCGATGGCCATTGTGGTCTTTACCGTGTCAACGACTGTCGCGAGTATTAACTTGATCACCACTGTTATAACCCTGCGAACAAAGGGGATGACCCTCGACCGGCTGCCCATATTCGTATGGGGTACCGTGATCACCGCAGCTCTCGCGCTATACGCGTTTCCATTCTTCTTTGTCGCCGAACTCAACCAGATCCTTGACCGCACGGCGTCGACCAGCTTCTACGTCGCCTCGGGCGGTGGAACCAGTTGGCTGCAGGCCAATCTCTTCTGGCTCATGGGACATCCTGAGGTCTATGTCATCTTGATCCCGGCCGTCGCTGCGCTCTTTGAGATCTCGACAGTCATGGCGCGAAAGCCGCTCTTTAGTTACAAAACCGCCGTTGGCGCCATGGTCGCTCTTTCAGGTCTTTCTGCACTGGTGTGGGCTCACCACATGTTCACGTCAGGTTGGGCACCAACACTCGGCGGCCCCTTCATGGTGACGACGGAACTGATCTCCATTCCGACCGGGATCTTCTTCCTGGTGCTCGTCGGCACGCTGTGGCGCGGCAATGTCTGGATGAAGTTACCGACGTTGTTTATGTTTGGCTTCATCTTCAACTTCATCGTTGGTGGTGTCACGGGTATCTACTTGTCGGACGTACCTCTCGACGAGCAATTGCACGGCACGATGTTCGTTACGGCTCACTTCCATTACATCTTCGTCGGATCGGTGCTCTTTGGTGCGATTGCGGCCCTGGCGTACTGGTTCCCGAAAGTCACTGGCCGATTCCTCGATGAGAAATTGGGTCGCTACGCCTTCTGGCTGGTATTCATTGGTGTCCAGATCACCTTTGGCGACATGGTCCTTTCAGGACTAAAAGGCATGCCGCGACGCGACGCGTCGTACAGCTACGCCTTCACGCACACGAACTTCATCTCAACCATTGGCGCCTACATCATCATGTCGGGAATGCTCATTCTCTTGGGCGCCATCATCACGTCGTGGCGTAAGGGCGAACCGTCCGGACCAAACCCGTGGCACGCCAACTCCCTTGAGTGGCAAGTGCCGACCCCGGTGCCGCTTGAGAACTTCCTGGAAGAGCCCGTAGTTACGCAAGACCCCTACCACTTCGGAGAGGACCTGGTGAGTCAATGAGCATCGCCGACATCGAACCCGTAAGCGAGATGCACGGGGGTACGCCGGGCCATCACGAAGATCCGGAAAAGGTCGACGGACGCCAACGCCTAGGCGTGTGGTTGTTCATCGGCGCCGACGTCATCACCGTGGCGGCGCTGCTGTTTACGTACCTCTATTTGCGTGGCGTAGACACCGGCAATCACTGGATGACGATGTTGGGATATCCCGGTCACCTGCACACCTACCAAGAGTGGGAAAACTTGCTGAACGCCGGTACTCTTAAGAACCCCACGAACGTATACGTCGGCACATTGTCGGCCGGTCTGCAGTGGCTGACGGCGGCCCTCACTGTTGTTAGCGCGGCGGTGCTGTGGTTCGGTGAAAAGGGTTTGCGAGCGACGAAGAACGCCAAGGCCTTCTCACCAGTCGCGATAGTAGCGATGGTTCTGACTTTGGCTGGTGTGGTTGTCTGCGCGATCCAGTTGAAGGACATCCCACAGATCTTCGTTCCGGCCAATGACTCCATCACGATGTCGTACACCACGTACGACTCGGCCATGATGGCCATTATCGGCTCGACGCTCGGTCACCTCATACTTCTCGCCTTCCTCGGTCTCGGTCTCGCGATTCGCTCCGCTCGCGGCGTGATCAGCGGAGACAGGTGGTATCAGGTTCGACTGGTTCGTTACTTCTGGGTCTGGGTGGCCATCTCGGCCATTGTCACGACGCTGATTACGACTACTATTAACACCGTCCACTAAGACAGCAGCTCCTCGGGCGTGCCCGGGGGACTGTCGTGAAACGAGTCCTGCGAGGCTCGTACGACAGGAGAGTAATGACGAACGACGACGAACGCATCGGGCCCTCGCGCGGTCTCGGGTTCGTAGCGAAGAGCCAACTCCTTTCTGAGGACGACGTCGCGCGCGCCCTGACGCGGATGGCTCACGAGATCGTGGAGCGCAACCGCGATCTCGGAACGGTGTCGCTGATTGGTCTTCAAACCGGTGGGGAACCCTTCGCTCAACGCCTCGTCACTCTTCTCGGGAACGTCGCGGGAAACGTTCCGCCGCTCGGGCTGCTCGACGTGTCGTTCTACCGCGATGATCTCTCCATGAATCCCGTGCCTCGCTCCTCGCGAACGATCATCGATCACGACCTCACGGATCGCACAGTCGTCCTCGTTGATGACGTTCTCTTTACTGGCCGCACTATTCGCGCGGCTCTCAACGCGCTCACCGACTGGGGCCGGCCCAGCTCAGTTCAGCTGGCGGTCATGGTCGATCGCGGGCATCGGGAGCTTCCGATCCGACCCGACTACGTTGGGAAAAATCTCCCGACGTCGCTGGGCGAGGACATAAAGGCCACCCTTGAGGGCGTGTGGATCGGAACGAGGTCGTGATGGAGACTCTTCGTGGCGAGAGCCTGCTCACGCTCGAGGATCTATCGCGCGAGGCGGTCGTGGAGATCCTCGACATCGCCGAATCCTTTGTCGAAGTCAACCGGCGCACCATCAAGAAGGTGCCAGCGTTGAAGGGCCGCGTCGTGGCGTCGTTGTTCTTCGAGGAGTCGACCCGCACGCGTTTAAGTTTCGAGACTGCGGCGAAGCGCTTGAGCGCAGACGTACTTTCTCTGGCCATCGCCTCCAGCAGCGTCAAGAAGGGGGAGTCGCTGCGCGACACTATCTCCACCATCGACGCACTCGGGATTGACGCCGTCGTCATGCGTCACCAGTCCAGCGGCGCGGCCCTGCAAGTTAGTCGGTACGTGCCCCACGTTCGGGTCATCAATGGCGGCGATGGTCAGCATCAGCACCCGACCCAGGGTCTGCTCGACGCTTTCACAATTCGACAGATATTGGCTGAACGCTGTGAAACGACCGGACCGGAATCGGGAGCGGAGCTCTTCGCCGGACTTCGCATTCTGATCGTGGGCGACCTTCGCCACAGTCGCGTCGCTCGTAGTGACGTCAACGCCTACGTGACCTTGGGAGCGGAAGTTCGCGTGGCCGCACCGGGCACGTTGCTGCCCGACGACGTGGCGTCATGGCCCGTGACGGTGGCGACCAACTTCGACGAAGCCCTCGAGTGGGCTGATGTGGTGGGTCTGTTGCGTCTGCAGGTGGAGCGGGGGTCGGGATCGTTCGTGCCGACGCTGCGCGAATTCACAACGACCTACGGTCTCACGATTGAGCGCGCGCGGTCCCTACGGCCAGAGACGATCATCATGCATCCGGGACCGATCAATCGCGGCGTCGAGATCGATTCGAGTGTGGCGGACTTGCCGTCAGCGGTCATCGATCGCCAAGTCACCAACGGCGTGCCGGTGCGCATGGCCGTGTTGTATCTGAGCGTGGCCGGAGCGAAAGAGGCGAGATCGTGACGATTATCTTGCGCGGCGGACTCATTATCGGAGAGAGTGCGAACGAGATCGGCGATGTTCTCATCGACGAGGGACGCATCCTGGACGTGGGCGTCGCCCTCGACGTGCCGGCCGGTGCCACGGTGATCGACGGCGAAGGCTGCTGGGTGGGCCCGAGTTTCGTCGACTTGCATACGCATCTGCGTGAACCGGGTCGAGAAGAGGCGGAGACCATCGAGTCGGGCGCTCGCGCTGGTGCTCTCGGGGGATACGGTGCACTGGTCGCGATGCCCAACACCGAGCCGGCCCTCGACACGCCGGCACTGATCGCCTACGTTGTGGCGCGCGGCGCGGCCACGCCTCTCGACATCGCCGTCGCCGGAGCCATCACCCAAGGACGCCTCGGAGAGAATCTCGCCCCGATGGCCGAGATGGCGGCCCTCGGCGTACGTCTCTTTACCGACGACGGAACCGGCGTGCAGAATCCCGCGATCATGCGCCGCGCTCTGACCTACGCCAAGTCTCTCGGGGTTCGACTCGCTCAGCACTGCGAAGATGAACAGCTCGCCGCCGGTGGCGTCATGAACGAAGGAGCTTTGAGCAGCCGTCTCGGCCTCGTGGGGCGTCCGGCCCTCGCCGAAGAACTGATGGTGATGCGCGACATCGAGCTCGTTCGACTGACGGGCTGCCCGCTGCACTTCATGCACTTGTCCACCCGACGATCAGTGGCGCTGGTGTCGGCGGCACGACGAGAAGGTTTGCCCGTGACCTGCGAGGTGACGCCTCATCACTTGACTCTCGACGAAGGCTCTCTGGAGTCATACGATCCACTCTTCAAAGTTCACCCCCCGCTACGCGCACGCGACGAGGTCGCGGGACTTCGCACGGCACTCGCGGCGGGCGACGTGGACGCCGTAGCGACCGATCACGCACCCCACGCCAGTGAGCTGAAGGATCTTCCCTTTGACGAGGCGCCCGCGGGCATGTTGAACCTTGAGCATGCGGCATCGCTCGCCTACGAAGCTCTCGGCGATGATCCCAGTGCGCAGACATTCTTTTCGGTGATGAGCCGTAACCCGGCTCGTATCGCGCAGCTTCGACACGAGGATGAATATCCTGGTCACAGTGGTCATGGTGGCGCCCTGCGGCCCGGTGAAGACGCCAACGTGGTCGTCTTTGATCCCTCAGCTCGCTGGCGCGTCGATCGCGCTGCACTCGCGAGTCGCGCGACCAATACCCCCTACGACCAGCGTGAGATGCGCGGTCGCGTGCGAACACTCGTAGTGCGCGGCGCTCTGGTCGTCAACGACGGGACTCTCGCGTGACGCGCCGCGACGCATGGCTCGTGCTCGCCGACGGCACGACCTTTGAAGGCTACGCCGCGGGCTATCTGCCGCCGCTCGGAGTCACGACCGGTGAGTTTGTCTTCAACACCTCGACGAGCGGCTATCAAGAGGTCATCACAGACCCGAGCTACGCCGGTCAGATCGTGACGTTCACCTACCCCCATATCGGAAACTACGGCGTGACGCCCCTCGACGACGAAGCCACGCGACCGTGGTGCCGCGGTGTCGTCGTACGCGACCTCAGTGAGTTGCCGTCGAACTGGCGCTCGCGCGAGTCACTCGAAGCGTTCCTTGTCCGACACGAGATACCGACCATTGTCGGAGTCGACACGCGGCGCCTCACTCGCCACTTGCGAGCGAACGGCGCCTTACCGGGTGCCTTTGGTCACGGGACCGACGTGGCGACAGCGGCAATCTCAGCGACGGGAACGGACGGTTGCGATTTCGTGCACGACGTTTCTACCCCCGAGCCCTACGAGCGCGGCGAGGGAGACCTACACGTAGTCGCGTTCGACTACGGCATCAAAGCCACCATGGTGAATCAGCTCGCCGAGCGATTCCGACTGACCGTCGTCCCGGCCTCGACTGGCGTCGACGAAGTTCGCGAACTTCATCCCGATGGCATCTTCCTGTCGAACGGTCCCGGCGACCCGGCCGCTCTCGGTGCGCAGGTCTCGGTGCTGGCAGATCTGTTGGGTACGACGCCGATCTTTGGCATCTGTCTCGGTCACCAGCTCCTGGCTGACGCCCTGGGGGGACGGACCTTCAAACTGCCCTTCGGACATCACGGCAGCAATCACCCCGTTCAGGACCTCGCGACCGGTCGCATAGAGATCACTGCCCAGAATCACAACTACGCGGTCGTTCCCGAGTCACTTGAGCGCGGGATCGTGAGCCACGTGAATCTGAATGACGGCGTCATCGAGGGCATCAGTTGCGCGGACGAGCGCTGCTTCTCCGTTCAGTATCACCCAGAAGCAGGTCCGGGTCCCCACGACGCCCGGTATCTCTTTGATCGCTTTGAGGCGCTGCTGCGCACCAACACTCTGGAGTCTCGCTGATGCCGAGGCGTAACGATCTCTCGACCATCCTGGTCATTGGCTCGGGGCCGATCGTGATCGGTCAGGCCTGCGAGTTCGACTACTCGGGCACTCAGGCCTGTCAGGTGCTGCGCGCGGAGGGATACCGGGTCGTGCTCGTGAACTCCAACCCGGCGACCATCATGACCGACCCGGCGACGGCCGACGCCACGTACATCGAACCTTTGGACGCGGATGTCCTGGTGGACATCATTGAACGCGAGCGGCCCGACGCTCTGTTGCCCACACTCGGCGGTCAGACCGCTCTCAACTTGACGATGGAGCTCGTGCGTCGCGGCGACCTCGATCGCCTCGGCGTCGAAGTCATCGGGGCTCGCCCCGAAGCGATTGATACGGCCGAAGACCGCGAGCTGTTCAAAAAGGCCATGTCCGAGATCGGTCTCGCGGTCCCCGAGTCAGGTTTCGCGCACGACGTCGAAGGGGCGCTACGTATCGCGCACGAGATCGGGTGGCCCATCATCATTCGACCCAGCTTCATCTTGGGTGGCGCCGGCACGGGTATCGCTCACGGCGATGACGAGTTCTTGCGCCTCGCGGGCGAAGGGCTCGCCGCCTCGCCGATCACCGAGATCCTCGTGGAGAAGTCGATCGCCGGATGGAAAGAGTACGAGCTCGAAGTCATGCGCGACGTGGCCGACAACTGCGTGGTCATCTGCAGCATCGAGAACTTCGACCCCATGGGAGTCCACACGGGCGACTCCATCACCGTGGCGCCTCAGCAGACCCTCTCGGACGTCGAGTACCAGGAGATGCGCGACGACGCGTTTCGTGTGCTGCGTCGCGTTGGCGTCGAGACCGGGGGATCGAACGTTCAGTTCGCCGTCAATCCCGCAACCGGCAAGCGTCTGGTGATCGAGATGAACCCTCGAGTCTCACGTTCAAGCGCCTTGGCGTCTAAGGCGACCGGCTTTCCGATCGCCAAGATCGCGGCGCGCCTGGCCGTTGGTTACACGCTCAATGAAATTGACAACGACATCACCCGGGTGACGCCGGCGAGTTTCGAACCGGTCATTGACTACGTGGTGACCAAGATTCCGCGCTGGGCCTTCGAAAAGCTTCCCGGTTCGTCGCCGCGCCTCGGCACGCGCATGCAGTCGGTCGGTGAGGTGATGGCCATTGGGCGCACATTCGCCGAATCGCTGCAAAAGGCGGTGCGTTCCCTCGAGCAAGGTCGTGAAGGATTCGCCCTCTCCGATCAGAGCGAGTTTGAGGATTGGGACGATGACACTCTCTGGGAACGGTGCATCATCGCAACACCCGAGCGCCTGTTCGCATTGCACGAGGTCCTACGTCGCGGAGCATCGATCGAAGAGATCGCGGCGCGCACCGGCATCGATCCGTGGTTCATTCACCAACTCGCGGGCATCGTGGAGCGAGAGACTGAACTGACGCATCTCGATCCCGAGCAGTTCGACGCTCGCACGTGGCGGCGCTATAAGCAGTGGGGATTCTCCGATGTGCAGATCGCTCAGCTGAGCGGAAGCGATTCCAATGAAGTTGCTCTCTGGCGCCGCGCGAAGGGTGTGGTGACGACCTTCAAGACGGTCGACACCTGCGCCGCAGAGTTCGAAGCCACCACGCCGTATCACTACAGCACCTACGAAGACGACAGCGAAGTGGTGACGTCATCGCGTGACCGGGTCATCATCCTCGGATCGGGGCCGAACCGCATCGGTCAAGGGATCGAGTTCGACTACTGCTGCGTTCACGCGTCGATCGCGCTGCGCGCGATGGACTACGAGACAGTCATGGTGAACTGCAATCCCGAAACCGTCTCGACGGACTACTCCACGTCGGACCGGCTGTACTTCGAGCCGTTGACTCCCGAAGACGTGGCCGAAGTGATCGCCGCCGAGCAGGCGGCCTGCGTCGACGGAGCACGGGTGGTCGGCGTGATCGTCGCACTCGGTGGTCAGACACCGCTCAAGCTGTCGCACTCGCTCGACCCCGATCTGGTACTCGGCACTCCCGTGCGCTCGATCGACGCGGCCGAGGATCGCCAGCGTTGGTCGGCCATCTGTCAGTCCCTCGGACTGCGTCAACCTCCGGGCGACGTGGCGCTCACCCTCGGCGAGGCTCGCGCCATCGCAAAGCGGGTGGGCTATCCCGTCCTCGTACGTCCGAGCTACGTGCTGGGCGGTCGGGCGATGGAGATCGTGTACGACGACGCGTCCTTGACGCGAGTGATGCAAGACCTCACCAGTGTGCATGGATCCTTGGCCCGCGAGGGAGGCGTCTCGCAGAGTCGACCCATCCTCCTCGACAGTTTTCTCGAAGACGCGATTGAAGTCGACGTCGACGCGGTTCGCGACGACGCTGGGGATATCTTCGTCGCTGGCATCATGGAACACGTCGAGGAAGCCGGCGTGCACTCCGGCGACTCCGCGTGCGCTCTCCCTCCCCAGACGCTGAGCGACGGGGTCCTCGCCACCCTGCACGCGAGCACCAAGAAGATCGCCGACGCCCTGGAGGTGGTGGGGCTCATCAACGTCCAGTACGCCGTCAAGGACGGTGAGGTCTTTGTTCTGGAAGCGAACCCTCGCGCCAGCCGCACGGTGCCCTTCGTCGCCAAAGCGACTGGGGTTTCGCTCGCGCAGGTGGCGGTGCGCGTCATGATGGGCCACTCGCTCGCGCGACTGCGCGACGAGGGCGTCGTTCCGGCATCAACGCCTCAGCCGAGCTACGTGAGTGTCAAAGAGGCCGTCCTGCCGTTCAGCCGTTTTCCGGGTGTGGACACGTTGCTCGGTCCCGAGATGCGCTCCACCGGCGAGGTCATGGGAATTGGCGAGAGCTTCGGCATCGCCTTCGCCAAGTCGCAACTGGCCGCGGGCACCCGACTACCCGACACCGGTCAAGTGTTTCTTTCGCTCGCCGATCGCGACAAAGTGGCCGGACTCGAGTTGGCACGTCTCTTGAGCGAACTCGGTTTTCGTCTGGCAGCGACCGTCGGCACGGCCGGTTATTTACGTTCGAACGGCGTGAACGTGCACACGCTGGTGGGCAAGATCGGTCTCGGTGACCTCGGTGTGGACGCCGTGAAGCTGATCGCCACGGGTGAAGTCCAAATGGTGGTGAACACGCCGTCGGGTTCGAGTGCGCGATCCGACGGAGCGGAGATTCGTCGAGCCTGTGTGGCGCACGCCGTCGCGTGCGTGACCACGATGAGCGCGGGATTTGCCGCCGCCAAGGGAATCGCCGACACCCGCGAGAAGGGTTGGCGCGTGCGCTCGCTCCAGTCACTCCACGAATGACGGCTCTCACGACTCGAGTGGGCGCAGTGACCTTCACGACACCGGTCTTCACCGCGTCGGGTACCGCGGGCCACGGCGACGAGCTCGCGGACTACGGCGACCTCAGTGAACTCGGCGCGGTCGTGACGAAGTCTCTGGCGATATTTCCATTCGAGGGGAATCCTCCGCCGCGACTCGCGACGTCGGGCGCACACATGGTGAATGCGGTGGGTCTCGCCGGACCGGGCGTCGCCGCGTGGCGCGCCACGTATCTCCCAGCATTGCAGCGGCGCCATGCGACGGTCGTCGGCTCGATTTGGGGTCGCACGACCGAGGAGTTCGCCGAGGCCGCCCAGGCCATGCACGGCGCCGACGTCGTCGCCCTCGAAGTGAACGCGAGCTGTCCGAACTTGGAGAGCCGCCGCGAGATCTTCGCGCACTCGCCGAGCGCCACCGCTGACATTGTCGCTGCGGCAAAGGCCGCGGGCCTGCCGCTGTGGGCGAAGCTCAGTCCGAACACTCCGTTACTGCTCGAGGTAGCCGCGGCGGCCCTCGACGCAGGAGCCGAGGCGCTCGTCTTGGTGAACACGGTGCTCGGCCTCGTCATTGACATTGAAGCGCGGCGTCCCACTCTCGGCAACGTGGGCGGGGGAGTCAGCGGCGCGGGAATATTGCCGGTAGCGCTGCGCGCCGTCTTCGAATGTCGTGCGGCCTTTCCCGACGTGCCCATTGTCGGAGTCGGTGGCGTGAGTTGCGGCGAGGACGCGGTAGCGATGTTGATGGCCGGCGCGAACGCCGTCGAGGTAGGAACCGCGACGTTCGCACATCCTCGCGCGCCGTGGGCCGTTCAACGCGAGTTGGCTGAGTGGCTCGACGCGCACGGCGTCGCAGAGATCGATGAAGTGATTGGAGCAGCCCATGGCTGAGACGTTTGGCGTACGACTGCACGATCGCATTCGTGAACTTGGACCACTCTGCGTGGGAATCGATCCCAGTCGTGAGCTCCTGGCACGATGGGATCGTCCTGACACCACCGAGTCTCTCGAATTCTTCGCGATGACCGTTCTGGAGGCCGCAACGGGAATTGCGTCCGCGATCAAGCCCCAAGTTGCGTTCTTCGAGCGCTTCGGATCGGGTGGCTTTCGCGTGTTGGAGAAGCTCGTGGCCGAAGCGCGCGACGCCGACGTGCTGGTCATCGCCGACGCCAAGCGGGGCGACTTCTCCCTGACCAACGAGGCGTACGCGCAGGCCTGGCTGAGCGACGACTCAGCTCTCGCGGTCGACGCGATGACCGTGAGCCCCTACCTCGGCGTCGCCGCGCTCGCGCCATTTTTCGAGGCGGCCGCAATTAGTGGACGCGGCGTATTTGTTCTCGCGGCGACTTCGAATCCCGAAGGGCGAGTTTTGCAGCGCGCGCGCACCGACGACCACGAGCGCGTCGAAGACATGGTGCTTCGTGAAGTGGCGAACTTGAACCATCGTGACGTGGGACTTGGTTCATTTGGCGTGGTTTTAGGGGCCACCCGTGACGCGCCGGAGTTCGATCTGGACACATTGTCAGGCCCGTATCTGGTGCCGGGAGTGGGCGCACAGGGAGCGGACGCGAACGATGTGGCGCGTCTGTTTTCTCGTTGTGATTCGGCGACCGTGTTGGTCAGCGTTTCTCGCGACATTTTGTTTGCGGGTCCCGAAAGGCGTCCGTTGCACGACGCCGCGCGTCGCTGGCGCGACGACCTGTGGGGGGTTCTCTAGTAACCGCGACGTCGTGGGACTAGTCTGATTTTTGTGACACCGACTCCACCAACACTGTCGCAAGAACAGCGCGTCGAAGCGTCACGCTTGGCGGTGGCAAATCGTCGCCGTCGCGCTGAGGTTAAGCGAATGGTGAAATCGGGGGAGTTGTCTCTCGAAGAGCTGTTCAAACTGGCCGCTCACGAAGAGTGCGTCGCCCAGATGCGCGCGTATGACTTGATCAGCGCGTTACCGGCGATTGGCGAAGTGAAAGCGGAGCGCATCATGAAGAGTGCGTCCATCGCGAAGACTCGTCGAATTCGTGGGCTCGGTCCCAAGCAACGCGCCGAACTGTTTCGAGCTCTTGTCCGCTGAGCCACTACTGGTCGTTTTTATTGGACCGGGTGGCGTTGGCAAAGGTACGTTGGCGAGGCGCCTCGTGCGCGCCGACACGCAGTTGTGGTTGAGTCAAAGTTGGACGACGCGCGACCCTCGTCCCAGTGAAACCGGTGACGAGTATCGCTTCGTCGATCGCGCAACGTTCGAGAAGGCGATCGAGGCGGGACAGTTTCTCGAGTGGGCTGAGTTTCACGGACACCTCTACGGCACGCCGCAACTCGCCGCCCCCGAAGGGTGCGACCTTCTCCTCGAGATCGAAGTGCAGGGCGCAGAGCAGGTTCGCGTTCAACGGCCCGACGCCGAAGTCTTTTTGATCTTGCCCCCCTCCATGGAACGTCTCGAAGAGAGACTGCGTGCGCGAGGTGACGACGAGAAGCACGTCGCTGATCGCCTGGCCAGCGCCCCCGAAGAGCTCGAAAGGGCCCACAAACTGGTGCCCCACGTGATTGTGAACGACGACGTCGAGCGAGCAACGGGAGAAATCCTCTCTATACTGGAAGAACTCCGCCGGCAACGGCGCGATCTCTCGTCAAAGGACTGACTTTCATGGCCGAACGCCCCACTCTCGTCGACCCGCCCATCGAGAACTTGCTCGGAAAGGTCGGCGACTCGAAATTCACCCTCGTAGCGGTGACGGCTATTCGCGCTCGCGAGATCAATGAGTACTACAACGGCCTCGGTTCAGGTCACGGCGCGCTGATTCCGCCCCAGGTGACTTCGCTCTCGAACAAGTCGCTCTCGCTCGCCATGGAAGAGCTCTACGAAGGCAAACTCCAGTTCCACCGCCCGACCGTCGACGAGCTTGAAGACGAGCGTCTGCAGGCCGAAGCGTTGGAGCAGGCTCGCCAGGACGCCAACAGTGACCTGGACGCCTTCACCGATGCCCTCCGCGACGCCTAAGTCGTCGACCCCCCGCATCGTCCTCGGCGTGGCCGGGGGCATTGCCGCATACAAATCTGTCGAACTGCTGCGCCTGTTGCGCGAGCGCGGCTATCACGTTGCCCCCATCCTGACTCCCGACGCCACCCGATTCGTTGGGACGGTCACGTTCTCCGCGCTCGCGAGCGAGCCCGCGCGCACGTCACTCTACGGTGATCCGACTACGCCGATCCCGCACACCTATCTCGGCTCAACCGCCGACGTGGTGGTTGTCGCACCCGCAACGGCACACCTCATTGCCCGCTACGCCATGGGCCTCGCGGACGACCTTTTAACCGCGACGCTGCTCGCGACCCGTGCGCCGGTGATTCTCTGTCCCGCCATGCACGAAGAGATGTGGGAGCAACCTTCGGTTCAGGAAAATCTCGCGACACTTCGACGTCGCGGGGTGCTGGTCCTCGAGCCGGAGTCGGGTCCCCTCGCCGGTGGGGACGAGGGGACGGGGCGCCTCCCCGATCCTTCGACCATCGCCGCACTGGTTGGGCGCGTCGTCGAGGGATATCGCGGCGTGTTGAGCGGAGTATCGGTACTGATCAGTGCGGGCGGCACTCGCGAAGCCATCGATCCCGTGCGCGTCATCACGAATCGCTCGTCGGGACGCCAGGGCTACGCGCTGGCCGAAGTTGCCGCTCGCCTCGGGGCGCGAGTGACGCTGGTGACGACAATGGAGCGTGAGCTCGGTCTCGATACGAAGCGAGCGATTGACGTCGTGCGGGTTGAGAGTGCGAGCGACATGCACGAAGCGATGATGACGCGCAGCGCGCAGAGCGAGTGCGTGATCATGGCGGCAGCCGTGGCGGACTTTACGTTGAAAGCGTCGGATGAAAAGTTGAAGCGTCGAGACGGACCGCCGGACTTGCATTTCGAACCAGCGCTCGACATCCTGGCCGACCTGGTGGCCCATCGTCGCGAGGGTCAGGTGATCGTTGGATTCGCCGCAGAAACAACTGATGTTGAAGTCAACGCGGCGCTCAAGTGGCAGAAGAAAGGAGTCGATCTTCTCGTCGTCAATGACGTCAGTGCGACCGGCGCCGGATTCGGGCACGAAACCAACGAAGTCGTGCTCTTGAGTGGAGATCGCGATCCCGAGCGGATCTCGCAGCGCTCGAAAGAAGAGGTTTCCAGGTCGATCTTGGCTAGGGTGGCTACATTGTTACCCCAAGGAGCACCATGAGCGATCGGACCCTCTTCACGTCGGAGTCGGTGACCGAAGGTCACCCCGATAAGATCGCCGACCAGGTGTCGGACGGTGTTCTCGACGCCATTCTGGCCCAAGACCCCATGGCGCGGGTGGCCTGCGAAACGCTGTTGACGACAGGTCTTTGCGTCGTGGCCGGTGAGATCACGACGAGCGCTGTGGTCGACATTTCGGCCATAGCTCGAAAGACGATTCTCGACATTGGCTACGACGACGGCGCCAAGGGCTTCGACGGCAAGACTTGTGCCGTTCTCGTCTCGCTCGACAAGCAGAGCCCCGATATTGCTGGCGGCGTAGACGTGGCTCTCGAGCAGCGCACGGGATCCGGTGGCGAGGATGAACTGAACGCGCTCGGTGCGGGCGATCAGGGCATGATGTTCGGCTACGCCTGTAACGACAACGACGACTTCATGCCACTGCCGATTTGGCTGGCGCACCGCCTGTCCATGCGTCTCAGCCAAGTGCGTCGCTCGGGCCAAGTGCCCTACCTGCGTCCCGATGGCAAAACGCAAGTAACGGTGGCCTACGAAGACGGACGGCCGGTCGCCATCGACACGGTCCTCGTCTCGACGCAACACGAAGACGGCTACGACCACGACACGATTCATCGCGACGTTCTCGAACACGTCATTCGCCCGATGTTGCCGAGCGACCTCGACACGAGCTCGATGCGCGTGTTCGTGAACCCTTCGGGCAAGTTCGTGCTTGGCGGACCCCACGCGGACGCCGGACTGACCGGTCGCAAGATCATCGTCGACACCTACGGGGGCATGGCTCGTCACGGTGGCGGCGCCTTTTCCGGCAAGGACCCGAGCAAGGTTGACCGCTCGGCCGCCTACGCGGCACGCTGGGTGGCCAAGCACGTTGTCGCCTCGGGTGCGGCGGAACGCTGCGAGGTACAAGTGGCCTACGCCATTGGCGTGGCGCGCCCCGTCTCAGTGCTCGTCGAGACCTTTGGCACCGAGCGAGTGGATCGCCAGAAGATCGCCAAGGCCGTCGACGCGCTCTTTGACCTGCGGCCGGCCGCCATCATTCGTGACCTCGACCTTCGTCGGCCGATCTATCAGCGCACCGCGGCCTACGGTCACTTCGGACGAACCGACCAGGGCTTCGCGTGGGAGCAGACGCCTCGGCTCGACGATCTGCGCCGGGAACTGTCGCTGCCGTAGTGCCTCGCGCGGTCCGCGTCATAACCGAAGTCGCCGCCGTTGATCGACCATTCGACTACGAACTCGGTGACGCCACGGCGAAGGTCGGAATCGGCGATCGCGTTCGCGTCGACTTTCATAACCGTTCGGTGCGTGGCTGGGTCGTGGACGACGTGCCGGCCAGTGATGATCTGAAGACGGTGAAGAAGTGGCTCGGCTTCGGTCCGCCAGCCTCCGAGCTCGCTTTGTTGCGTTGGGCCAGTGAGCGCTGGTACTCAACGTGGTCGCGGTTCTTACTTGCCGCGTCGCCAAAACGCGTCGTGACGTCGTTGCCCGCGCCGCCCGCCGCGGCACCACTCCTTCAGACGTCGACTTTCACGTACGAGCCTGGCGTGGTGCAGCTGGCGCCGACGACTGACCCGCTCGGACTGGTTCTCGGCGCCTACGAAGCAACGAGGGATCGACCCGGATCTCTCCTCGTACTGGTACCGACCGAAGCGTGGGCCATGCGCCTGCGCGGTCGTCTCGAGCAGCGCGGGTGCGCCGTGGCGTCGGGCGATGAGCAGTGGGAGCGCGTGCGCGCCGGTTGGCCCGTGGTGGTGGGCGCGCGTGGCACCGCGCTCGCTCCCGTCCCTCTGGTGGCAGGAGCCGTCGTCATCGACGCCGACGACGAGTCGTTCCGCTCGAGTGCGTCGCCGACGTGGGAAGCGGTCGCCATGTTGCGCGAGCGATGTCGCCTCGATGACGCCCCGCTGTGGTGCACGTCGATGATCCCGTCGCCCGCGCTGCTCGATCGTGGTGACTACCAGCGAGACCCCGATCTCGCCAGTGGTTGGCCGCGCGTCGACGTTGCCGATCGTCGCCAGAGTGATCCCCACGAAGGAGTGCTGTCCGAGGTCGCCGTTCGCGCGGCGCATCGCGCGCTCGAAGGCGACGAGGCGGTGGCCGTCGTCGTGATCCTTCAGCGCTTAGGTACCGGACGATTGCTGGCCTGTGCGAAATGCGGAGAGCTGGCGCGCTGTGCTCAGTGTCTGCAGGCCGAAGAGGAAGTGGGCGACATGGTGGCGTGCGCGGCGAGTCATGAAGTGCGTGCGCGATTCTGTCGCCAGTGCGGCTCGACCAACCTGCGCCGCGTTCGCTCCGGGGTAACAACCCTCGCGCGCGACGTGGCGGCGCAGTTGCAACGCCCGGTCAGCGAAGTCACGGCGTCGCTCGACGCGAACGTAAAGTTAGAGCGCGTCATCGTCGGAACGGAAGCAACGTGGCAGCGTGTGCGACGCGCGGGCGTCGTCATCTTCGCCGACTTCGATCAGTATCTGTTGGCTCCTCGTGAATCGGCACGACGCTCGGCCGTCAACGCAGTCGGCAAGGCCGGTCGACTGGTGGGTTCGAGACGAGAGGGCCGTGGTCTGGTCATTGTGCAGACGCGCCGGGGCGAGGACGGAGTGCTGGAAGCCCTGCGAGAAGGAAGTTTCGACGCGCTCGTGGACGGTGATGTGGCGACTGCCGAGCTCCTCGGCATTGCACCCTACGGCGCGAGCGCCGAGGTGACCGGTGACGGCGCGGAGGCCTTCGTGCAAGGTATCGCCCAAGAGCTCGTCAACGTGCTCGTCGCGCCGAGTGGCTACGTGTTGCGCGCGAAGGATATCGAGACCTTGACGAGAGCGCTGCGCGACGCGCCACGGCCCGCGTCGAAGTTCCGCGTGGCCGTTTTCTAGGCCAGGAACGCATTTCCGGCACGGTAACCTAGTGCCCGTGAGCACGCTTCCCATTCGCACCTACGGCGACCCCGTGTTGAACACGCCAACCACCGAGATCGAGAATATCGACGCCAAAGTCGCCGCCCTGGCGGAGTCCATGATCGAGACGATGCACGAGGCCCCCGGGGTTGGACTGGCGGCCAATCAGATCGGCGTGCAGAAAAGGCTCTTCGTCTATGACAAGGGAGAGGGGCCCCACGTGGTTGTGAACCCGGTCATTGTCGAGACCTCGGGCGAGTGGATGTACGAAGAGGGCTGCCTGTCGGTACCGGGGTTGAGTTGGGAGATCATTCGCCCGAACGCCGTGCACCTGAAGGGCTACGACCTCGACGGCAACGAGTTGGACATTGAGACCGATGAGTACGAGGGACGCATCTTCCAACACGAGTGCGACCACCTCGACGGAGTGCTGCTGGTGGAACGACTCACCGACGAGCAGAAGAAGGAAGCGAAGAAGTTTCTGCGCAAGCGCCGATTCAATCTGTCGCACGACGAAGACGGACTGCACCAACTGCTTGGTGATTAGATGCGCCTCGTCTTTCTCGGTACTCCTGAGGCGGCCGTTCCCACTCTTGAAGCAGTGATCGACGCGGGCCACGAGGTGGTTCTCGTCGTCACTCGACCTGATCGGCGCCGCGGGCGGGGGAGTCAACTGTCGCCGAGTCCCGTGAAAGAGGTCGCCCTACGACACGGACTCGCGGTGACCCACCGTCTCGCTGACGTCGCGGACGTCGACGCACAGCGCGGCGTCGTGGTTGCCTACGGCGCCATCATTCCCGAGTCTCTCCTTCACAAGCTCCCCATGCTGAACGTGCACTTTTCGCTCCTTCCGCGCTGGCGCGGTGCCGCGCCGGTGCAACGAGCAGTTCTCGCGGGCGACGTGGAGACGGGTGTGGCGATCATTTCTCTCGAGGCGTCGCTCGACACGGGCCCGGTGCATCTCGAACGACGGATTCCGGTCGGCGACGACAGCGCCGAGGATCTCACCCGTCGTCTCGCAGTACTGGGCGCGGGTGCCCTCGTCGAGGTCCTCGCGAGTCCAGATCTTTTGGATCACCCGACACCGCAGTCCGGCGAGACCACGTACGCCGAGAAGCTCAGTGCCGAGACGTTCCGACTTCACCCGGCGATGTCGAGCGACCTCGCGTGGCGAACGGTGCGCCTTGGACACGCCTACTTCTCTTTCGGGCCAAAGCGCATTGGAGTTGTTGCAGCCCATCCAACGTTCGTGGCGCCGTCGCCGGGGGAGTTATTTCAGGAGAACGCCGAGATCGTTTTGGGTGTGAGCGATGGTGGGGTCGTCATGACTTCGGTACGCCCCGAAGGTGGAAAGACCATGGACGCGCGTTCGTGGTGGAGTGGCCTGCGTCCCGCCGAAGAGCGAAGGGCGTGGACGTAGTTGAAGCCGGCCCTAGGCTTAGCCGCGTGACGGTGATAGACGCGGGCCCCGTAGGCGAGATCCGTATTGCGCCGTCAATCCTGGCCGCGGACTTTGGCGAACTGGGGCGAAGTGTCGAGGAGATTGATCCCGAGACCGACTGGCTGCACGTCGATGTCATGGACGGACACTTCGTGCCCAACGTCTCACTCGGTCCGCCCGTCGTTTCCTCGCTCCGCAACTACAGCTCTCGATTTTTTGACTGTCACCTGATGATGACCGATCCTGGTAAATACCTCGAAGCGTTTCAGCGCGCCGGCGCGAACGGCTGCACCGTGCACGTCGAGATCGGTGGAACACTCGGACTTATCGAACAGGCGAGATCGCTCGGACTGCGGGTGGGGCTTGCCGCCAATCCCGACACGCCTTTTGAGATCGTGGCACCCTTTCTACGCGACATCGACCTTCTGCTCTTGATGACCGTGTTTCCTGGCTTCGGCGGGCAGTCGTTCATAGGTGACGTTATGGAAAAGGTCGAGGCTGCGCGCTACGAAGTCGACCGCTTCGATCTCGCACTCGACATCGAAGTCGACGGAGGCATCGATATCGAGACCGCACCGCGCGCGATTCGCGCTGGCGCCAACGTGTTGGTCGCGGGATCAGCGATCTTCGCCAAATCCGATCCGCTCGGCGCGGCACGCGAACTCCGCGCCGCGGCCACTAGGGCGCGACCATGAAATTCTCTCCCTCGGAGTTGATGTTGATGGCCATGGCGGAAGGCGACAAGGCACGCCTGCACGCGCCACCGAATCCGTGGGTGGGGGCACTCGTGGTCAACGATCGCGGGGTGATCGTGGGCGAAGGGCACACCCAGGCCCCCGGAGAGTCTCATGCCGAAATTGAGGCGCTCCGTCGAGCGGGGGCCGCGGCTCGCGGCTCGACCATGGTCGTGACACTGGAACCGTGTTGCCACGTTGGCCGCACTGGCCCGTGCGCCGCAGCGATCATCGAGGCCGGGATCGCTCGCGTGGTCGTGGCAACGATTGATCCGGATTCGCGCGTGTCGGGCCAAGGGATTGAACTGTTGAAGGCGTCGGGCGTCGACGTGGAACTGGGCGTCGAGGGCGACGCCGTGCGCGCGCAACTGGCACCGTACATCTGGCAGCGCGTCACGGGGCGTCCCTACGTGGTGGCGAAAATTGCCAGCACCCTCGACGGTGTTGTCGCCATGGCGGACGGTTCGAGTCAGTGGATCACTGGTCCCGACGCTCGCCGCGACGCGCACGTACTGCGCGCCCAGAGTCAAGCCATTGTCGTCGGAGCGGGCACGGTTCGCAGCGACGATCCCTCGTTGACGGCACGTCTCGACGACATCGTCATCGAACCGCTGCGAGTGGTGCTCGGGCGAGTTCCCGAGGGTGCGAAGGTGCGCCCGTGCTTGGAGCTCTCGGGGGACCTCGGCTTCGTGCTCGACGAACTCGGTCATCACGACGTGCTTCAGGTTCTCATCGAGGGAGGTCCGACGACGACCAGCGCCTTCTTCGAGGCCGGGCTCGTGAATCACGTGGTCTGGTATCAGGCACCGGCATTCGCTGGCGCGGCGGGCACTCTTGCGGCATTAAAGGGCCTTTCGACCCCTACGATGGAAGCCTTAAAGCGAGGTCGGCTAATGGACGTACGTAGAATTGGTGACGATATCCGCATTGACGTGGAGGTTTAATGGCCCTGGCCACTATCGAAGAAGCAATTAGCCAGTTGCGCAATGGCGGCATGATCGTGGTCGTCGACGACGAAGATCGCGAGAACGAGGGCGACCTCGTCATGGCGGCGGAAGACGTCACGGCCGAAAGCATGGCCTTCTATCTCGAGCACACCTCGGGGATCTTCTGCGTGCCCCTCGAGAACGAGCGGGCTGACGAGCTGGACCTGCCCCTCATGGTGGTCGCGAACACCGAAGCGCAGCGTACGGCCTTTACGGTGTCGGTGGACTTTCGCCACGGCACCACGACCGGCATCTCGGCGCACGACCGCGCGGCCACCGTTCGGGCTCTCATTGACCCCGAGACCAAGGCGAACGACCTGAATCGTCCCGGGCATATCTTTCCTCTGCGTTATCGCAGCGGTGGCGTGCTGCGCCGAGCGGGCCACACCGAAGCGACCGTCGACCTCTGTCGTCTCGCGGGAAAGTTCCCGGCGGGCGTTCTCTGTGAAGTGGTCACGAAGGACAAGTCCGACATGGCCCGCCTTCCCGAGTTGGAAGCATTCGCTGAACGTTACGGCCTGCCCATCATTACGATCGCCGACCTCATTCGTTACCGTCGCCAAAACGAGAAGCTCGTGAAGAGCGTCGCCGAGGCGTCACTTCCCACGGAGTACGGCACTTTCCAGGCGCACGTCTTCGAGAGCCTTTTGGATGGCGAACAGCACTTGGCGATGGTGTACGGCGACATCGAGAACACGCCCAACTTGCTGGTTCGTGTTCACTCGGAGTGTTTGACCGGTGACGCCATGGGCTCGCTGCGTTGCGACTGCGGACCGCAGCTGCAAACGGCGCTGGCGAAGGTGGCGGCCGAAGGCGCAGGCGTTGTGGTGTACCTGCGAAACCACGAAGGTCGCGGCATCGGTCTCGCGCACAAGATTCGCGCCTACGCCTTGCAAGAAGAGGGACACGACACGGTGGACGCCAACTTGGTGCAGGGTCTTCCCGTTGACTCGCGCGAGTACGGCATCGGCGCCCAGATTCTGGTGGAGCTCGGTGTCACGTCGATGAGACTGCTGACCAATAACCCCACCAAGCGCGGCGGGCTCGAGGGCTTCGGTCTCAATATCGTTGAACGCGTGCCGATCGAGAGCCGCCCGACCTCGTTCAACATTGAGTACCTTCGCACGAAGCGCGAACGCATGGGTCACCTCCTCGAGGGGCTCGATGACATCGAATGACGACACGGCGCTCGACCTCGCGGTCGCGCGCCGTCTTGGCGAACGTGCCGGCGAGGTCATTGAGCCGGTCCTCGCGGGCCGAGGGCTTCGCGTAGGCCTCGTCTGTGGCCAGTTCAATGGCGCCATCACCACGCGACTTTTAGAGGGTGCCCTGGCGGCGCTGGACGAAGCGGGCGTTGATCGCAGCGACATCTCGATCGCCTGGGTGCCCGGCGCCTTCGAAATACCGCTCACCGCGCTGGCCTACGCCGATGCGGATCGGCCCTACGACGCGGTCATCACGCTCGGCGCGGTCATACGCGGTGACACGGGACACTACGAGGTTGTGGCCGGCGAGTGCGCACGCGGCGTCCAGGACGTCCAACTGAGTACACGTGTGCCGGTCATCTTTGGCGTGCTCACCACCAACACCGTCGAGCAAGCCCTCGAACGATCGTTGCCCGACGAAACCAATAAAGGTCGCGAGTCGGCGCTTAGTGCGCTGGCCATGGTCAGTGTGTTGAGCCAAGGGTCCATCAAGCCGTGAGAGTTGTCGGCGTCATTGAGTCATTTGACGACCGACGCGGCGATGGGGTGGTCGCCAGTGACGCGGGGGAGCATTTCTATTTTCACTGTGTCTCGATCGTCGACGGAACTCGCCACATTGAATCAGGAGTGCGAGTGCACGCCGAACGTCGAGTGGGACATGTTGGTCGCGACGAAGTCGTCGCGGTGACAAAAAGTGACCAGTAGAGAAGAACTACGCGTTCGGAGGCGTTGGCGCCGCGCCAAGCGTCACGAGGCTGGAACTGCGCACGGCAGCCGCCTGAATGATGGCAGTTTGCATGGCTTGCTGGGCGGCACTGCGCTCCGCCGACGTAGTGGCACTGGCCGTCGCTTCGAGGTAGTTGGACTGCGCGGACGCTACGGCCGCGCGAAAAGTCGCTTCAATGGCGTGTCGCGATGAGCGATATGACGCGAGTTCTGCCCGATAGGTCTTCTCGCTGACGGTGTGCGGCGCCTTACCGGCACTCGAGACGCTGGCGGTCGCCAAACCAAGCGCGCCCACCATACTGAGTGCCACAACACCACGAATTACGAACTTCTTCATGTCTCCAGATTAGTCTGAGGCGGTCAGAAAATGCTGTGAAGTCACTGTCGAAACCTTTAGAACTATGGGCCCCTGGTGCCAATCGGGCCCTCCGCGAGAGGATACGCTCACCCTATGGCGGAACCAGTATGACGACAATTTTGGTGATTGACGACGAGCCCGGAGTACGCGACCTACTCCAAGACGCCCTTACTGGCGCCGGGTACCGGGTCCAGAGCGCGACCAACGGCGCCGACGGTCTTGACCAGTTGCGCCGGCGCAGCGCCGACCTCTGCATCGTGGACATCAATATGCCCACCATGAACGGCTTCGAGTTCATGGAAAAACTGCGGGCCCACGATCCGAAGACCCCCGTGCTGATGTTGACGGCGCGCGACTCGTCGGACGACGTGGAGCAGGGACTGCGCGTTGGAGCGGACGACTATGTTCGCAAGCCCTTCAGCATTGAGGAACTGTTGTTGCGCGTGGCGGCGATTCTTCGCCGGACCGGCCTCGATGAGAATGATGACCACGTCCACACGTGTGGTCCACTCACCATGAACATTGACCAGCACGTGGTCAAGCTCTCCGAAGAAGAGGTCGAACTCTCGGCCACGGAATTTCGGCTTCTTGAAGTGCTGCTGGAGCATCAAGATCGCGTGGTCACTCGCGAACAGCTCTTGCGCGACGTCTGGAACATTGACTTCGACTCGGAGACCTCGGTGCTCGATACGTACATCTCGTACGTACGGCGCAAGATTCACCACGACGACTTTGCCCCCATCACGACGATTCGAGGAGTGGGCTTTAAGTTGGTGAACCCGACCGCGAGACAGTGAGGATTGCTACACGCTTCACCTTGCTGTTTGTTTTCCTCACGCTTCTCGTAGCTCTCACCGTTGGCTGGTTCGCCGTCGCCGAAAGTTCGCGCGCGCAGTACGCCACGATCGACACCTCCATTGACGAAGTCGTCGCCAGTGGTCTACGAAATCCGAATACGGCATTGAGTAACGCGCTCTACGT
>JBAQZL010000074.1:0-6991 GCA_049790955.1 Acidimicrobiales bacterium
GACTAACTCCTCGGCGCTCGTCGCTCGAACGCTCGGCACTCCTTGGGCGGAGGCCAGTCCGGCGAGGTCCAGAGTGGGATCGTCAATATCAAGCATGCGCGCACTTTGTGATCCGCTCGCGCTCGCACCTACGCGTGAGAGTTCGAAGTTGAGAATGGCGTAGCTGCGATTGGAGAGCCCGACGACGGTCACGTCGAGCCCTTCGCGCGCCATGGTCCACAGGGCCTGCAAGGTATACATCATTGAGCCGTCGGACTCGAGAGCGAGCACTCGTCCTTTTGATGCAACGGCGGCCCCGAGGGCGACGGGCAGTCCGTAGCCAATCGCGCCGCCAGTGAGGGTCATCCAGCGGTGCGGCGACGCGAAGCGCATGGCGCCCGCAAGGTGAACACCACTGGTGTTGGACTCATCGGCAACGATGACGCCCTCGGGCAAGGTGGCGGCCACCGCCGCGGCGAACGATTGGGCCGTCAGGTCACCGGTCGGGGCGAGGGGAGCGTCTCCTCGCTCGGCGTCGAGTGCGGGGGCCGACAGTTCGTCGACAAGCGCTTCGAGGGCCGCGCCGACGTCGCCACCCGGATCGACCAAGTCAATGATCTCGGCGGCGTCGGGCACAAGTCGACTCGCCACATTCGGGTAGGCAAAGAAGCCCACGGGCTCGCGGGCACCGATCAGGATGACCGTCTCGACGTCCTTTAGCTGGTCGAGCGCGAACTCACTCAAGTAGTTGAGTCGTTCCGGCTCAGCCACACCCGCTCCGCGATCAACAATGGTCGGAAATGTTTCCATGACGACGCGTGACGAGGTGGCCTGAGCAACGCGATGGGCCAGCGCGAGGTGCTCCTTGGTGAGTGATCCCCCCAGCAGCAACGCGGTGCGTCGCGAGCGAAGAACGCGCACGGACAGCGAAAGTTCGTCACTATCGACGTACGCGCGCGCTGAGCGTTCGGCTTTCGGCCACGACTTCGTATCGTCGACGGGGTTCCAACTCACGTCGGCCGGCACGACCAACGTCGCGACCCGGCCGGGCGGACCGAAACTCGCCGCGACGGCGTCGGCGGTATCGCGCGCCAGTTGGTCGCTCGCCGTGCTGCGCCGATACCACCCCTCGAGGGGTGCCGCGAGAGACTCGATGTTGCTCTGCAGGGGAGCGTCGTAGATCGCGTGGTACGTGGCGTGATCGCCCACGATGTTGACGAGGGGCACGTGAGCGCGCCGCGCGTTGTGGAGATTGGCCCAGCCATTGGCGAGTCCGGGTCCGAGGTGCAATAACGTCGCGGCTGGTCGTCCGCTCACGCGCGCGAAGCCGTCGGCAGCGCCGGTGGCGACCCCTTCGAAGAGACAGAGCACGCCGCGCATCTCGGGAGAGTCATCGAGCGCGGCCACGAAGTGCATCTCCGACGTACCGGGATTCGCGAAGCAGACGTTAACGTCGTTCGCCGCCAAGGTCGCCAACAGCGCGCGGGCGCCGTTCATCGTCGGTTCACTTCGGGGGAAAGGTGCGTCACTCGTGCGAACTATACCCGCGCTCGAACGCTCACTTCGTCGAGCGCTGGCCTTCTTCGATCTTGGCCAGGCTCTCGGTGAGTGACGCCTTGATCGCGTCGAGGCGCGCTTTTCTCGCGTCACCACGTAGTGGCGCGTTGCGACGTTCGATTTCGGCGACGACCTGCTCGATCGGACCGAGAAAGCGCGACGGGAGTCGGTCGGGATAGCGCGGATCGTTGCGACCCCGACTCCAGGTGATGAGCAACGACTGTTCCGCACGACTGAGCGCGACGTAGGCCAGGCGCTGTTCCTCGGCGAGCTGTTCGCTCGAGGTGGCGTTGTAGTTCGGTAACTGGCCCTCGGCCCAGCCAATCGCGGCGACGTGTTGAAACTCCAAACCCTTCGCTCGGTGAATGGTGGAGAGTGCGACGGCGTCGCGGTCGAGTTCCTCTAATCGCCGCGCCGCCGGTTCAGGGGCCATCAAGTCCGAGGCGGGCGAATGTTCTGGTCCGCGACGTTCGGCGGGGATACTGGCGGCCTCCAAGTAACTCTCGATGAGTTCTAGCTGGACGTTCGTGCGCGCGAGGACGGCCATGGCGTACCAGGGACTACCTGGTTGGTGTTTGGCGGCGAGCCACGTCGCCACATGCTCGGCCTCTTCCTGGTCGGTGTCGTAGCTGCGAATGAGCGGGACGTCGCCTTCGTCCTTCGCCGGCTCTATGCCGCGCGCGCCGGGTTCAAGCAACGTGTTCGCCACCGCGATGATATTGGCGGTCGAACGGTGGTTGCGCGTGAGGTCCAGCACGACCGTGTCGGGCCACGTCAAGAGGATCTCGTTGATGAGCGTCGGGGTGGCGCCGTTGAATCCGTAGATCGATTGGTTGGGGTCACCGACGCAAAAGAGGTCAGGGTCGTCGCCCGCCATTTGGCGCAACAGCATGAACTGCAGAGGGTTCATGTCCTGGGTCTCGTCGACGTACAGCGAGCGATTGCGGTAGCGAAACGACGCGAGCACGTCAGGCTCGTCGCGTAGCAGCGTGATCGCCTCGCTGAGCAGCAGGTCGAAGTCGAGCAGTCCGCGACTACGCAACAGTCCGACGTAGCGGTCCAGCACTTCGGCGAGTTGGGCCGGCGGTAACGGTGCCTCGCGGCGCAACTTTCGCGCGTGTTTCGCGTACGTCGTTCCGTTGTAGCCCTGGCTGAGCGCCCAGCCAATCTCTTGCTCCAGACGCGGCAGTTGCCAGTCCTCGAGTTTCAGTTCTCCGCTGTCCTTCAGCTGTGCGGCGAGCGCACTGACTAACTTGCGTCGGTTTGGCTCGAGCGTCAAGGGCCGCAAGTGGTGATCTTCGCGGTACTGGGTGACGAGGTTCAAAGCAGCCCGGTGAAAGGTCCCCGCGCGGACGTCGCGCACCCCCGCGCGAAAGAGCCGCTTACGCAGTTCGTCGCCGGCCTTGCGGGTGAAGGTCATGGCCAGGATCTGGTCGGGAGCGACCTCTTCGTCGGCCACGCGCCGCTGAATTCGCAGTGTTAAAACGTGGGTCTTTCCCGATCCGGCGGTCGCGCGAACGAGGTGGCGTCGCGCGGGCGACATAACGGCCTCTCGTTGCTCGGGGGTGAGCCCGATCAAGAGATTGTCAGAGAAGTTGGCCTCGTCCATGGTGCCTACGACGCTATCGGGAGACCGTGACGTGGTTCAGGCCCCTGGGTGGTCGTCAGTAACCTCTACTACGTGCTTCAAAGCTACGGTGATTCGCGTGTTTTTGGGGAGTCCTACGGCGCGGGACCGGTCCGCGTGGTGTGGCTTCACGGCTGGGCTCGTCAGGCCCACGACTTCGCGGCGGCCGCTCGACTACTCGCCGAGCGGGGCGTCGCCTCGGTAGCCCTCGACTTGCCGGGTTCTGGTGCCTCGCCCGTTCCGAGCGAAGCCGGGGGAGCGCGACACTACGCCGACCTGATCGTGCCGGCGCTGCGCGACGTCGGAGACGGCCCGATCGTCCTCGTCGGGCACTCTTTTGGGGGACGTATTGCGGTCGTTGTTGCCAGTCAACATCCTGAACTGGTCGACAGGCTCGTGGTCACCGGAGCTCCGCTCGTGCGACTCCACGCACCAGCGCGAGCCCCTTTGGCGTACCGCAGACTTCGCTGGATGGCGCGACGCCATCTGGTCAGCGCGGCGCGCCTCGAATCGGCTCGGAGAAAATACGGATCAAGCGACTACCGCAATGCCCAAGGAGTGATGCGTGACGTGCTGGTGGCGAACGTGCGCGAGAGCTACGAACCCGAGCTGTCCGCCCTCGAAATGCCCGTCTCCTTCGTCTGGGGTGAACACGACGTCGAGGTGCCCTACGCCGTCGCCACTCGAGCTGCGAGCTTGGTGAAGAGCCAGACGACCATGACGGTCCTGGACGGAGTCGGACATCTGTTGCCACTGGAAGTGCCCGAGGCGCTCGTCGACGCCGTTGTGGTGGCCCTGCGTCAATGAAAGTCGCCATCGCCCTCGTCCTGAGCGCGTTGCTCGTCGTTGCGTGGGCGGCGCAGATGGCCCGTTGGCTACGTGTGCTCCAGCGTGAGCACTACGACCCGACGTCGCTGATGCGCTTTCTCGCGCGCTGGTCCTCGCCACCGCGCACCAGCGCGAGGTCCACCACCGCGAGACCTCGGCGTCCCTTCACATTGAGCCACGTCCTGATCCTGGCCATGTTCGCCACGATTATCTTTCGCGCCTGGGACTGGCTCGTCGTCGCGACAGTTCTCTACGGACTCTTCTGTCCCGTGGGACTCTCGCTGCGCGGACGTACGAGTCGACTCGAGTGGACTAGGCGCCTGCGCACGACCGCCATTTTGGCGACATTCGTCTCTGTGGTGATCGCGGGTGTCAGTTCTCTCGCGCCGCATCCGTATCTCGGCGCTGTCGTGATGGTGCTCGCCGTTCCGCCGCTTTTGAATCTGGTGACGCGCGCGCTACGCCCAATGGAGGATCGGCGGGCGCAAGAGTTCGTGGATCAGGCTGTGCGCCGCCTTGCGAAAGTTAATCCGCGGGTGGTGGCGATCACGGGTTCGTACGGGAAGACGTCGACGAAGAACTACCTGAGCGCCCTCCTCGGCCCGAACGCCGGCGCCGTGGCGTCACCGCGTAGCTTCAACAATCGCGCGGGACTCTCGCGCGCCATCAACGAGAACGTGGCTGACGATACGAGAATCTTCATTGCCGAAATGGGCACGTACGGTCCCGGCGAGATTCGTGAGCTCACCTCGTGGTGCGCGCCCGAGATTGCCGTCGTGACCGCGATCGGTCCGGTGCATTTGGAGCGGATGAAGAGTGTTGACGTGGTCGAGGCGGCCAAGCACGAAATAACGGAAGTTGCTCCCACCGTTGTTCTCAACGTCGACGATCCTCGTCTCGCCGGATGGGTGTGGGATTTACGCGCGCAGGGAAAGCGCGTCGTCACCGCCGGATCGATAATGGTCGACGCGGACGTGCGCGTAGACGTCGACGCGCATCGCTGGACGATCACCGTGGACGGTGAGGTGATTGGAGAGCGCGAGGAAATCATCGGTGTTCAGCCCACCAACTTGGCCTGCGCGATCGCGACCGCCCGTGAACTCGGGGTCGACGTGGCCACGATTGGGTCACGTCTCGGCGACGTACAGCCGGTAGCCAATCGATTAAATGTCGCGACGTCGCCGGCGGGGATCGTGGTCGTGGACGATACCTTCAACGCCAATCCCGCGAGCGCGATCGCGGCTCTCAACGTCCTCGCGGCACTCAAGGTCACCGGACGACGGGTGGTGGTCACTCCGGGACTGGTGGAGCTCGGCGCCGAGCAACACGGCGAGAACCTGCGCTTGGCGCAAAGAGTCGAGGCGGTGCCGGCCGAACTCTTGGCGATTGGTCGTACCAACATCGTTGCTCTCTCGGCCGGTTACTCGGGGCCAACCCGGCGCTTTGACACTCGAGACGACGCGGTCAAGTGGATTCGCAATAATCTCGTGCCCGGCGACGGCGTCTTGTTCTTGAATGACCTGCCCGACCACTACCCTTGATGTCTTGATGATTCGTGGCGAGGTGTTCGGTGACTAGTGGGGTTCTCTTCGGGGGTCCTACGCCCGAACACGACATTTCCATCCTGACGGGCCTGCAGGCGCTGCGCGAGCTGGCGAGCAGCGAGCCCGACGTGGTCGGTATCTATTGGACCAAGTCCGGAGCATTCCATTCGGTTCCGAGCGACGTGGAAGCCGAAGCGTTCTTGGACGGCGTCCCGCGCGGCTCGAGCGCGCTCACCCTGCGTCTGGGCGATGAAGGCGGCTTCTACGCGAGCGGATCGCGGCTCGGTCGCGAGCGACGAATCGACGTTGATGCGCTCATCCTCGCGACCCACGGCGGACCGGGGGAAGACGGGACTCTCCAGGGCGCCCTCGACTTGGCGGGACTGGCCTACTCGGGACCCACACTCGCCGGTGCCGCACTCGGCATGGACAAATGGGCCTTCTCGTCTCTCATCGCGGAGTCTGGACTGCCGACGCTCGCGCGCGAACTCTTTAGCCACGAGACGACGGCCCTCGCCTTCGAGGGTCCGTACATTTTGAAGCCACGCTTTGGTGGATCGTCGATCGGCATTGACGTGGTGGCCAACTTTGCCACCGCGCAGGATCGACTCAGCACGAATACCCACTTCGCCAACGGATGCGTCATTGAGCCGTACCGCGCGGATCTCTCCGACGTTCAGATCGCGATGCGAACGTTTCCCGTGCTGGAGCTGTCGGCCATCGAACGGCCGCTGCGCAGATCGAGTGACGCGGAGATTCTCAACTATCGCGACAAGTACGTGGGCGGCGAGGGCATGATCGCGGCGCCGCGCGAACTACCGGCGGTCCTCTCGCCCGAGCGCCACGAAGAGATCCTTCGACTGAGTCGCACGATTGCCGAACTGTGCCTGGTGCGCGGGGTGGCGCGACTGGACTTTCTCGCCAACGAGGACGAACTCTACGTGAACGAGATCAACACCATTCCCGGATCGCTCTCGAAGTACCTCTTCATCGATCCGCCCGTCTCGTTTGGCGATTTACTGAGAGACCTGCTGCGAGAGGCCCGAGAACGACCAGCTCATCGCTACAGCACCGCGGGCGCCGACGGGCTGGCGTTGCGCAAGGCGGGCTCGATCGCCGCCAAACTCGCGTAGACGCGGTACGCGAGAGAGCGCGTCGCTGAGCGCGTCGCTGTAGGGGTCGATGAGGAGTCCCTGCTGCAGGGACCAGAAGGCCAGTTCGTAGTTGCCGCGCTGCAGCGACGTGTGGTGCAGCGCCAAGGCCGCCCACTCGCCGTCACGGGCGAGGCGCGCCGCGTGTCCTTCGGCAAGGAACCATTCGAAGCCTCGCAGCGTGCTGGCGAGCGGCTCTCCTTTTATCAACAACAGCGCCTCGTGGGCGAGGGGCGCCGCGTCGACGACCGGAAGTTGGCGGGCACGCGCCACGAGCGTAAAAAATACTTCGACGTCGCTCGAGA
>JBAQZL010000075.1:0-1603 GCA_049790955.1 Acidimicrobiales bacterium
GACATGGTGGTGAAAATCGGTATCGAGAAGCATGTTAGCGAGGCGCTGTGCGTCCTCTATTGGCATCTTGAGCCACGCGTACCCGGTGTGGTAGGCGATGAATTCGTCTCCACCGTAGCGGAAAGGTCGCTGATTGGCCGCGCGCTGGCCTGCGGTTCCGTCTCCGAAATCCTGACAGGATGCCGTAGTAGCCAGATTGAGTCTCCACAGGGCGAATACCAGCGGGACAATGTCGATATCTATGTCGGCCTGAGTTCCGTCGGGTGCGATGAGGCGCTGTGACGGATGGATTTGTAGGGCTGTCATATTATTCATCTCAATTCCCATTGGAAGACGAGAGGGCTTCGCGATAGTTTGCCCATTTCCGCGATGCCCGGGCAAGGCATTTGGTCCACTCCTCGGGGGAGTCGGCTGCAATGCCGTCCCACATGAGGGCCTGGACTCGCGCGAACTGGTCGAGTGCACTGGCGGGCGCGCTCTGCCAGGAGGGAACTTGGGCTGCCCAGGACTCGGCTGATCGTGGGTGTGGCCGGATGCGATCAGCCCAGCGTTGCCCAGGCTGCTTGCCGCGATCGTAGGACTGACTGATCAGTTGGTTCCACGATGTTGCGAGTTGTTGCGCTAATTGAAGCTCTCGCAGTGCCCTGACGATGAGTCGGCGGGCCTCTGCCCCGTGGACGGCCGCCGTTTCCAGGTGGTCGAACATCCGGACATACAGGCTGATCTCGTCGGGACGGGCGACCTCGATGCTCGCGGTGGGGATTTCCAATGCCGCTAGCGAGTTGTCAAAGATCCAGAAGCCAGCGGCTGGCACGCCGGACCGCTCGGTCTTCAGCGGGATGATCCCCAGCGAGACTGTGGGCACTGACATCAGCTCAAGCAGTCGTCCCAGCTGCCCGGCCTGCACTTCGGCGGTGCCGAACCAGGTCCGAAGGGCCTGCTCCTCCAGCACCACGCGGAACGTCTTGCCGCGGTCGAAGACGACTTTCTGCCGGTCCATACGGGCCGTGACTGCCGCGTCCAAATCATCGGGTGCCTCCAGGAAGTCGATCCAGAACGACAGCATCGCCGCGCAGTAGGCCGCCGTCTGAAACAAGCCCGGGATCACGTTGTGCTCGTAGATCCGGAAGTGACTGGTTCGCTGGTAGAGAGCCACCGTGTGCGCGCCGGTCACTCGTTTCATCCCCGCGCGCGATTCGCGGCGGAACTCCAGGTACGCGGACTCCACCGCCCGCGCTGTCGCGATCAGGTCCGGCACCTGGCCATCGGCCCCGCATGCCTGGCACCAGGTCCGGATGTCATCCTCATCCGGGACTTGGACGCCATGCTCGATCTTGCTGACACGGGTGAAATGCTGTCCCGTCGCAGCAGCGAGCCCCCGCCCGGATAGACCCGCGTCCCTGCGGATCTCTCGCATCCGAGCCCCAAGCGCCAGCCGAGCCTGTTTGGCCGCGCTGGTCATCGGTGGTGGGCGTCACCTGGCACCGCTCTTCCCCGGTTACCGCTCGGCGTCATCGTGCTGGACGTAACGGTGCTGTGGTTCGGTCAGCCCGTTTCCTTGAATCTGGCGGCCTCGGGGGCGAAGCACGGGGACCGTTCGAGA
>JBAQZL010000076.1:0-1827 GCA_049790955.1 Acidimicrobiales bacterium
CTTCTGGGCGTGAAGCGTCGAGGTAAAGCCGAGAAGAGCAAACAAAGCAATGGGAAGCGCCCATCGCAGCAAATTCGACAGGGAGCGACTAACTCCAAGCAGTGGCATCTGGTGATCTCCTAAGCAGCGTTATTACATTGCACGCTGTGTGCCATACATGGCCCGCGGACGGCGACTATCGTTGGCTGCAAAGGCGGCTGCAAACTCGCCACGGAAGCATGTTTTCCGTAAGGGATTGAACCCGCAGTCGCTTCCCAACTTCGAGTGTCGACTGGAAGTCCTTTCTGCTGCTGTGAATTGCCTGGGGAGAATCCCTCGCCTTCTCATATCGGCCTCGTTGAATTTCCTCTCTACCTCCGACATTTCGGAGGCCCCCCGAAATGACGGAGCAGTGGTACGGCGAACGACGGTGTCATGTCATCCGTCGGTGCTCGCAAATGTAGTCAATCTCTACAACTTCACCCCGTGTTGGTCGAAAGTTGACATTTGGCCTATAGGTTGCAGCTTGACCCTCACGCGAGCACCTCAAAAGACCTTCCGGGTATTTCGGAACCCTCGAAGGAGTCAACCAGATGCCTGGTTGAAGCCCGGAGATTGCGCTGAGACATGTACGCGGGGATGGCTTGGTTCCACGGACGTGGATGCCTTGCGGTAATTCACAACACGAAAGACTAAAGGAGCACTAACCCAATGAAGTGGATGAGATGGATGTTTCCCGCGGCAGCAGTGGCTGCCATGACGCTTGCCCCCAACGTTTTTGCGCAGGCCGCGGCCGCACCGCCGGCATCGGCTGCCACGCAGCCAACCACGGATGCACAGAATACGAATATTCAGGCCTACGTGGAGTTGCTGCGTTCCAATGTGCAAACCGCCAAGACTCAAGTCCTGACCGAGACCATGCAATTGAATGACGCGCAATCGGCGAAATTCTGGCCGATCTATCGCGAGTACAACGTGAAACTGCAGGCCTTGAACGACAAGAAGCTTGCCGGAATCCAGCAATACGCAAAGGAATATGACACCATGACCGACGCCCAAGCGGACCAACTGGCCAAGCTGGTGCTCGATCTGGAGAATCAGCGCAACGCGCTCAAGAAGGCGTATTACGAGAAGTTTCACGCCGCACTTGGAGGCATCATTGCGGCCCGCTGGCTGCAGGTGGAAAACCAGCTGCTGATGGTCATTGATCTTCAGATCGCGTCTTCGTTGCCAGTTGTCAGCAACCCGGCAAGCAATTAAATCCGCGAGAGGAGAAAGGCTGATGAAGAAGCGTGCATTTCTAGCGTTGTGTACCGCACTGATTGTTCTGGCGAGCGCCAAGGCCGACACGTTGAGGCTGCGCTCCGGCGTCGTCGTTCAGGGCACGTTTCTTGGGGCGGATACACGTCAGATGACGTTTGTCACCAGCAGCGGGCAGACGCGGACGTACCTGTTGAGCGATGTGCGTGAAATCACCTTCACGCCACCGCCGCCACCACCGCCGCCTCCGCCCCCAACTCCGCCGGCGGGGCAACCTCCTGCGAATGTCACGCTTCTGGCGGGCACGTTAATTCCCGTGCGCCTGGTCAACGGCCTAAGTACCAGCTCGAACCATACCGGCGATCGATTTACCGCTGTTCTGGATTCGAACCTGGTTGCGAATGGAGTGGTGGTGGCCTCTCGAGGAGCGACGCTGCACGGCATCGTGACCAAGGCGGAGCATGCGCGGAGGTTGACGGGGCGATCGGAGCTGCAGATTGCACTGACGGACATTGTGATTAATGGAGCGGCGCAGCAGATCAGCACCAGCGGTTTCCAGCAGAAGGGTTCAAGTGAAGGCGCCAACAC
>JBAQZL010000077.1:0-10356 GCA_049790955.1 Acidimicrobiales bacterium
CAACTGGGCTGGAGCGTGGGCCGCAACGGGCTGCGCGACAGCAGGAGCGGTCGCGGGTGCGGGAGTGCTCGTGACGCGCACCGGGCGCGGCGCGTCTTCAACTGGTACCGCGGGCGCGGCGTCCACCGCAGCCTTGGTGGCCTTGGTTGCCTTCGCCGCCGTCTTGGCGGCGTCAGCCGGCACTTCGCGGCGTAGTCCGTCCGCGTCGGCGCGTCGGCGAATGCGGTCCGCCTGGGCGTCTTCAATCGACGCCGACGGGCTCGAGGCACCGATGCCTAGTTTTTGGGCGAGTGCGAGCAACTCTTTGCTCGTTAACCCGAGCTCTTTCGAGAGCTCGTGCACTCGAATTTTCTTTGGCGCCAAAACGTTCCCTTACTTCGTGTCCCCGCACGTTCGGCGGGCACAGTTTCCTATTCTTTCACAACTACGGGCTTTTACTGGTCGCGAGACCATGCAGCACCGCTACTTCTGATTCAGCGACGCTCGCGCGCAACGCACGAGCGACATGCGAAACCTGTACTTCAGTCGCGCACGCGTGGTCACGACACCACCACACTCCACGGCCCTCGCCCCGTCCCAAGTACCACAAACCCTGGACGGTGCGGCCCGCGCGCACCATTTCGGCGTCATCTCGTCTCGTTCGACAGACAACGCACGTTCGTGTCGGTGCTATGCCTCGTCCTCCGCAATCGTCTCCACCACAACTACCTCTTCAACGTCGCCTTCGGCGTCGGTGATCACTGCGTCAATGACAACGGCTTCGACTTCGCCGCTCTCACCGACGACTTCGGTGACGGTCTCGTCAACCACCACGTCGCCCTCGGTCCAGACCTCTTCAACGACTTCGTCGTTACCCTCGTTCTCGGAGCGTATGTCGATGCGCCATCCGGTCAAGCGCGCGGCCAAGCGAGCGTTCTGACCCTCTTTGCCAATGGCCAGGGACAACTGCTGATCGTGGACAATCACGGTGGCGATGCCTTCGACCTCGTCGAGACGCACTTCGCGCACGCGCGCGGGCTGCAACGCGGACTGGATGAACTCCACCGGGTCGTCGCTGTAGGGCACGACGTCGATGCGCTCAGAGCGAAGTTCGTTCGTGATGTTGCGCACGCGTGAACCGCGCGCGCCGACGCAGGCCCCGACCGGATCGATCATCTGGTCGTTCGAGGCGACCGCGATCTTCGAACGGTGACCGGGTTCGCGCGCCAAGGCCTTGATCTCCACGATGCCGTTCGCGATCTCGGGCACTTCGATCTCGAAGAGCTTGGCGACGAGCGCCGGGTGGGTGCGCGAGACCACGATCTGGGGGCCCTTGTTGGTCTTTCGGACTTCGACGATGTACACCTTGATGCGCGCGCCATGCTCGTAGCGCTCGAAGGCGATCTGCTCGGCCTGGGGCAACAGAGCCTCTACGCGGCCAAGATCCAACAACGTGTAGCGGTTGTCGTTCTGCTGGACGGTGCCCGACACGATGTCACCTTCGCGGTTCGCGAACTCTTCGTACATCTGGCGGCGCTGGATGTCACGAATCAGCTGCATGAGAACTTGCTTGGCCGTTTGCGCCGCGATACGGCCGAAGTCTTCTGGCGTGGCGTCCCACTCACGCGTGACGTTGCCCTCGAGGTCGAGCTCGAGTCCCCACACCTTGATCTCGCCGGTCTCGGGGTTGATCTCGACTTCGGCGTCTTCGGCGGAGTCAGGACGGCGCTTGTAGGCCGCCAACAACGCGTTCGCGAGAGCGATGAGAAGTTCTCCCTCATCGATGTTCTGGTCGCGCGCGATCTGTCCGAGAGCCTCAAGAAATTCGAAGTTAGCCATGATTAGCCTTTCCTTTGCTCCTCGATGGCGTGCGTGCGCCTTTGGTCGTGGTCTTGCTTTTCGTTTTGCTGCTCGTCTTGTTGGGCGTCGCCTTCACCGGTTTCGTAGCGCCCCATACAAAGACGGTGCGCGCACGCTCAATGGAGTCGAGAGGCACCGTGACCGAACCGAGTTCTTGTTCGTCCAACGTCAGTGACGAATCGGTGACGTCGGTGAGTGTTCCTTCGAGTCGGCGCGTTGGTTCGTCACCGCGCAGTTCGCGCAACGTCACTACTTCGCCAATGGCGCTTCGAAAGTGCACCGGCGTGCGCAGGCGTCGCTCAAGTCCCGGGGTCGAGACGTCAAGAGTGAAGCGGCCCGCAATCGGGTCGTTGGCGTCTAGCCACTCCGAAATGGTGCGATTGGCCTTGGTAAGTGACTCAAGGTCTACCCCACCGACGCGCGACACAACAACATTGAGGGTTCCCGAGGAAAATTCCACGTCGTAGAGTTCAAGTCCCAGCGGTTCTATGAGCGGACGTAGCGTGGTGTCCCATTCCATGTCCGTCTCCTTTCGCTGTCGCCCAAGGTCGTACGGACATTGAAAAAGCGCGGGCCCGAGGCCCGCGCTTAAACGAGTCCATACGTCCTAAGCGGACTGTAGACATCAATTGTAGCAGTCAAACACTGGGTTCACAATCAGTGAACGACCGAAGAAAACCTCATTCGACTGCAAGAAAATTCAATTTAAAGATTTCTTAATAGCTCTTCGCCACTAGGCAGATCAGACCGCCCTCATCCTCATTTTCGGGCATTGATTCGTCCTGACGTTGGATGCAGCGCACGCTCACCGCGTCGGCGTTCAATGTGGCTTCGCCTTCCCCTTTGACGAGGTCCCAGGCCAGACGTGCGAAGCCGTCCTTCGTCGCCTCAAGAGCGTCGGCGACCGAGGTCACGTCACGAGTTCGCTCGTCGCGAAAGGTAATGGCGCGCGCCAGCAGATCGCTCTGCATCCGCTCGAGCTCGCCCGGCACCTGGTTCGCGAGTGAGCCCAGTCCGTGCGTCGTCTTCTCACCATTGTCGCGGCGCACCATTGTGACGAGACCCTGGGCGAGATCGCGCGGGCCTACTTCGACGCGCAGCGGGACACCCTTGATCTCCCAGTCGGTCACCCGACGACCAAAACTTCCGCGCCCCCGGTCAACTTCGACGCGCACCCCCGCGTCGGCGAGCTCGGCGGCCAGTCGGTCGCATGCTTCGTTGACCTCAGCTTCGTCGCGTACGGCCACGACGACCACTTGGGTGGGCGCAAGACGAGGGGGCACAATAAGGCCGTTGTCGTCGCCGTGAGCCATGATAAGCCCCCCCACCAGGCGCGTCGACGCGCCCCAGGACGTGGTGTAACAGAGTTCGGCCTGACCGGCCTCGCTCTGAAAGTAGATGTCAAAGGCTCGCGCGAAGTTCTGGCCGAGTTCGTGGGTCGTCATCATCTGCAACGCCTTGCCGTCACGCATCACGGCTTCACCGGTCATGGAGTTGATCGCCCCGGGGAAGCGCTCGCTCGCGGGCTTGATGCCGATGTAGGAAGGACAGGCCAGCACGTTCACCATGAAGTCGTTGTAGACCTCGTAGTGAATACGCCGCGCGTAGGCCGTCGCGTCGTCGAAGCTCTCGTGTGCGGTGTGGCCTTCCTGCCACAGGAACTCCGAACTGCGCAGGAACAATCGCGGACGCAGCTCCCAACGCACCACGTTGGCCCACTGGTTCAGCAGGAGCGGCAGGTCGCGATAGCTCTGGATCCATTTGGCCATGAACTCGCCCACCACCGTTTCCGAGGTCGGACGCACCACGATCGGTTCGGCCAAGTCCTCGCCGCCGGCGTGGGTGACGACGGCCAGTTCAGGGCTGAAGCCCTCGACATGCTCGGCCTCGCGCGCGAAGTAGCTCTGGGGAATAAAGAGCGGAAAATAGGCGTTTTTCGCGCCGGTCTTTTTGATCCGTACGTCCATCTCGGACTGCATGCGCTCCCAGATGGCGTAGCCGTAGGGGCGAATAACCATCGTGCCGCGGACGGGCCCGTTGTCGGCCATCTCGGCCTTCGCGACGACGTCTTGATACCAGCGGGGGAAATCTTGCGATTGGGGGGTCAGGACACTTTGTGAAGCCACGGCTCTCCTTGATAATTCGGATCAGCCTACTAAGTGCGCTATTCCTTGACCTGCCGACGAATCTTGTCGATTTTGATCTGCGCGTTGTTGGCGTCCGCACCGCGATCGTCGAGCAGCGCAGCGCGGTCGTCGGCCGCTTCCTTCTCGGCGCTTTGGTCGCGCGCGGCGAGACGAGCTTCCACGCCTTCCTCGATGATTTTCTTGGCCTCTTCGACGAGTGCCTCGACCATCTCATCTTCGGGCACGACGCGAATGATCTGCCCCTGAATGAAGAGGTGCCCGCGGTGCTTTCCGGCGGCGATGCCGAGGTCCGCGTGCTTGGCCTCACCCGGACCGTTTACGACACACCCCATCACGGCCACTTGGAGCGGCACGTTCAACACCTTCAAAGCTTCTTGCGCCTCGTTGGCCACCTTGATGACGTCAACTTCCGCGCGACCACAACTGGGACAGGCGATGAGATCGAGTCCTTTGCGCTCACGAAGACCGAGCGACTCGAGCAACGTGCGTCCGGCGCGGGCCTCTTCGACGGGGTCGGCCGTCAAGGAGTAGCGAAGGGTGTCACCAATGCCCTCGGCGAGCAGCGTGGCGATACCGGCCGTCCCCTTCAGCAGTCCATTGGGAAGCGGACCCGCTTCGGTGACGCCGAGGTGGAGGGGATGATCAAAGGTTTCTGACGCGAGGCGGTACGCGGCGATCATGAGGGCGACCGACGAGGCCTTCACCGAGATCTTCACGTCGTCGAAGTCCACTTCTTGGAAGTACGCCAACTCAATGCGCGCCGACTCGACGAGGGCTTCGGGAGTAGCGCCGCCGTACTTCGCGTAGATGTCGGGGTGCAGGGAGCCCGCGTTGACGCCAATACGAATCGGCACGCCGCGGTCCTTGGCTTCGCTCGCGACGAGTTTGATCTCTTCGGGCTTACGAAGATTGCCGGGATTGAGTCGAAGTCCGTTGACGCCGGCCTCGAGGGCGGCGAGCGCCATCTCCACGTGAAAGTGAATATCCGCGACAATCGGGACCGGTGAGCGCGGCACGATCTGGGCCAGTCCTTCCGCCGCTGCTCGGTCGTTGCAGGTGCAGCGAACGATGTCGGCGCCGTTCGCGGCCAGTGCGTAGATCTGCTGAAGGGTTCCCTCAACGTCGGCGGTCTTCGTAGTCGTCATGGACTGCACGGAGATCGGCGCGTCGCCCCCCACTTTTACTGATCCCACACTGATTTGGCGCGTGACACGACGGGGCGTTAAAGAAGTGGCGGTGACATCCATGTCTCTAGTCTGCCGTGTTTATGACCGTTACCAAGCACCTCATCAGAAGGGGTTCGGTATGGGGTGAGCGATGTCCAAATACAAGGTGCAGGCAAAGAGCACGAGCAGTGCCGTCATGAAGGCGTAGACCACGGGGGCGAGTTTGTTGATATCGGCGTGATAGCTCACCTTTCCCCGGCGGGTGCGCAACCTCTCATAGGTGGCAATGGCCACGTATCCCCCGTCCAAGGGGAGCATCGGGAGCATGTTCAAGACGCCGATGAAGATGTTGATGGCGACCAGGATCGTGATCAAGTCCAAGGAACTGGTGTTCGCCGCTTCAGTGGCGATTCGCGCGACGCCCACAATGGATGAGGGACGAGTGTCCTGATTGGCGGGATTGGTGGCCGCTTTGGCGTTGGTCACTTGGTGAAAGAGGCTCGGGAACTCGCCGGGCAGTCGGGCAATCGCCACCACCGCGTCGCCGACGTAGTGCCCCACTTGGCTAAAGGAGTCAGGAATCGCGGCGAGGGGCGAGGTGTGCACCGTGAGGTCTCCGACCTCAATGCCGATGTAGCCGTGTGCCGGGAGAGTCTGTCCATCTTCTTTGATCGTGCGGCCGTTCACCGGCGTCACGTGCAACGTCAGATCGCGCCCGGCGCGGTCCACGACGATGGTGAGATGCTTACCCGTCGAACCGTGCAGCAGAGTGGTGAGTTGATCGATGCCGGTGATGGAGGTGCCGTCGATGCTCACTATCTGGTCACCCGTGTGGAAGCCAGCGATCTGCGCCGCATTCTCCTTGTGGCCTTGCCAGGGGGTGAAGGCCTGCACCCCAATGTGCGTAGACGACGGCGCGCCGATGAACGTGAGCGCAACCCACGCAAGAGCGAGAGCCATCACGACGTGCATGAGAGAACCGGCCGAGGCGAAGAGCACCTTCTTTGGATACGACGCCTCGCGATACGTGCGCGCCTCTTCTTCGGGAGGTACCGGTGTACCCCAGGTCATTCCCGGAACCTTCACGTACCCGCCGAGCGGCAACGCCCGAATGCCGTATCGCGTCTCGCCTCGCTGCGTTGACCACAGAATCGGACCGAAGCCGACGAAGAAGTCCGAGACCAGCAGGCCAGCACGCTTCGCGGTGATGAAGTGGCCGAACTCGTGCCCCATCACCATCAACAAAATAAGAAAGATGACGAGCGGCAACGCCCAGCCGACCACCCACGTGAGAAGTCCGACAAAGACGAGGACACCGACAAACAGTGCCAGTGGCGACTGGCGCAGGGGCACGGGATTCATGGCTACTTTTTAAGGCTAGCGTTCGCCATTCGCCGTGCGACGTCATCGTTTTCATACAGTGACGCCAAGGAATCGAGCTGTTGTCCGTCGTAGTGATCCATCGTCGCGGCCACGACCGGCACGATGTCGCACCAGTTGATCTCGTCCTTTAAGAACGCGTCGACCGCGATCTCGTTGGCCGCGCTCAACCACGCCGGCGCCGCGCCCCCGCGCCGCGCCGCGTCGTACGCGAGATCAAGCGCCGGGAAAGCGTGACGGTCAGGCGCCTCGAAGGTGAGGTTCAACGACGTCGAAAAGTCCAGCAGGCCGTAACCGTGATCGAGCCGGTCGGGCGCGCCGAGGCAGTAGGCAATGGGCAGGCGCATATCGGGATTGGACAGCTGGGCGAGAACTGAGCCGTCGACGTACTCGACCATGGAGTGCACGATCGACTGAGGGTGCACCACTACGTCCACCCGGTCGACGCCAATACCGAACAGCGCTGTTGCCTCCATGACCTCGAGGCCCTTATTCATGAGCGTGGAGGAGTCGATGGTGATCTTCGCGCCCATTGACCACGTCGGGTGATGCAGCGCTTCGTCCTTGGTCGCGCCTTTCAACTGATCGAACGACCAACCGCGAAACGGACCGCCCGACGCCGTGATGAGAAGTCGCCGTACGTCGGGGTATCCGGGACGATGCGGCGAACTGGCAAGGCACTGGTGAATGGCACAGTGCTCTGAGTCAATGGGCAGGAGCTCTGCTCCCGGCGTCGCGCGCACCTGCGCGACGAGCGGCGCGGCGGCGATCAACGATTCCTTGTTCGCGAGCGCCAGTCGCTTCCCGGCGGCGAGCGCGCCCAAGGTGACAGGAAGTCCCGCGAATCCCATGACCGCGTTGACGACGATGTCCGCCTCGCGCGCGAGTTCCTCCAGACCTTCGTCACCAACCACAATCGAGACGTCACTCGAGAGAAGATCGGCCAATGTGGCGCGGTGAGTCTCGCTCTTCACTGCAACGTGCTTCACGTCAAACTCGCGCGCGATCGCCGCGAGCTCGCTGAGGTGCTCTCCCCCGGCGATGGAGACGAGTTCAAATCGCTCGCGTTCGCTGCGCAACACGTCGAGGGTCTGTACGCCAATCGAACCCGTCGCGCCGAGCAACGCCACGCTTTGGCGCAGTTGCGACATCGTTAACTCAGCTTGATGACGTGCAAGAGGTAGTACATCGTGGGCAGGGCGAATAACAGCCCATCAACCCGATCGAGCAGTCCCCCGTGACCGGGCAAGAGCCGACCCAGATCCTTCAGCCCAAGAGTCCGCTTCACCATCGACTCGAAGAGATCGCCCAGCGGCACCACGATCGAGAGCGCGACCGCCGCCTCAAGTCCGTGAGCCACGGTCCAGGGAGACACCACCGGGAGCAGCGCCGCACCCGCGATGAGCGTGATGATCGTGCCGCCAACGGTGCCTTCGATGGTCTTATTCGGTGAGAGCACGGCGTTGAGCGGATGACTCCCGAACCATCGGCCTATGAAAAGAGCGCCAACGTCGTTACAGACCGTCAACGCCAACGCGCCAAACACGAAGGCCATGCCGTTGCGGCCCGGGTAGGTGTGCGGCGCCAGCATCAAAATTCCGTACGAGCCCAACACTCCGACCCAGGCGTACACGAAGATTGTCGCACCAAGCCCGTCGAGGACGTCGATCTTCGTGGGCGCACTCATGTACCAGATGAAGCCAAAGATGACCAAGAGGACCGTGACGGCACCAACAACGGCCAAACCCTTGTTGTAGACCGCAATGCCCAGCGTCAACACTGCCACGATGCCGAGAATCGTCGCGGGATGTGCGCCGACGGTGCGAAAGCCGGCGAACGCCTCGGCCGCGGCGACGGCCAGGGACACGAGAATCAGCACGGTCACGGCGAGGGGGCCGGCAAAAAAGACGCCGAAGACCACGATCGCGAGCAGAACGCCCGTCATGGTCGCGAGCGAGACGTTGTTGGAGCTCTGTCGCACGGCGCGGCCGGCGAGGGGGTTGGCCGACACGCGGTGCCGGGTGCGCTGGGTACGCAGGGGCGCCGGGCGCGGGGCCTCTACTTTGGGCTCGTCTTCTTCGCTGAGCGTTTCGTCCGAGAGGTTGAACTCCCAGGGACGCGCGTCGTCGACCTTCTCTTCGCCCGCCAAGATCGACGCGTCGAACTGGCCCTCGTGCGCTACCCAGTCGGCCTCGCCTTCGCGCCACGCCGGAGCGGGCACGGCCGCCCAAGGATCATCATTGAGCGCGGTTTCGCGCGCTACAACGATGGGAACTTGACCAGTTGGTGCATCGGTCCAGTGCGGTAACAACGTGGCCGGATCGATCATCGAAGGTTCGTCGACGATGTCGGACGCGACGTCGGCGCCAGTGATGGTGACGCGGGGGTCGCTCGAACTGGCCACCGGAAACTGGCCGGTTGGCTCGTCCTCGGAGGTGCCGTCGTCAGACTTCAAGAAGTTCCTTCTCTTTGTGCGCGAGCATCGCGTCAACCACGGCAACCTCATCTTGGGTCATCTTGTCGAGGATCTTTTCGAGACGCTCAATCTCGTCGCTCGAGAGTCCCTCTTCTTTTTCGAGGTTCTCTAATTCTTGGCGCGCGTGACGACGAACACCGCGTAACGCGATTCGACCTTCCTCGGCTTTGGTCTTGGCCATCTTCACAAAGGCCTTGCGTCGCTCTTCGGTGAGCGCCGGAAAACCGAGACGAATCACTTGCCCGTCGTTGGACGGCGTCAACCCGAGATCGGCGTTACCGATCGCCTTTTCAATCGCCGCGATCGACTGCTTGTCAAAGGGCGACACGACGAGGAGTCGGGGTTCGGGCACGGAAAAATTGGCGAGCTGCTTGAGCGGCGTCTCGGTTCCGTAGTAGTCGATGAGAAGTCCTTCGATCAACGTGGATGACGCCCGGCCCGTACGGACCGCACCGAACTCATTTTTCACGTGCTCAATTGCACGCAACATTTTCTCGCGAGTGTCTTCCATTACGAGGTCGATGAGTTCGTTTTCCATTACTTCACCAGCGTACCGACGGGCTGACCGTCGAGGGCGCGGCCCAGATTTCCATCGGCCATCAGGTCGAAAACGCGAATGGGCAGATGGTTGTCCTTGCAGAACGTGATGGCCGTCATATCCATCGCCCGCAGGTCGCGCGCAATCACCTCGTCAAAGGAGATTTCCTCAAATTTGACGGCGTCGGCGTTCAGGCGCGGGTCCTCGGAGTACACACCATCGACCCCGCCGTGCGTGCCCTTCAGCACAATGTCGGCTTCGATCTCCGCGGCGCGCTGGGCGGCCGCGGTGTCGGTCGTGAAGTAGGGATTGCCCATTCCGGCGGCGAAGATGACGACGCGACCCTTTTCCAAGTGGCGCACGGCCCGACGTCGAATGTAGGGCTCGGCAACCTGATCCATGTTGACGGCCGACATCGCGCGAGTAGGCCGACCGTGATTCTCGATGGCGTCTTGCAGCGCCAGCGCGTTAATCACCGTTCCCAACATGCCCATGAGGTCTGAGTTCGCGCGGTTCATGCCGGCCATGGCGCCCGTGGCGCCACGCCAGATGTTTCCGCCGCCGACAACGACCGCGAGTTCGAGGTCCCCGCGTTCCATCGCGGTCGAGATCTCAATGGCCAGGAAGTCAACTGTCGAGGCGTCGATGGTTTCGTCGCTCGCGGCGGAGGCTAGGGCTTCGCCCGAAAGTTTTAAAACCACACGACGCACGACGATGTCCTATCCCCCGATGTCTACTTGAGCGTACGCGCTGATCGTCGCACCCTTCTAGAACTGTGCCACCGTTTCTTTATCGTCCTGTACGTAGGGC
>JBAQZL010000078.1:0-8645 GCA_049790955.1 Acidimicrobiales bacterium
AGGTGGTCAGAGCACACGGCTCATAATCGTGTTGTCGCGGGTTCGAGTCCCGCCGCCGCTACCAGGCACAATGTTGGGCCCATGAAGTACCAAGGAGAGAAGAATGGCGAAGAACGAAAAGCGAGTGCAGGTGACCCTCGCGTGCGAGGACTGCAAGCGCCGAAACTACATCACGACCAAAAACAAGATCAACGACCGTGAGCGCATCGAAATGAAGAAGTTCTGTCAGTGGGAGCGCAAGCACACGCTGCACAAGGAAACTCGATAATTAGTCGTTGGCTGTGAGCGTCCTCAGTGAGTGACGTCCGCGGCACCCAGGTTTCGAAGTCTCTGCGAACGTTGGTCACCCTGCGTTAAATCGGGGCTCGTAAAAAGTGTGTCATGAGACCACTTCGTCACCGCAAACGTACAATCTGGCTTCGTGCCGGCGCCGCAAGTGCCGCCGTTCTGGCGTCGCTATCCGTTCTTGGCACAACGGCGCACGCAGCGTCGAATCCCGGCTTCGTGCTCTATTCGGCCCAGGGCTACGACCAGGCTTCAGTGACCGCCTTCAACGCCACCAAGCCCGGCTTTACCGTGACGTTGAACGACAATTCCACCGGTCCCCTTCTCCAACAGATTCAGGCCGAGGGTGACAATCCGAAGTGGGGCGCTCTCTGGGTTGACGGCACCGCTGCCTTCGCCGAGTTGGACAACGAGGGCATGCTCGTGAAGCACGTCGAGCCGTCGGTCGCCTTCAACGCGCTGGGCAAACAGAACGTGCCAAGCGACGGAAGCTTCATCCCCACCGGTCTCACCGTCACCGGAGCTCTCTGTTACAACTCGGCCAAGGTGAAGGCCAGCCAGTTACCGAACACGTGGGCACAGTTGACCGAGTCCAAGTACAACGCTCAACTCGGCATGAACGACCCGGCGCAGTCTGGCCCCACCTTCCCCCTCATCGCGGGCGTGATGAACGAGATCGGCAAATACAAGAGCGGCTCGACGTCCGCGGCCGTGGCGAAAGGAAAGTCCTACTTTGAGGCGCTGTCGAAGAACGGCCTCCTCGTGAGTTCAACGAACGGTCCAACCCTCGGTGCGATGGAAATTGGATCGATCAACATGGCGGTCGTGCAAAGTTCCGCGTGTTATGGCGACGAGTTGAACGGCTCGTTCCCGTCGGTGCGCGTGAAGTACTTGAACTATTCAATCGCGTTGCCGAGCGCCATTGGCATTGACGCGAAGGAACCCAAGATCGTTCAACAAGACGCCGAGAAGTTCGCGGACTGGGTCATGTCGAAGGCCGGTCAGCACGTGATGCAAACGGGCGACCCCCAAGGTGACTCTCTCTTCTGGCCAGTGCTGAACAATGAGCAGCCGGCCAACAAGATCATCCCACCGCTGTCGACCACTCACGCGATCAGCATCAATCCCTACGTGTGGGGTCCGCTGGAGTCGAGCATCAACGCGTGGTTCGACAAGACCATCATTCCCATCTGACCCCGGCCTAATCATCTCCCCTGAAGTCGTCCCGAGAGCCTCGAAGTTACCGGCTTTGAGGCTCTCGGACCCCCACCTTGCAACTCATGACTGACCTGATAGTGGTTCCGGGCGTCGACCACGAGCCGACGGTGCTGGCTCCGTCAGCCAAAACAAAGGAGTGGCGACCCCGTCGCTTCACCTTTGGCGGACTCGCGATCTGGATCGTGCTGGCGTTACTCATCATCCTTCCGGTGATGTGTTTCTTGATTCTTGCTGTGAGCCCTCGGATGTTCTCCCAAGGACCCCAGTGGTTCACTTTGACCTATATCCGCCAGGCCTTTGAGGGCTACACACTGAGGGGCATCGTGAACTCACTGTGGGTGTCCACCACCGTGGCCGTACTCGCGACCGGGGGTGCCACAGCCCTGGCCTGGCTGGTACTGCGCACCAACCTTGGCGCGCGGCGCGTGTGGTCCGTCTCGATGTGGCTGTTACTGCTCATGCCCACGTGGATCATGGCTCAGGGATGGACCGACCTTCTCCAGCCCTACGGCGTAGCTGACGCCCTCGGCATCAACCTCTCGTGGCTGTACGGCGAGTTCTTTGGACCCTTTGGCATCATCGTGGTCCTAACCTCCGCCTCGCTGCCCTTCGCGTTCTTCATTGTCTCGGCGGGCTTGCGCGGACTCGGTCCTGAGTTCGAGGACGCCGCGCGCATTCACGGCGCGAACCGCGTCCAGACGATGAAGACCGTCCTACCGATCATCGCCCCCGCGATACTGGGCGCGCTCGCTATCAGCTTCGCCGAGACCATTAGCGACTTCGGCGTCGCCGACACGCTCGGGTACCACGCGCACTTCCCTTTGGCTACCTACACCCTGTTCAGTGCGATCTCGAACTTCCCCGCCAACTTTTCGGTGGCCGCCGTGATTGCCGGTGTTCTCATTCTCGCGACGGTTCCTCCCATCGCCCTGCAGTCGATCGTCACGCGAAAGAGCAAGGCCTACGGCGTCCTCTCCGGGCGAACGAGAACGCCGAAACGTCGCGAGTTTCGTCGAGGCCCACGGCTCGCCGTGACGACAACGGTGGGGTTCTTCGTCTTTGTGGCGCTCGGCGTCCCGATCATCGGAGCGGTGACCGGCTCCTTTGTGCAGAACCTTGGTGAAGTGGGCGCGACGCACATTCACTTCACCTTGTCGTACTTCGCGCAAGTCTTTCATCCGTCGATCGAGAACGATGGCCTCGGTTCGCCACTCACGCTCTCCAACCAACTGGGTCTCGTCGTCTCGACCGCGACCGGAATTCTGGCCGTCATCTTGGCCCGTCGCATGATGGCCTCACGCGGTGGTTGGAGTCAGCGGATCACCGACGTCTTCTTGCTCGGATCAATTGCTATCCCCGGCGTCGTCCTGGGAGTCGGCTACATCTTTTTCTACGACTTAAGTTTCATCACTCATAACATCATCGACATTTACAAGACGCTGCCGCTCCTCATGCTGGGGCTGGTCGCTTCGGCCGTGCCGGGTCAGACCCGCTTCATGGCCGGGCCGGTAAGTCAGATCCAGGCGTCACTTGGTGAGGCCGCGCGGGTCCATGGAGCCAGTCGATGGCGCACCTGGCGCACGACGAACCTTCCTCTTATGTCGCGCGTTCTCGTGTGGGGCTGGCTCCTCACCTTTGCCAAGACGATCTCGGAACTCGCGATGTCCCAAATCCTGTACCCACCGAGCCAAGAGCCCGCCTCGGTCAGCATTCAGTCCTATATCAACAACTTCAATCTCGGCACCGGCACTGCGATGACCGTGGTGCTGATGGCCGAGATGTTTGGCGTGATCATCCTGGCGCTGGGCGCCTACCGACTTCTTACCCCCGTCGGGTGGCGTCGGGTCGGCTGGAGCGTGGTGGACTGATGGCGACCGTTGAACGTCCGAGGCCCGTCGCCGTCGCCGTCATCTCCCTCAGCAAAACCTTCAACGCTAAGGCGGCCCTCAACGACGTATCTCTCACCATCGATCCCGGTGCCTTCGTGGTTCTTCTTGGCCCGTCAGGCTCGGGCAAGACAACGTTGCTGCGCTGCGTCGCGGGAATCGAGCGACCGAGCAGCGGCACCATTGATATTGACGGGACTCGTGTCGCGGGACCAAAGACCTTCGTCAATCCCGAAAAACGCGGCGTAGCGATGGTCTTCCAGGACTACGCCCTGTGGCCTCACCTCACGGTACGCAAGAACATCGCCTTCCCCCTCGCCAACACGGGTCGTTCGAAGGAAGTACGCCGCGGCCGCGTAGAGGGACTACTAGAGCGCGTGGGCATCGGGCACCTCGCTGAGAGCTTCCCGAACGAACTCTCCGGTGGCGAGCAACAGCGCGTGGCCTTAGCGCGAGCGCTCGCGGCCGACGTTGGTCTCATTCTCTTCGACGAACCGCTCTCCAACCTCGACGCCGATCGACGCGAACAGTTACGCATTGAGATCGCGACCTTGACGCGCGACGCCGGGGCCACGGCTATTTACATCACTCACGATCAGAGCGAGGCCTTCGCGCTCGCCGACAAAGTGGGCGTTCTCCAGCACGGTTCGTTGGTTCAGTTCGACACTCCCGAAACAATTTATCGACGACCGACGAATGATTTTGTGGCGCGCTTCACCGGCGTCGCGGGCGACTTCGCCGTCACCTCTGTTCGCCCGTGTCGCAATGGTTACCTTGACGTGACCCTGCCGATCGCTCCGGACACGTCGATCATTGCGGTAGATCTCGCGGCGAGCGACGAAGCGTCGAGACGACTGTTCGTACGAGCGTCGGGGGTGTCACTGCGCAGTGGCGACGAGGGCGCGGGTCTTCGCGGTGTGGTGCGCGACGTTGCCTTTAATGGTCGAGGATACGAACACGTCGTTACTCTCGGTGAGGGAGCCGAGCTCACCAAAGTATTTTCGTCGTCTCGATTTGATCGCGAGGCTGCGGTGCGGGTGTCCTTGGAGCCTTCGGCCTGCTTTGTTATGAACTGTACGAAAGAGGAGAAGAGATGATCGCCACCGTGAATGCCACGTCGGCCACGATCGTTCTGGTTGGCGCCGTGTTCTTGGCGGCTGCAGTGGAGATGGTGGAAGCTCTCACCATCGTGCTGGCGGTGGGACACACGCGCGGATGGCGATCGGCCTTTGAAGGCGTGGGTGTCGCCCTCGTAGCCCTGGCGGCGCTGGTGGCGGCACTCGGTCCGGCGTTAGTGGAGGTCCCGCTCTCGACGCTTCGACTCATTGTCGGCATCGTTCTTTTGATCTTCGGTCTGCAGTGGCTGCGCAAGGCCGTCCTTCGCTCCAGTGGCTTCAAGGCGAAACATGACGAGGACGCCATCTATCGAGAGACAGTGGCGTCGTTGGCCCTAACCGGTGAGCGCCCTGGACGGGACCGAGTGGCCTTCGTCGTGGCCTTCAAGGGCGTATTTCTCGAGGGACTGGAGATCGTGATCGCCGTCTTGACTCTCGGAACGTCTGCGCATCGACTCGGTCTCGCCGCCGCTGTGGCGGGGGTGGCCGTCGTGCTGGTGGGGATAGTCGGCGTCGTTGTCGCCAAGCAGCTCTCAAATGTTCCCGAGAACGCCATGAAAATGGCGGTCGGCATCATGCTGGTCAGCTACGGCACCTTCTGGACGGGGGAGGGGCTCAAGATCCGTTGGCCCGGAGATGACGTGATGCTCCTCGGGCTCGTCGTCATCTACGCGCTCGCCGCGGCGGTCATTGTGCGCGTCCTCGCATTAAGTGCCCCAACGCCAAAGGCGGTCAACTCATGAGTTCACCGGACGCCTCGAGCGATCGATCCATGATCTGGCGGCTGTTGAGCGGCTTTGGGCGATTTTGGTGGGACTTTCTGGTGGGCGACACGCCCGAGATCACCGTGGCGGTCATCGTGATCGTCGGGGTCGTGGCGCTGCTGCGCGATGTGGCCCACGTGAACGCGCTGGCGTACGTTACGCTCGTCGTCTTAAGCGTGGTGACGTTGACGATCTCGGCCGCAATCGCGCGAAGAAAGGCCTAGGAGCCTTCGGGGCCGGGTCGACGAAATTGGGTTTCGGCCATGATGGTAAGATTGACGTCCCTAGGGGTACGGCCAATTTTCGGTCGCGCCCGCAAAGGGCAGTGGCTCAATTGGTAGAGCACCGGTCTCCAAAACCGGTGGTTGGGGGTTCGAGTCCCTCCTGCCCTGCTCGAAGATGGTTTTCGACGCGGTAACGAAGTACGAACGAGAGATGAACGGTGAATCGCGAACAAAAGCGCATGATGCAGCGACAAGGTCAGGTAGGTGCCGACGGCGCACCCACGGCCCGTCGCACCTCAACGCAAGACGTCCAGCGCCGTCGCAGCGATCGCGCCACTCCGCGCGAGTTCTTCCGCCAAGTCCGCGAAGAAATGCGCCAAGTCTCCTGGCCGACACGCCCCGAGGTCGTCAACTACACCTCCATCGTTCTTTTCGTATTGATCTTCATGACGTCACTGATTTTTGGTCTGGGACTTGGCTTTTCCCACTTCGTGTCGTTTCTCTTTACAAAGTAGGCAAGTATGAGCGACCTAGAAACCACCCACATAGACGTCAGCGACGCCACCGACGGCGAGGAGATTCTCGACGTCACGATCATTGACGAAGACGAAGAGCCCATTGTCGAGAGTGCCTTCGACCGCCCCGGTCGTTGGTACATCGTGCACACCTTCGCCGGCCACGAGCAAAAGGTCATCGGCGCGCTCAACAACATCATCAAGAGCCGCGAGCTGAGCGAGTCGATCTACGAGATCTACCTGCCTGAAGAGGACGTCACCGAGTTCAAGGGCGGTAAGAAAGTCACCGTCTCCAAGCGCATGTTCCCGAGTTACCTCCTTATTCGCTGCGAGCCCGACCCCGAGATCTTCTACGTGATCGGCTCCACCCCGGGCGTCACCGGGTTCGTCGGCGCCGAAAAGACCAAACCCACGGCCTTGACGCGTCGCGAGGTCGACAACATCATCCGTCCCCACGTCGAAGGTGTGGAGCAGCCGGTCGCCAAGCGCCGCATGCCCACCCACGAGTTCGAAGTCAACGACACAGTGCAGATCAAGACCGGCCCGTTTGCGACCTTCTCGGGTCACGTGGCCGAGATCAACGAAGACCAGTTGAAAGTCAAGGTACTGGTCGACATCTTCGGGCGCGAGACCCCAGTGGAGCTTGACTTCACGCAGGTCACGAAGCTCTAGAACGAATTAAGGAGAACGGCCATGGCCAAGAACGTTGTAGCAGTCGTCAAAATTCAGCTCGAAGCGGGTGGAGCAACGCCCGCGCCGCCGGTCGGCACGGCCCTAGGACCACACGGTGTGCAGACCATGGAGTTCTGCAAGCAGTACAACGCCGCGACCGAGTCGATGCGTGGCACGGTCATTCCCGTCGAGATCTCGATCTACGAAGACCGCACCTTTACATTCATCTTGAAGACCCCACCCACGCCGGTGCTGCTGCGCCAGGCCGCGGGCATCGCCAAGGGCGCGCACCTGGCGGGTCGAGAAGTCGCCGCCACGGTCACGATGGACCAGGTCGAAGAGATTGCGAAGACCAAACTGAAGGACCTCAACACCGACGACGTCGAGATGGCCAAGCTCCAAGTGGCCGGCACCGCACGCTCGATGGGTATCAAGGTCGCAGGCTAGGAGAACCATGAAGCACGGTAAGAACTACAAGAACGCGTTGGCGAAGGTGGATCGCGAGGAGCTGCTCACCATCCCCGAGGCCCTCGAAAAGGTGAAGACGCTCTCGACCGCCAAGTTCGACGAGACCGTCGAACTGGCGATTCGCCTGGGCGTCGACCCCCGCAAGGCCGAGCAGATCGTGCGCGGCACGCTGTCGCTGCCCGCCGGGACCGGTAAGACCAACCGCGTGGCGGTCTTCGCCGCCGGTGAAGCGGCTCAGGCCGCTCGCGACGCGGGCGCCGACGAAGTCGGCGCCGAGGACCTGGTGGCCAAGGTCGCCGGGGGATTCCTCGACTTCGACGTGGCCATCGCGACCCCTGATCTCATGGGTCAAGTCGGTGGACTTGGTCGAGTCCTCGGACCTCGTGGCCTCATGCCGAACCCGAAGACGGGCACCGTGACGATGGATGTCGCGAAGGCCGTCGCCGAGTTCAAGGGCGGGCGCGTGGAGTACCGCACCGACAAGATTGGCAACGTCCAGCTTCGCGTCGGCAAAGTCAGCTTCTCGCTCGAGGATCTCGCGCGCAACGTGCAGGCAGTCATTGACGAGATCGTGCGCGTCAAGCCCGCGAGCGCCAAGGGCCGCTACATGATGAGCATCACGGTCTCATCGACCATGGGACCCGGGGTCAAGATCGACCCGGCTCGCACGCGCGTCATTGACGAGGCCTTGGCTACGGCCTAGCTTTTGACGCCGCGCGAGCGGCTCACTACGATGGAACCCGCACGAAGTCAGTGCCACAGATTTGAAGAACGCCGAAGACATCCGGTGCACGCGAGTGCTTAAGGGACGTTGGTCCGCCTGACGAGGGAGTTCGAGTTTCGTTGAAACTCGTTCGCTGTTGATGTCTTCGGCCCGTTCCCGGGCGGCATCCGGCGAAGGAGACACGATGAACAAGGTACGCACTGCCAAGGTCGCCACCGTTGACGAGCTGAAGGCCAAAGTCGACTCGACGTCGACGGCTGTCGTCACTGAGTACCGCGGGATGACCGTCGCCCAGATCTCGGCGCTTCGCCGTCAACTCCGGACGCTCGACGCGGACTACAAGGTCTTCAAGAACACGTTGGTGAAGCGCGCGATTGCCGGCACCTCGGTGGAGCCGCTCGACGAGTTCCTCGTCGGCCCGACAGCGATCGCCTTTGTGAACGGTGACGTTTCGGCCGTGGCGAAGGCCCTGCGCGACTTCGCGAAGGCCACCCCGACGCTGGTCGTCAAGGGTGGCGTGCTCGACGGCAAGTCCCTGTCGCTGAAGGACTTGACGGCACTCGCCGACCTACCGAGCCGCGACGTGTTGCTCGCGCGATTCGCCGGTCTGCTCGCCTCACCCATGACGACGATGGCCGGTCTCTTGAAGGCCATCCCGCAAAACTTCGCCTACGGTCTCTCGGCCCTGATCGACTCGAAGGGCGGCGCTCCGGTGTCCGCTCCCGAGGAGAGCGCTGCCCCCGAGATCGCCGAGACTCCGGCCGGGGTCGAGGA
>JBAQZL010000079.1:0-10973 GCA_049790955.1 Acidimicrobiales bacterium
GCCTCGGCCTGGGCCAGGGCGACCCGGGCGTAGAGCTCGAGCGTGGCGTCGTTGTCGACCGAACCATCCGTGCGCACGACTCCGCAGTGGCCGTGCGTCGTGTACTCGTCCAAGCAGAGATCGGCCATCAGAACCAGTTCATCGCCGAAGGCGTCGCGCAGTGATCGAAGGGCCACTTGCGCCACGCCGTCGCAGTCCCAGGCCGCACTGCCGAACTCGTCCTTGGTCGCGGGAACACCAAAGAGGATGACGCTCTTCACGCCCACGTTGAGGAGAGTTTTCACCTCATCGTGCAGAGACGACATCGTGTGCTGATAGTGCCCGGGCAGCGAAAGAATGGGATTGGCTTCGCTTAGTCCTTCCGCGACGAAGAGTGGTGCAACGAAATCACTCGGCGCCAGAGTCGTCTCGGCGACGAGTTGACGAATCGCGGGAGTGCGACGAAGTCGACGGGGACGTTGAGCAGGAAACACGTCCATCAGCCTATTGCCCGCCCATAAGAGGTTTTCCAGCGCCGACTACAGAGCGGAGAGGTGTTCCTTCAAGCCAGGACCCCAGCCTTGAATGACCCGCTCATGGTGGCGACCGACAACGCCTGCCGTGGTTGAACCCGGCACAACGACCCACGTGCGTGGATCGACGTAGACCATGGCCACCAGCCACGCCGAGGGCGCTCCGACGAAGAGGACGTCCGCTTCGCGTAGTTCGATCTCCTCGTCGGGGGTGAGGACGGCCGGAATCGTTTCGTAGCAGGTGAGCTTCTCAACGGTCACGCCGCGGCCCTCAAGTTTTGTCGCGAGTTCTTCACGCATGGCCGCGGCACCGAGCAACAGAACCGGCCCGTCAGCGATCTCCGCGTCGAGATCAACGACGCCAGTGTCGCCGACCACGTCAACGTCGACGTCTTCGCTCTCGAGGGCCCGAGCGGTCGCGGTCCCGACACTCAGCACGGTGCCTCCCCGTGTCAGCGCTTCGCGGGCGAGCGCCACGTAGAGAGCACTTCGCGCACTGGTCACGACCAGGGCGCGAAAGTGGCCAAAGTTTTCGCTTGCGCGAAGAGTCTCAAGAACCTCATGAGTGTCGAAGTATCGAGTCGCCGTCAGGGGCACTTCACTGACCGAGGCGCCGTCGGGCAGCCACGAGATGAGTTCCGCGTTGTGACCCCGCTCGCGAGTGACGACGGCGCGCACTAGAGGCTTGCCATGAATGCGCCGCCCCCAAGGTCGTCACGTAAATGCTTCGCCAAGCGCTGACCGAGATCGCGCGGATCGGTCCCGGCGAACTCCGCACGCACGCTCGTTGTGCCGTCGAGATCGAGCATCACACCACGCAGCGTCAGCGTCTCGCCTTCGACCACGCCGTGAGCCCCCGCGGGTATTGAGCACCCGGCGCCGAGTTCTTCCAGGAACGCGCGTTCGGCCGTCACAGCAAGGAGGGCCACTGGATCGTTGATGACAGCGAGCGACGCGCGGGTGGTGACGTCGTCGCTGCGCGCCTCTAGCGCGAGGGCACCTTGACCCACTTGGGGCACAAACCACGCCGGATCGAGTCGCTCGCTGACGATGTCCATCTCGTCGAGTCGCTGCAAAGCGGCCATGGCCGCAATGATTGCGTCGATGCCATCCGAGCCAGCCTTCGCCACACGAGTGGCCATGTTTCCGCGCAGCGGCACTACTTGAAGATCGGGTCGACGCTCCAGCAGCAAGGCACGCCGTCTCGGCGAGCCCGTCGCCACGGTCGCACCAGGCCCGAGCCCCGCGAGAGAACGACCAACTAATACGTCACTCGGATCAAGACGTTCGGGAACGCTGGCAAACGAGAGTCCGTCCGGCGTCACGCTCGGGAGGTCCTTCGCGCTGTGGACCGCTACGTCGGCCTCTCCATTGAGCAACGTTCGTTGGATCTCCACGGCGAAGACTCCTTGACCACCCAGAGTCGCAAGATCAGTCTTCAGGTCTCGATCGCCGCGCGTATCGACGAGGACCAATTCACTCTCGATCCCGTGATCCGCCAAGCGTTGCTGCACGATGTTCGCCTGCACCAGAGCTAGTGGCGATCGTCGAGTCGCCAACCGAAGCGTCATAGATCAAAGAGGTTGCGTGTCGCCTCGCTAAGTCGGGTGCCCTGATCTGTGCCGGCCGCTTCTTTGAGAGCGACCGTGGGGCGATGTGCGATCTTCGCCACGACGGAGCGGACGAGAGAGACGACGCTGTCGCGCTGATCGGGGCTGAGTCCCTCAAGGTCGTGATTGCGCCTCGCCAGTTCACTTGTGACGACCTCGTCGAAGTGGTCGCGCAGTTCGCGCACGATGGTCGCGGCACCGCGAGCGCGTTGCTCGTTCAAGAACCGTTCGACGTCGTCTGCGACGATGCGTTGCGCGTCGTCGATGGCGTCGCGGCGATCGCCGAGCGCGCGTTCCACCCGTTCGCGCAGGTCCCCGATGTCAATGCGACGCACGTTTGCGAGATCGCCAACGTCGCTGGAGACGGCCCTGGGCACGCCGAGGTCGACAATAAGAACGTCACCGGAGAGATCCACAAAGTCGTCACGAGACAGAACTGGCGCCGACACTTCGAGGGCACTAACCAAAAGTCGCACGCCCGTCAGGTGTTCGCTCACCGACTCCAAGGAACCCACCTGGACACGATCGTCATTTACTTCGTCTTTCAGTTCTTCGGCACGCTCCATGGTGCGATTCAACACGGTCAAGCCCGCGAGACGGGGCGTGGCGCTCAGCAGGCTCTTCACAACGCCGGTCGCCATCTGTCCCGCGCCGAGAACCACCACGTGAGACTCGGCGAGATCGCTGCCGAGTTCGTCAATGGCCGCGGACGCGGCCGCTTGGGCGAAACTCGTCGTGCCACGCGAGATGGCGGTCTCGGCGCGCACGCGCCGCCCGGACGCAATGGCGCGCTGGAAAATGTCGGTTACTTCGCTACCGGCGCTTTGCTCTTCGATTGCCAGTTCCAGCGCTCGGCGCAGTTGGCCGAGAATCTCAAACTCTCCAGGCACGACTGATTTCAGTCCGGCCGCTACTTGGAAGAGGTGGGTCGCGACGTCGTGTTCGAAGTTGACGGTGAGACGGTCGTCGAACTCACTGATCGCGAGGCCCGTCGCATCCGCGAGGGTTTCGGTGATCTCGTCGATGGCGCCGTGGAAACGGTCAATGACAGCGACAACTTCAGTTCGTAGACAGGTGGAGACGAAGACGGCTTCGTGGATGTTGCGATGGCTGACGAGGGTGCGCAGCATCTTCGCCCACTCGTGCTCGGGAACGGTCGCTCGTTCCAGCAGATCAAGCGAGGCATGCTCGTGATCAATCCCCACAGAAATCAGTGCCACATCGCCTCCGCGGTCCTACTCATGTTACGAGGTACGCAGTGGGTTGGTGCTCGCGATGCCGAGCGAATGCAGAAGTCCCCCGCCCAACGGGCCCGTGCCGTTATTGAGGTGGTACATGAGAATCTGCAGTTCGATCGAGAAGTCCACGTAGTGCACGGCCGTGCCGAGGGGCACGGAGACAACTTGTGGAGCGAAGTTCAAGATCGCGTGGATGCCTGCGTCGACCATCTTGTCGGCGACTTCCTGGGCGGCGCTGCCCGGAGTGCAGATGACCCCGACAGTCGCGGCGGGCATGGCGTCGGTGAGCGGTTGGACGATAAGTCCCGCGACCTCGTGACCAACGACCTCGGGGTCGCTGTCGTAGAGCGCGACAAGCCGCGCTCCACGGATCAGGAAGTTTGATGAGTTCACGAGGGCGCGGCCAAGGTTACCGATACCGACGACGATGACGTCGTAGAGCCGGTCATGGCCGAGGGCGTCGGCGATGCGTTCGATCAGGACCGCCGTGTCGTACCCGGCGCCGCGGGTGCCGAAGGATCCGAGTCCCGCAAGATCGCGACGCACGGTCGTGGCGGTGACGCCCGCGAGTTCACCGATCTGTCTCGAGTCGATCTTGCTTTCGCCGCGGCGAAGCAGTCCCTCGGCGATGCGCTGATAGACGGGCAGGCGCGCGATCGTTGGCTCAGACAGCTTCTTCGATCGAAGACGTGGCGTCGCCATCGGATTAGGTTACCGGACTCGCCCTCAGTTTTTCCTCAGCGACCGAGTTGTCGACTGCGCTCGGCCGCGGCGGCCACGGCGTCGAGAAATGCGGCACGAACAGCGTGTTGCTCAAGTACCCGCAGTCCGGCTGCCGTCGTGCCGCCAGGAGAGGTGACCTGCGCGCGCAAGACTTCGGGAGACTCGCCCGTCTGCTTCAAAAGTGCGCCAGATCCGGCAAAAGAGTCGACCACGAGCGTTCGCGAGACCTCACGCGACAGGCCCTGGTGCACTCCCGCTTCGATGAGCGCCTCCACGACGAGGTAGAGATACGCCGGCATCGGACCCGAAAGACCGGTTACCGCGTCAATGTTGCGTTCGGTGACGCGAACGACGGTACCGACGGCCCCGAGTATCGACTCGGCCCAGTCGAGGTCCTCGCTTGTCACGTGCGCGCCACCGGCCATGGCCGTGACGCCCTGACCAATTAGCACCGGCGTATTGGGCATCGAACGAATGACGGCCACCGGACCCGAGAATGTGGCTTCGATACGCGCGGTGGATAGTCCCGCGACGACCGACAGCACGCGCGTTATCCCGACGGCACCCGCGAGCCGTGACATGCCTTCCGCCTGATCGGGCTTGACGGCAAGGACGGCGCCAGTGTCGTCGCCGATCTGCACCACTTCGAGCGAGGCGAAAACGCCCACTCCAGGGAATCGAGTTTCGAGCGCGCTGCGAGTTTCGACGGAGCGTGCGATCAACGCGAGTTCACTCGGCTCGCACCACTTCGCGCGAAGAAGTCCCTCGGCCAGAGCCGAGCCCATGCGTCCCGCGCCAATGATTACGAGTTTGTACGTCACGTTGTCAACGCTACAAGGCACGCGGGCGTCGACGTCGATACACCGACGCGAGGCCCATCGACATGACGGTCGGAAACATCTCGTCGACGTACGTCACCGTCGCGCCAACGAGTTCGTCCATACGTTCAACGTTCAGTTCCTGAATCGGCACCTGGGTAACGAGGTAGATGCCGGCCTCAGGGCCAATCGCCAGGTGCAGTTCGCGTAGCTCATGGTTCTTCACCAGTAGGTACTTGTAGAGAGCCTCGATGTTCTCTTCGGGCGCGGGCATCAGTTCGGTTTCGGCGAAGACCGTCCGTTGACGCAGTGAGAGCCAGAGGGTGATGACGTCGCGTTCGTCGCCCTTCAGTCGGATCAACCAGTGAAAGTGACCTCGATCATCCGGCACACTCTGGTGCTCGATCTCACCCACGAAGGAACTGGCGTGCCACTGCGCGGCCCACTTACGAAGGGTTTCGTCAAGACGCGCCGCCGCGTCAGCGTCGCTCAGAGGGGCGCGCGTCACCTCAGCAGTGCGCGAGGCTCTCGGAGGCGAGTTGGTCAATCAACGCCGCCAGTGACTCGCCAGCTCGACGCCATGTGTACTCGCGAGCCCGAAGAACCGCCGCGTTCGACATCGCGGTGGCGTCGTCACTGTCGAGGGCGAGCTCGACAACGTCGGCCCAGTGAGCCGCGTCACGTGCACCGACGAGATATCCCGTCACGCCATCGTCGATGAGAGTAGTAAGTCCCCCCACGTCGCTCGCGACCACCGGAGTACCGCAGGCCGAGGATTCCAGCGCCACGAGTCCAAAACTCTCGGCACGCGAAGGCACCAAGGTGACGTCGGCGGCGCGCATCCACGATGACAAGCGGCGATGCGCCTGGGGTGCGACGAAACAGACCTCGTTGATAACGCCCGCCTCGACGACGCGCTGATGGAGTTGCGACAACGTCGCTCGTCCGTCGGGTCCCGACGGCCCCCCAATGATGGCGAGCGACGCGTTACGACCACGACTGCGAAGTTCGATCAACGTCTCGAGCGCCAAATCTGCGCCCTTCAATTCCTGAAGACGTCCCACAAACAGCAACAGGGCCGACTTTTCGTCGAGCCCGAGCGCTCGGCGCGCTTGCGGTCGATATCCCGGCGAGAAGAAGGCGTGCTCGACGCCGAGCGGAACGACGTGTACTCGCGAAGGTTCAGCGTTGTAAAGACTCACAAACTGCGCCGCTTCGACGTCGCAACTCGCGAGAATCGCGTCCGCGCACGTGATGATCGCGGCCTCCTGGAAGGCCCGGTCATCGGACTCAGCTTCGAACGTGTCAGCTTTCACTCGCTCAAGGGTGTGGAACGTCATGATCAATGGGATATTCAGCTCGTGCTTCAAGCGGTGTCCCGAAAGCCCGCTCAACCAGTAGTTCGCGTGGATGGCGTCGGGGGTGCCGTCGCGCTCGAACAGGACTTTCACGGCGTCGGTGAACTCCCCCACGTAGTCGGTCAGTCCATCGCGATCAAGAGCGGTCGGCGGGCCGGCTTCGACGTGGTGGACCCGAAATCCGGGTTCCACGAACTCAATGTCGATGACGAGGGGATTGTCGCGGCGGGTGTAGACGTCGACCTCGTGACCGAGGCGAGCCAGGGCGCTCGAGAGTTCACGGACGTAGACGTTCATTCCCCCGCCATCGCCGGTTCCCGGCTGAGCCAAGGGCGACGTGTGGTACGAGAGAACCGCGAGTCGGGCCATGAAACGAGCCTACCGGTCGGTCTTTTTTTGCCGACTGGCGGCTTTCGTTCGTTGCACGGAATAAAGGGGCCCACACCAACGAAGCCTCGAGAGCGACGATCTGTGACACTGGAGCGATGTCGACTGATCTTCCCACTCCACGGCCACCGCTCGTCTCGCCGCCTCCGGCCAAACCCGGCGACCGGGTGGCGATCCTCTCTCCCGCGTTTGCCGCCCCCGCAGTCTTTCCTGAGGTGCACGAGATCGGCCTACGCGTGCTGAGAGAGGTTTTCCAACTGGAACCGGTCGAGTATCCCACGACGCGCCAGTTGAACGCGCCCGCCATCGATCGTGCTCGCGACATTATGGACGCGTTTGCGGACGACTCCATCGCGATCGTCATGGCCTCAATTGGCGGCAGCGATGAGATCACTGTGCTCTCGCACCTCGATCCCGAAGTGTTTCTCGCTCACCCCAAAAGGTTCTTTGGCTACAGCGACAACACCAACCTCTTGAACTACCTCTGGAATCTGGGTGTCGTCGGATACCACGGTGGATCGACTCTGGTGCATCTCGCGCGACCGGGGGGCGTCCATCCCGTCTCGACTGCGTCGCTGCGTGCGGCTGTTTTCACGAATGACACGGCGGAGTTGAAGCCCGTCGATTCGTTCACCGACTTCGAAGCCGAGTGGTCGGACCCCTCAACGCTCGAGAACGAGGTACCTACTACCGCCGAACTTGGCTGGTATTGGCACAACGCGGATCACGTCGTGACGGGACCAACGTGGGGCGGAAACCTCGAGATCATTCACTGGAACTTGGCCGCGAACCGGTACATCCGTGAGAGCGACGAGTACGCGGGCTGCGTCTTGATACTCGAGACCTCCGAAGACATGCCCTCGAGCAACGAAGTCTTCTACATGCTGCGAAATCTCGGCGAACGTGGAATGCTCCGGCAATTCCCAGCCATCGTTGTCGCAAAGCCCAAAGCGTGGCATCGCGAGCGCAGACTTGACGAGGAGTCGCGCTCGAAGTTCCGGCGCGACCAGCGCGACTCGGTCTTTCGCGCGGTCGCGACATATAACCCGGAGGCACTGGTCGTCATCGGTCCCGACTTCGGCCACACCGACCCGCAGTACGTCATTCCCTACGGCGGGCAGATGATGGTTGATGGTCCAAACCAGCGCATCACGATGACGTATTAATACGTCACTTAAAGTGCCGCTACGACACCTCGAAGCGCGGCCTCGGATCCAGCGCGATATAGGCGACGGCACGACTCGCGACCAGGCCAAATTCTCGCGAATCCGTTGACGGGGCAACGTTGTCGCCGCGTAAGTCCAATTGCGAGCCGTTCTTCGCGACGCAGCGCTTCACAATCCACAGGGTCGAATCGCGGGGGTCCCGCGCGACAACGACATCGCCCGGTCGAATCGGTCGCCAACGGCGCAGCGCCGTCAATCGCTCACCGGGCAGGTACGTCGGGGACATGGACATTCCCTCGATGCTCACGCGGCGAACGAAGTATTCGATGATCCGACTCACGCCGAAACGCTACCTGCGAGGCGTGGCTAACCTGCAGAATGACGCGTCCACAGCCCGTGGGTGCGACTACTGAAAGGCACCGTTATGACACTGCTGTCCCGTCTCAATGCTCTGCTCGACGCGTCAACGACGCCACTGGTTGCCTCGGCTCACTGCGACCTTCCCTGTGGTGTGTACGACCCAGCCCAGGCTCGCATCGAAGCTCAATCCGTGAAGGGCATCATGGAAAAGTTCAACGCCTCCACCGACACTGACTTCAAGGTCCGCGCGGAGTTCATCAAAGAAGAGCGCTGCGAACTGGTGAAGCACCACCTCTGGGTGCTCTGGACTGACTACTTCAAGGTTGACCACCTGAAGGAGTACCCGAACCTCCACGACCTCTTTTGGATGGCGACGAAGACGGCCGGTGAGGCGAAGAAGACGAACGACGTGGTCGTTGCCGACCGCCTGCTCGCCGAGATCGACGACATCGCCGAGATCTTCTGGGCGACCAAGAAGTAGCAAACCTCTGACCACGCACAAAGCCTGGTGGCGAGCCACCGGGCTTTGTGCGTGCTATGTCAATTAGGCGAGTTCGGGGTGAGTTCGACAGTTCGCGAGCAACGGATTCGCTTCCAGGTCGGCGTCGTCGATTGGCGTGGCGCACACCTGACAGGAGCGGTAGGTGCCGAGACGAAGACGTTCGAGGGCTCGATCGACGTCGTTCAACGTCGTTTCAATCGCTGACACGCTCTCGTTGGTGAAGTCACTCATTGATCTCAAATCTACTGGCGCGCGCAAGGGTGATGATCTGACCTTCAGAAACACTCTCGGGAGCGCTACTTCCGTACAACTTTGCTAACTGATCTGCAAGCGAGAAGAATGAGAAGCAGTGACGAATCCCGGGCGTGATGATCTGCTGGCATGGAGAGCCTCGAAGCCGACCAACTACTACACGGCCGTTCCAGGCCTGGAGTCAGAACTGAGTTTGCACATGGGATCGCGACTCACCGACGCTCTCGCCACGAAACTGAATGCCTTCGGTGATGTCGTCGCCACGGAGATCGAGCCTGCAGTTCAAGCCATCGAGCGCAACCGTGAGTTCCCCACACTTCGTTCCTACGATGAGCTCGGCCAGCACGTCGAACGAATCGAGTTTCACCCTGCTCACGACGACGCCGCGCGTGCCGCGTGGGCGTCGGGCATGCTGGCAACCTCACTCGATTACGAAGGCGCTTTCGAACTCGCGGCGAGGTTTTTCCTCCTTTCACATGTTGGTGAAGGAGGGCAGGCGTGTCCCATCGTCTGCACCATTGGACTGCGACGGGCGCTCGAACACCGAGGATCTGAAAGTCTGAAGGCGCAGCACCTCGCCGGACTGATGGAGACCGACTCGTTGGTTGCCCTGCGGGGCTCTCAATTTCTGACCGAAGTTCAGGGCGGCTCGGATGTCGGTGCGAACTCAACCAGCGCTACTCCGGATCCGGAGATTGAAGGCGCGTGGAGAATTTCGGGTGAAAAGTGGTTCTGTTCGGTGGCCGACGCTGACCTCTTCGCCATGACCGCCCGACCGGAATCGGCGCAGCCCGGCACCAAGGGGCTCGCCCTGTTTCTCGTCCCGCGGACGATCGATGGCGTCACGCCCAACGGATTTCGAATACGGCGTCTGAAGGACAAACTCGGCACGCGGGGTCTCGCGTCGGGCGAGATCGACTTTGACAACGCTCTCGCCTACCCGATTGGCGAGCTCGACGAGGGCTTCGCCATTGCGGTCTCCGAATTACTGAACACGTCTCGTTGGCTGAACGCGATCGGATCGACGGGCATCATGAGCCGCGCCTACCTTGAGGCCTCAAGTTTTGCGCACCATCGTCAAGCCTTTGGATCAACCATTGTGAGCTTCGACGCCGTTCGAGAGCAGCTGGCCATGATGAAGATTGAAGTCGCGGCCTCACTCGCTTCGACGATGGCGCTCACCGACCTGGTGGCAAAGATTGATGAGGGCACCGCCACCGACGAGGACCTAAAGGTTCATCGATTTCTCGTCAATGCCAATAAATATGTCACGTCCATTTCGGCGACGGACGTCGTGCACCGGGCCATCGAAGTTCTGGGCGGGAACGGCACCATCGAAGATTTCTCGCCACTTCCGCGGTTGTATCGAGACTCGATCGTCTTCGAGAGTTGGGAAGGCACCCACAACGTTCTTTGCGATCAGGTGCGACGTGATTGCATGCGTCTCGGGTTGTTGGACGTCGTCGCTGACTGGATTCACGTGGAGTTAGGGCAGGTACCGACGTCGCAAGCCACGGACCCCGGACTCGTGCGACAAGCTCTTGACGATCTCAAGCCTGGATTAGAGAAGTCGATCGGTAACTCTGAATCCGGAAATTTTCGACGGCAACTTACGCAACTCGTTCGAATCATTCAAGCGACGTGTCTCTTGCGGAGCAATTCCGCGATGAGTTCACCTTTCATTCGGATTCACCTCGTGGCGCAGGTTCCCGCAGGCGATCCACCTTGGCTGGCGTTCCTGGATGCCGTACTTGATTGATAATGTGGCCATTCGATGGTGTTGACCCGTGGCGATCGGTCACAACATCTGAAGGGCCGCTAGCTCATCGGGAAGAGCAGGGGACTTTTAATCCCAAGGTGCCGGGATCGAGACCCGGGCGGCCCACTAAACACCTGTATTACTCCGGTTCCTACTGGACAAGGCGGATTCAACGGGTGAGCGCAACATGTTCGGCGAGTTTCTCTAATGGTGTCATATATCCGAGTGTTTCACGAGGACGTCTGTTCAGGCTGTCCTGAATACGCTTTAGGTCTTCGGCCGAGAACT
>JBAQZL010000080.1:0-4011 GCA_049790955.1 Acidimicrobiales bacterium
TCGTACCTCTGGCTCCATCAGGCGGGCCTAACTTGACTTCACTACTACGTCAGGTAGTAATATCAACTACGCATCGTAGTTGAAGGGAGCCCTCGTGATCAACCGCAGAGTTGCCGCCGTCGTCCTCGCCGGGTCAGCGGTGGTACTGACGGTCTTTGGGCTGGTCGGCGTCGCGTCCGCGGCGTCATATCCGCAGCCTCCCGCCAAGGTTGGTGTCGCCACCAGCACCGCGTTGCCGGCCTCGGTCCAGGACGCAACGTTCGTCAACCAGAGCGGCACACCCGAGACGCTCGGAGCGTTGAACGGTAAGACGGTCTTTCTCGTGCCGTTCTTGACCTTGTGCGGCGACACGTGCCCCTTCACCACAGGCAACCTGTTACAGCTGCAGGCCAAGCTGAGCGCCGCCAAGGCCGCCAATGTCGAGGTCGTCGCGATCTCCGTCGACCCGTACCGTGACACCCGGGCGCGCATCGCTGCCTACGCCAAGCTCATCGGGGCAACCTTTCAGATCTGGACGGAGACCGGCTCCACCACGACCCCGTACATCACCGACAAAGAGTTCGCCTCGAAGAATCCCATCGGAAAGGGTGACCTCAATGCCAACCTGACCGCGTTGGAGAAGTTTCTCGGCTGGACCGTTCAGGTCGTGCCCCAATCAGTGCCAGCTCCCACTGATTGGATGGCGCCACACGACCTCTTGTCGTACGACATCAACCACTCTGACGGATTTTGGATCGTTGACGCCGACCAATCGGTTCGCTTCGCGAGCGGCGACCTTCCCGCCTTCACCGGGACGCTCTCAAAGGTTCTTTCCACCTTCATGGGCTACAAGAGCAACATCTACAACACGCCCGTCTACAAGGGTGGGTGGACCCCGCCCGAAGCCTTGCGAGCAATCCAGTGGGTGGCCAACGAGAGTCTGTGAGCGAACGGCCGCCCCATCTCGTGACGTGAAGAGGTGCACACGAATTGAGCCCTCCCCGAGCGGTGAACCGGTCCCCCATCTACTCCACGACCGCGAAGCCGCTGGATCCAACCCAGTGAGAGCGTCGAACGTCCCGTAATCTCAGTGGGGATGGCTCCGACTCGCTCTGAACGTTCCGACACCGAATTGAAGATCGCGCAACTGCTGCGAACCGCAAAAAGTTCGCTCGGGTTGAGCCTGACGTTCTTGAGTCGCCTCGATGGCGAGGTTCAGCACCTCGAGGTCGTCGAATCGTCGATCCCCTTCTTCCGCGACGGTCAGACCCAGCCACAGGCGACCTCGCTCTGTCAGGCAATCCTCGACGGCAAGTTACCGAGCGTCATCCCGAACATCGCAAAGCTCCCCGAAGCAAAGCGGTTGCCCGCGGCCCGATTCCCGCGCATCCGGAGCTACGTCTCGGTGCCGGTCTCCTTAAGTGACGGCACGCTCTACGGCACCTTCTGCGCGGCTGGCTTCAGCGCCGATAACGAGCTCTCGAAGCGGGACCGCGCACTGATGGAGGTGCTCGCGAGCGCCGCGGCGACGGTCATCGAACCTGGTGTCCAGGAGCGCCGTCGAGAGGCCGCCATCCGCGATCAGCTGCAGCCGATCATCCTCTCCGACGGACCGAACATCGTGCTTCAGCCGATCGTGTCGCTCACCGACGGGACCCGCGTCGGCGTCGAAGCGCTCAGTCGTTTTCCCCCTGAATGGGGCAAACCGCCCGATGAGGTATTTGGCGAGGCCACGTCGATTGGGTTCGGTGTTGAGCTCGAGCTGCTCGCGGTTCGTCGCGCCGTTACTCAGCTGCCTGACTTCTCCGGGTATCTCGCGATCAACTTCTCACCACAGACGCTCCTCGACGGCCGCTGTATTGAGCTACTCGCAGCACTCCCGGCCGAAAGAATCGTTCTTGAGCTCTCCGAGCATGATCCCGTCGAGGAATATGACATCTTGTCGGCAACGCTCACACCGATGAGAGAAAGGGGAATGCGTCTTGCCATCGACGACGTCGGCGCTGGGTTCTCCTCGATGCGCCATATCTTGTTAACTGCACCGGACGTGATCAAACTCGACCGCAGCATCGTCGCCGGCATCGCCGAAGATCCCGTGCTTCGAACGTTGGTTCGAGCACTCGTTAGCTTTGGGCATGGCGCTGGCGCCGTGGTCGTCGCAGAAGGCGTGGAAATCAAGACTGACGCCGGGGTGCTGCGCAGCGCGGGCGTCGACTATGCCCAGGGTTGGTACTTTGCGCGACCCGGGGCGGTTGACCAACTCGCTGATCTGTATCAGATGGACGAGTTGCTCGAATACCCTCAGCCGTCTGAAGACTCAATGATTCGAGAGGATTCCGCTATTTCTTCAGAGTGATGTGCGAGTAGCCCACCCTGGACGGCTGCCGCCCTCGTCGACACTCAGCCGAATGAAGCTGGCGTCCGAAGGCCGTGTTCGGAGTGCCATTCTTGGCGTAATTTGGAGAGGGAGAATTGAGTGGGCGACGAGAGGGGCCGATCATCACGCTGTACGAGAAGACGATGGATTTCATCAGGAAGCTGATCTCGGACCAGTCGCTCGGTCCCGGCGACCGACTTCCAAGTGAATCGGAGATTGCCGTCCAAGCGGGCGTGAGCCTCATGACCGTGCGTCGTGCCATGGCCGAACTCTCAGCTGCTGGCGTCCTGCAACGCTCCCAGGGCAAAGGGACCTTCGTGCGATCGAACCGCGTGCACACCGAGTCCACCATCATCGGCGGGTTACGCGAGACGCTCGCGCTGCAAGGCATCGTGCTCGAAACGAAAGTCCTCTCGCTTAGCGAGGAGGAGGCTGACGTCGACGTGGCGCAGCGCCTCGCCATCGCCCCCGGCACCGCCATATGGTCGCTCGTACGACTTCGGCACTTTGACGGAGTTCCCGCCGTTCGCGAAGTCGCCATCATTCCTCGGGTCCTCGCGCCTGAGCTCGATCGCCACCTGGCCTCGCCGGACACGTCGCTCTATGTCGTCCTCTCCACGATCTACGGGCTCGTCGAATCGGTGGAAGAACAGACGCTGATCGCCCGGCCGGCGACGAAGATCGAACGGCACGATCTCGGACTTGAGAGCGGGAGCTACGTGGTCGAAGTGACAGGCGTGTCGACGTCGCTTGGCGGCACGGCGTTCGACTGCTTCACCATGACGTTTGTCGCCAGCAAGTTCTCCTTCACCCTCCGATCCTCGCCCACCGCGGATCCGATCGACCTCTAGCGCACTCGCAGGTTTCACGGCTGAAGCAGTCCGGCCTCAACGATGATGGTCAGGTCTGGGTGGTCCAAGAGAAAGGTCGCGGGAACGCGACGATCGAACCGATGACTCACCAGCATTCGAGCGACGTTGCGTTTTGGCTCGCCCGCAATGAGCATCAGCACGGCACGCGCGCGACGAATGTCGGCGAGACCAACTGTGACCGCCGTGGTCGGCCGGTTCTCGGCATCTAAATCGAGAAAATTGTCGCTGATCGTGCTCGCAGCGAGGTTCACGACGTGAGTTCGCTCCTCGGGCGAGCCGCCAGGCTCATTGAATCCCACGTGTCCGTTTCTGCCAACCCCGATGATCGCCACATCGATTCCGCCCGCGAGGTCGAGCGCAACGTCGTAGCGCGCACACTGTTGCGCGTCATCCATGGGTTCAAGCATGTGCATGCTCGTCGTCTCGTTGAACACGAGTTCGCCGAGATTCTGCTCAAGATACTCGCGAAAGCTGCCTTGCGGGTACGAGACCAGATCGACGTACTCATCAAGCATAAAGACCGATGCCGATTCCATCGAAAACCGACCCGCGTGATGCTCCTCCACCAATCGTCGATACAGCCCGGTGGGCGTTGCACCAGTCGGCGTCGTCACTACCAGGTCGGGCTTCTCGCTCACGCGGCTCATCACAAAACTCGCCGCGTGATCGGCGAACGACGGATCACCGTCGGCGCTGACTACCTTCACACCTCCTCCCCGAAGCTAAGCGATGAAACCGGCGCGCGTTCGAAGTACCGCCGCGATCTCGCGAGCAGCATCGTGG
>JBAQZL010000081.1:0-3598 GCA_049790955.1 Acidimicrobiales bacterium
GTCGCGCTCGTTGATGAGCCGAGTGCCGAGCTCGCCTGCGCTGGGTCGGTTCTTCTTGCTCGGGATCTTGGAAAGTACCCAATTGATGACCTTGGCGAGCTGCAGCAGCGTCTTGTCGGAGTTAAGGACGAGCACGCCGAGGGCCACGATGAGCACAAAGCCAATGGCTCCGAGCTCTCCGGCGTGCACGAGACCCGGGCTGACCGCTTCACCACCGATGATGACCGGCAGCGCGAAGATCGGCAACGCGAAGAGCGCGCCGACGCCGATGATCGAACTCACGGCGAGCCCGCCCGCGGCCTGCACGGTATCTATTCCTGTGCCCGCGAGCATCCGGTACTGCACACTCGCACCGACCGCGTCGCCGCCCGGCAAGGTGTTCGTGACCGAGTTGCCGGCGAGAAACGCTGTGACGACGGCGAACCAGTTCTTCGTGCGAAGGACGAGCCGTAGCAGGGCCATCTGACAGAGGAAGCTCGACGCTTCGGCGATGAAGGCGACGAGCAGCCACCACGGCTCCAGCTTGAGCAGGTGTGGCCACGACGAGAGCACGTGGACGAGACCGGGCAGGAGAACGTACAGGGCGAGACCTGCCACCACGACCGCGATGATGCGACGTACCGGATGGGTAGTCGGGCGAGACTTGGCTTCGGTTGCTATCCGGCCAATATAGGCGGGGTGTTTAAGCCAGTTGGTTGACCTTGTGCGGCATGTTCGCACCAGCGCCGTGAACGTGCATGAGGGTGGTTCTGATGAGTTCCAAGGCCGTGAAGGTCTAAAACTGCGCGAGTTCAACGTGCGCCCCGTGTTCAAACGGAAGGCTTTCGGCCGACCGCGAGAGCGAGCGACATGGCACGGAAGGGCATCGAGGGCGCGAGATGGTCGGTCCGACCCAGGGGATCGGTTCGCAATCGATGTTCACTGGGTCGCGCGTCTTTGGCAGCCGGGTGCAAACATCCAGTGATGGATGAGGAGCCGCTCGCGACGCTCGACCAGCGTCGCAGGTTGTTCTCGTTCTGGGATTCAAGCCTTCCGTGCCGTACCACCGTATGTAACTTGACAGGTACGTAACGATACAGGTACATTAGTCAAATGGACGCCGTTCTACAAGCCCTTTCGGACGAGAGTCGACGCACCGTGCTCGAGGTGCTGCGTGATCATCCAGCGACGGCCGGTGAGCTGGCGTCACTCTTACCCATCGCTCGACCGGGGGTCTCGCGGCATCTACGGGTGCTGCGTGAAGCCGGTCTCGTCGACGTCCAGAAGCAGGCACAGCGTCGGGTCTACAGCTTGCGCCCCGAGGCGCTTGAAGAGCTCGACCAATGGCTCGGGCCATACCGGGCGATGTGGGAGCAGCGTTTGGACGCGCTGCACACTGAGATCGCAAGAGGCAAACGCAAACAAAGGAGAATGGAATGAGCGAGAACTCAAAGACGAACGCGCGCATCGTGGGAAGCTTCCGGCGCCTCGACGGCGAACGTGGTGCGGTGCGCGTGGAGGATGTCTATGACACCGATATCGATGACCTTTGGTCGGCGATCACTGACCCCATTCGCGTCTCTCGCTGGCTCGCCACGGTCGACGGAGATTTGCGCAAGGGGGGACTGATCTACGCGCGCTTCACTAGCAGCTACGAGGGGCCGGGACGCATCGATGTCTGCGACCCACCCCACCGGTTGTTGGTCACCTTCGAGCCGGGCACGAACGACGAGGCTCCCACCGAGGCCGTCCTCACCCCCGTCGGCCAGAAGACCCACCTCATGATCGAACAGAGGGGCATCCCACAGAATGATCTCGTGTCCCACGGCGCTGGCTGGCAGGCTCATGTCGAAGATTTGTCGTCGTACCTCACCGGCGGATCCGTCGCCGAGCCGCGTGCGTGGCTCGCTCGGCTAAGCGAGCTGACGCCCGCTTATCAGCGAGTCTTTGAGGAACTCTCCGACTGACGAACGGGCCGCAGTGAACACCCCCGCCTCCCAGCCCGTCTCGACGTCAGCGCCAGCCGCGCGATTTAAAGGACGTCGCATGGTTGCGTTGATCGTCTTGTGCTCGGTCTTTCTCGTGGACGTGATGGGCGCCACGAGTGTCATGTCTGCGGCGCCCTCTATCGGTCGAGCGTTGCAGCTCAATTCCTCGGGTTTGCAGTGGAGCCTGACGGCGGCGGCCCTGCCGGCGGCGGCTCTGTTATTGGTCGGCGCGAGGTTGGCCGACGCGCTAGGTCGACGAAGGATCCTCATAGCGGGATTGATCGGCAGTGTCGTGTCGTCATTGGCCTGCGCCGGCGCGACCAGCGACGCAACGTTCATCGCCGCGCGGGTTGTCCTGGGCATATCGTCCGCCTTGTCGATCCCCGCCGCCGTCGCGCTGTTGACCGACACGTTTAGCGAGCACGACGAGCGCCGCCGGGCGATGGCGACGTGGTCAGCGATCGGTGGTATTGGCTCGACCGCTGGACTGCTCCTCGGCGGTCTCGTCACGGCTGGACTGGGATGGAGATGGGTGTTCCTGTTGACAGCACTGGTCAGTCTCTTGATCGTCGCGGCGGCCCTACTCTTCATCGCCGAACGCGCCGTCCGCCCCTTGTCGGGCGCCCTGGACGGTCTCGGGTTGGCGTGCTTCAGTGTCGCCACAGCCGTCATCTTGTACGCGATAAGTCAGGCGCCCTCCGCCGGCCGATCCCCGTGGTCCGATATTGCCTGCGGAGTTGGCGGCGTCGCGATCATGGCCGTGTTCGCCGTGCGCCAACGCCGAATTTCCAATCCTCTCTTACCTCCGCGCTTACTTCGAACGCCCGCTGTGCGCGTGGGAAACGTGACCCTGTTATTCGCGGGCGCGCTCGTCGACGGACTCCTTTACGCGATCAGCTTGATACTTCAGGAACTTCGCGGATATTCGGCGCTGCAGTTCGGCGCGGTCGCTGCAGTGATGACCGGCGTGTCCGCAGTAGCGGCGGCTCCCGCGCAGCGATTGATCGCCAAATTCGGCGGTCGGGTGGTAGCAACGGGAGGGCTCGTGGGTCTCGCGATCACCGCGGCGTTGCTCGGCGCGAGTAACGCTCACAGCGTCCCTGTCGAGGAGATCCTGGCGATGATGGTTCTCTTTGGAGCGGCGATGGGCATCGCCGCCACAGCCGGCTTCGTCGAATCAGCGCGCGTCAGCGATCAGCGCGACAATGCGGTGGCGGGAGCCGTGCAGAGCATCTCCTTTACGCTCGGCACGACGTTTGGGGCGGCCCTCGTCTTCGCGGTGGCGGCCACCGCCGGACATCTCGGTGCTCGTCCCTTTGATGTCGCCGACTCGGCGAGTCTCTCGAGTGGCCTGCGGACTGCACTGTGGACTGAGGCGGCCGTGGCGCTCACGGGCGCTCTTTGCGTGCTATCTCCGTGGCGGCAGCATCCTTCGCGAGACGAAGGGGTTGATCGGGCCCATCAGGCCTCACTCGGAGTGTCGCAGGAGCAGACGTTGTAGAACAAACCAGGAAGCGACGTGACTCTGTTCAAACGAAGGCGACCTCCCAATTGCTCATGCAGCGCCGTGGATTTATTCCCCCACGCATCATTCAGCTGCCTCCCAGTATGTTCAATCTGTGGCGTACTAC
>JBAQZL010000082.1:0-14466 GCA_049790955.1 Acidimicrobiales bacterium
CCCGAGATCGCCGAGACTCCGGCCGGGGTCGAGGAAGCTGGCTCGCCAGCGAGCGACGACACCGCGCCGCCCGTCGCGGAAGTCGAGGACGAGGCCCCCGCGGCCGAGTCCGACTCCGAAACGCCCGAGGCGTCTGCTGACGTCGCGGAAGCACCGGCCGAATAACCAACGAAGTAAGAAGAGAAAGGAATCACCATGGCTGCAACCCTGACCAAGGAGCAGATTCTCGACGGAATCGCGGAGTTGTCCGTGATTGAGCTGAGCGAACTTCTCAAAGAGTTTGAAGAGAAGTTTGGCGTAACTGCCGCGGCCCCCGCGGCCGTTGCTGCGGCTCCGGCTGCCGGTGGCGGCGACGCCGCTGACGCTGCCGAAGAGAAGAGCGACTTTGACGTGATTTTGACGAGCGGTGGCGACAAGAAGATCCAGGTGATCAAGGAAGTGCGTGCACTCACCAGCCTGGGCCTGAAAGAAGCCAAGGACCTCGTCGACGGGGCCCCGAAGCCCGTCCTTGAGAAGGTCTCCAAGGCCGACGCCGAGAAGGCAAAGGCAGCCCTCGAGGCCGCCGGCGCCACGGTGGAGCTCAAGTAATTTCAAGGTTTATCAGGGGTTCCGGCCGGTTCGCCGGCCGGAACCACCTCCTTAGGTCCAGAAATACTTGACCTGAGCGGTGTTTCTGCCTAGGGTAAGCGCAACCGTTTTGGACGGCCGCGTTTCTCTATTGAGAGCGCCAGTTGCGCATTCTCCGGCAGAACCACTAGAGTTGTTAGACCGTGTTCCTGCCCTCAACTTCGTCATCTCTTGACGCCGTTTTGTGCTTTGACCCGGCGCGTATTTGTAGCCACCCACTCACACGGAGGATGACCGTTGACGTCTCGGTCCACTAGCCCGGAGCGCTTTAACTTCTCGGCATTGGGTGAAGCCCACCCACTGCCTAACCTTCTTGAAATTCAGCGCGACAGCTTCGACTTGTTTATGAAGCAGGGCTTGCGTGAAGCTTTCGAGGCCATTTCACCAATCACCGACTTCACCGGTCGTCTGTCGCTCGAGCTTGAGTTCGATCCCGACGACGCCGACTTGAAGAGTCCGCCGAAGTTCACCGTGGAAGAGTGCCGCCAGCGCGCCACCACGTACTCACAACCCATCTTCGTGCGCGCGCGTTTTCTCAACTCCGAAACCGGTGAGATCAAAGAGCAGACCGTCTTCATGGGTGACTTCCCGATCATGACCGAGCAGGGCACGTTCATCATCAACGGCACCGAGCGCGTCGTCGTCAGTCAGCTCGTGCGTTCGCCCGGCGTGTTGTTCCAGCCCGGCAAGGACGAGAAGGTGGCCTTCGAAGGCACCATTCACCCGAGCCGCGGTGAGTGGCTCCAGGTCGACCTCGAAGAGAAGAAGAACAAGTCGGCCAACGCCGGTGCGCGTATTGCCCGCAAGCGTCGCATCTCGATCTTCACGCTCCTGCGCGCTCTCGACACCTCGATGGACGAGAAGTTCTTCGAGAAGTTCGTCGCGCACTTTGACTTCCTCGAGGACCAGTTCCACGTGGACTGGAAGAAAGCCCACCTCGAAATCTCCAAGCACATGGAGAAGTTCAACATCGAAGATACGCCCGAGAACTTCTTGCGCGCGAGTCAAGAGACTGCGTGGCTCGAGATCTACCGTCGTGCGCGTCCCGGTGAAGTGCAGACCGTCGAAGCGGCGCGTCAGTACTTCGAAGGCGCCTTCTTCTCGGAGAAGCGCTACGACCTCAGCCGCGTTGGTCGCTACAAGCTCGACCGCAAGCTCGGCGAGGAAGTCGCGAAGAACCTCGAGCTCTTCGGTGACCTGCTGGAGCGTCCGAACACGGCCTTGCACGTTCTGTCGAAGGCCGAAGTCTTGGCGACCGCCACGTACCTGTTGAACCTCGCGCGTGACCGCACCGCGAAAGAGACCACGTACCACATCGACGACCAGGACCACTTCGCAAACCGCCGCATCCGCAGCGTGGGCGAGCTGATCCAAAACGCGTTGCGTACGGGTCTGTCGCGTATGGAGCGTGTCGTGCGCGAGCGCATGAACACCCAAGACGTCGAAGCGATTGCTCCTCAGACGCTGATCAACATCCGTCCGGTGATGTCGGCAATCAAAGAGTTCTTCGCGACCTCTCAGCTCAGCCAGTTCATGGACCAGAACAACCCGCTCTCGGGTCTGACCCACAAGCGTCGCTTGTCGGCACTGGGACCAGGCGGACTGTCACGTGAGCGCGCGGGTCTCGAAGTTCGAGACGTCCACTCCTCGCACTACGGACGCATGTGTCCCATCGAGACGCCCGAGGGCCCGAACGTGGGTCTTATTGGTTACCTCGCGACGTACGCGCGTATCAACGAGTACGGATTCATCGAGACTCCGTACCGCGTTGTGACCGGTGGCAAGGTCACCGGCGAGATCAAGTACTTCACGGCCGACGAAGAAGAGCGTTACGTCATCGCCCAGGCCAACACCGAAGTCGACGAGCACGGTCAGATCAACTCCGAGCGCGTTCTCGTTCGTCGCGGTCCCGTTGGTACGGGTCTGCGCGTGGGATCGTCCAACAAGTCGTCCTCGACGACGTCGGAGATTGACTTCGTGAAGCCCGACGAGGTCGAGCTGATGGACGTCTCCACGAAGCAGATCATCTCGGTCGCCACGTCGCTCATTCCGTTCGTCGAGCACGACGACGCCCAGCGCGCCCTCATGGGTGCCAACATGCAAAAGCAGGCCGTGCCGCTCATCATGCCCGAAGCACCCTTCGTGGGTACCGGCATGGAGGCGCGCGCCGCGCTCGACTCCGGTGACGTGTTGATCGCTGAAGGCAGTGGCGTTGTGAAGTCCGTCTCGGGCGACCGCATTGTCGTGGAGTACGAGAAGGACGCCGTGGACCGTTACGGCAAGGCCTTCGGTCGCAAGACCTACAACCTCAACAAGTTCCGTCGTTCCAACCAGGACACGTCGATCAACCAGAAGCCCCTCGTCTTCGGTGGCGAGACCGTTACGGCCGGCGACCTGTTGGCCGACGGTACGAGCACCAGCAACGGTGAGTTGGCCTTGGGCAAGAACTTGCTCGTGGCGTACATGCCGTGGGAGGGCTACAACTACGAAGACGCCATCATCTTGAATGAGCGTCTCGTGCGTGACGACGTCTTGACGTCGATTCACGTCAAGGAGTACGAGATCGACGCCCGCGACACCAAGCTCGGTGCCGAAGAGATCACTCGCGACATTCCCAACCTGCCCGACGACATCCTCGCGGACCTGGACGACCTCGGCATCGTGCGCATCGGCGCCGAAGTCGAGCCCGGCGACATCCTCGTCGGTAAGGTCACCCCGAAGGGTGAGACCGAGCAGAGCCCCGAAGAGCGCTTGCTGCGTGCGATCTTTGGTGAGAAGGCGCGCGAAGTGCGTGACACCTCGCTGAAGGTTCCTCACGGTGAGTCCGGCAAAGTCATCGACGTCAAGGTCTACAGCCGCGACGAAGACCACGAAATGCAGCCCGGCGTGAACCAGCTCGTCAAGGTCTACGTCGCTCAGAAGCGCAAGATCTCCGAGGGCGACAAACTCGCCGGACGCCACGGCAACAAGGGCGTCATCTCGAAGATCCTGCCCGAAGAGGACATGCCCTTCCTGTCTGACGGTACGCCGATCGACATCATCTTGAGCCCGCTCGGTGTGCCGAGTCGTATGAACGTGGGACAGGTGCTCGAAAGTCACTTGGGCTACGCCGCACGACACGGCTGGGCCGGCCTCGAGGTCAACTCGGCTGTCGGAACCTCCGGTCACGACGACCAGCGCGACCCCGCGACGCGTCCGTATCGCAAGACTCGTCCGCGCACGGAGCCCGCGGTTTACGTGGCGACGCCGTCCTTTGACGGTGCTCACTGGGACGAGACCGAGCGCGCGAAGGACAAGCCGACCATTCAGCACACCTTCGAAACCCTCAACGTCGACGGTCAAAACGGCAAGCGCATGTTGGCGGGCGACAACGACGGCAAGGTCACGCTCTACAACGGTCGCACCGGTGAGGCCTACGACAGTCCCATCTCGGTGGGCTACGCCTACATCTTGAAACTGGCCCACATGGTCGACGACAAGATTCACGCCCGTTCGACTGGCCCGTACTCGATGATCACGGCCCAGCCCCTTGGTGGCAAGGCCCAGTTTGGTGGCCAGCGCTTCGGTGAGATGGAAGTGTGGGCCCTCGAGGCCTACGGTGCCGCCTACGCCCTGCAGGAGTTGTTGACTGTGAAGTCCGACGACATGAAGGGTCGCGAACGCGCCTACGAAGCCATCGTCAAGGGTCAGAACCTGCCCGAGCCGGGAATCCCCGAATCGTTCAAGGTGCTCATCAAAGAAATGCAGTCGCTCTGTTTGAACGTGGAAGTGCGCGACAAGGTTGGCGCCCACGTTGATCTGGCCGACACGGAAGAGGACTTCTTCTCCGTCACGCGCGAACTCGGTATCGACATCAGTCGTCCCGAGCGCGGCAGTGACGAAGAGGACGCTCGACGTGCCGCCGAAAGGAAGTTGTCATGAGTCCACTCGACGTAAACCAGTTCGACGAGATCTCCATCGGTCTCGCCACCGCCCAGAACATCCGCAGTTGGTCCTCGGGCGAAGTGAAGAAGCCCGAGACGATCAACTACCGCACCCTGCGTCCGGAGAAGGACGGCCTGTTCTGCGAGAAGATCTTCGGACCGCAGAAGGCCTGGGAGTGCGCCTGTGGCAAGTACAAGCGCGTGCGCTTTAAGGGCATTGTCTGTGAGCGCTGTGGCGTAGAAGTGACGAGTGACAAGGTGCGCCGTGAGCGCATGGGTCACATCGCGCTTTCCGCACCGGTCGTGCACATCTGGTACCTGCGTGGTACGCGTTCGTGGTTGGCCTACCTCTTGATGGGCACGTTGCCCAAAGAAGAGCTCAAGGCCAAGCAGTTGGAGAAGGTCATCTACTTCGCCGCCCACATGGTCACCTATGTCGACGAAGCCCGTCGCCACGACGACCTCGCGGAACTTCGCGTTGGTCTAAACGACGAGCTCTTGGAAGTCGCCGAGCGCGAAGTGAAGGCGCTCGACAACAAGCTCAAAGAGATCGAGACTCGCGCCGCGAAGCTCGAGGCCGACGGAGCGAAGGAGTCCGAGCTGCGGGCCCTGCAGCGCGGGACCGAAAAGGAACTCGACAGCGTGCGTTCGCGCTTCGCCGAAGAGCGCGAGCTCGCGAAGCAGGCCTTCGACACGTTCGAAGGCCTGCACAGCCGTCAGATCATCGAAGACGAAGTGCTGTACCGCGAGATGGACTTTCGCTACGGCGAGTACTTCGAAGGTGGCATGGGTGCCGACGCGATCCTGCAGCTGATCGACCGCATGAACCTCGACGACGAGGAAAAGGTCATGCGCGAGATGATCGATGCGAAGGATGGGCGCAAGCCCCTCAGCGCGCAACGTCACGCCAAGTTCTTGAAGCGTCTCGCCATCGTGCAGTCCTTCAACCGACGCGACGAGCACGGTCACCGTTTGAACGACCCGCGCGCCATGATCCTCGAAGCCGTACCGGTCATTCCTCCGGACCTTCGTCCGATGGTCCAGCTCGACGGTGGCCGTTTCGCCACATCGGACTTGAACGACCTCTACCGTCGTGTCATTAACCGCAACAACCGCCTGAAGCGTTTGCTGGACCTCGGCGCGCCGGACATCATTGTCAACAACGAAAAGCGCATGCTCCAAGAAGCCGTGGACGCGCTCTTCGACAACGGCCGTCGCGGACGCCCGGTGGCCGGCCAGAGTGGCCGCCCGCTGAAGAGTCTCTCGGACATGTTGAAGGGCAAGCAGGGTCGGTTCCGTCAGAACCTTCTCGGTAAGCGCGTCGACTACTCCGGACGTTCGGTGATCGTCGTTGGTCCTCAGCTCAAGCTGCACCAGTGTGGTCTGCCCAAGATGATGGCCCTCGAGTTGTTCAAGCCCTTCGTCATGAAGCGTTTGATCGAGACACAGATGGCTCAGAACATCAAGAGCGCGAAGCGCATGGTCGAACGTCGAAAGACGGTCGTCTGGGACGTCCTTGAAGAAGTCATTCGCGAGCACCCGGTGTTGCTGAACCGCGCTCCGACCCTTCACCGCCTCGGTATCCAGGCTTTCGAGCCGATCCTCGTTGACGGTAAGGCCATCCAGATTCACCCCCTCGTCTGTAAGGCGTTCAACGCTGACTTCGACGGTGACCAGATGGCTGTGCACGTGCCGCTCTCGGCCGAGTCACAGGCCGAAGCACGCATCTTGATGCTCTCGACCAACAACATCTTCACCCCGGCGACTGGTCGTCCCATTACTGAGCCCGCTCAGGACATGGTCTACGGCGCGTACTACTTGACGTTGCCGGCCGAAAAAGAGGTCGAGCACCCCAAGGTCTACCGTCACGTCTACGAGATCGAAAACGCTGTCGCGGACAAGCTGGTGGGGCTGCGTACGCCCATTCAGATTCGTCCGCTCGATGGCTCTTCGTTGGACACTCGTCTGGAGTCTGCGGGCATCGATGTCATCGGTGCTGGCCGTACGCTCATCACGACTCCCGGCCGCGTCCTCTTCAATGAGGCGTTGCCGTTCGGGTTCCGTTATGTGAACGAGCTCATTGGTAAGAACGCCGTGCCGATCGGCACGATCGTCGAAGAGATTTCGGCGAGTTACTCTCGCCAAGAAGTGGCCGAGTCGCTCGACGCCATCAAGTCGCTCGGTTTCCGCTACGCGACGCGTTCTGGTCTCACGATTTCCATTGACGACATCATCACGACCCCGGAGAAGGCCGCGATCCTCGAGAAGTACGAGGAGCAGGCCGCCAAGGTTGAGACGAACTACCGCCGCGGCGTCATCGTCGACGACGAGCGTCGCCAGCAGGAGATCGAGATCTGGACCAACGCGAACAAGGAGGTCGGTGACGCTACCGACCGTGCCATGAACGCGATCGAAGAGAACCCGATCCGCCAGATGGTGGACTCGGGAGCTCGTGGTAACTCACAGCAGATTCGCCAGATCGCCGCCATGAAGGGCCTCGTGTCGAACCCGCGCGGTGAGATGATTCCTCGTCCGATCAAGTCGTCGTTCCGCGAAGGCCTGTCGGTTCTCGAGTACTTCATCTCGACCCACGGCACCCGTAAGGGTCTCGGTGACACCGCGCTTCGCACCGCGGACTCTGGCTACCTGACTCGTCGACTCGTCGACGTGGCTCAGGAACTGATCGTCAAGGAGTTCGACTGCGGCACCGCGAGGGGCATGTGGATTGAACACGTCGCCCCCGACACCCGGGCTCAGCGCGCACACTTGGAGACCAAGCTCTGGGGACGCGTTGTCGCCGAGGATGTCAGTCTCAGTGACGGATCGGTCATTACGGCCGGCACCATGTTGCTAATGGACGACGTTGAGCGACTGCGCGATGACTCTGCGGTGACGCGCGTGCGCGTGCGCACCACGCTCACCTGTGACGCTATCCAAGGAGTCTGTGCCGCCTGTTACGGCCTCTCGCTCGCCACCCACCAACTGGTGGAGTTGGGCGAAGCGGTCGGAGTCATTGCGGCCCAGTCCATTGGTGAGCCGGGAACGCAGCTCACCATGCGTACCTTCCACTCTGGTGGTGTGACCGAGAGCGACATCACGCACGGCTTGCCGCGCGTGGTGGAGCTCTTTGAGGCCCGTACCCCAAAGGGTGCCGCCGCCGTCGCCGAGTTCTCGGGCTCGGTGCGCGTGGAGCTCATTGGCCGCGAACGCAAGGTCACCATCGTCGGCGACGAGGGTCAGGTCCAAGAGGAGTCGATCTCGATTGCTCGCCACCTGCTCATCGAAGACGGTCAGGAAGTCGAAGTCGGTACCCCGTTGCACGACGGTCCCCTCGACCCCAAGCTCATGATGAAGTTCCGCGGTACTCGCGAGACTCAGCAGTACTTGGTCGAAGAGGTCCAGAACGTCTATCGCGACCAGGGTGTGTCGATCCACGACAAGCACATCGAGTTGATCGTGCGCCAGATGACCCGGCGCGTGCAGATCGTCGACGCCGGCCTGTCGCACTGGCTGCCCGGCGCTCTCGTGGACGTGAAACTCTTCAACGACACCAACGACGAGCTCGAGGCCAGCGGCAAAGAAGCCGCCGACGGTCGCGCGCAACTCATGGGTATCACGAAGGCCTCGCTGGCGACCGACTCGTGGCTCAGCGCCGCCTCGTTCCAAGAGACGACGCGCGTGCTCACCGAAGCCGCTATCGAAGGCAAGCGCGACAACCTCGTGGGCCTGAAGGAAAACATCATCATCGGCAAGTTGATTCCGGCCGGTTCGGGACTTGAGTACTACAACAAGCGCGAACTGCGTCTCGACATGCCCGACGCCGAGCTGCTGCCCGCCTGGGCGCAGGTCAGCGACGACGACCTTGACCTCGCGAGCCTGCTCGGCGAGCTCTCGAGCGATGACTCCTTCAGTGCTGACCTGTCGGCCTTCCAGAACATCGGAGCGTCCTACGACGAGTCGGCCCTGCCTGAGAACGACGCCATCAACCCCGAAGATCAACTCGGCGGTCAGGCGCTCTAAGCACGCGTAAGCACGTCGCCGCTCTCGCCGGGCGGCGGCGGGCTTGCCGTACGACGGATATTTGTCGTAGGATTGACAGTCCGCCCACTGGCTGTACGCCGGCGGGCTACGAGTTGTACCAACAAGAGAGGTTCCGCGTGCCCACAATCGCACAGTTGGTCCGAAAGGGCCGACAGGACAAGGTTTCAAAGACGAAGACGCCGGCCCTGAAAGGGGCTCCGCAACGCCGTGGCGTATGCACCCGCGTGCACACCGTCACGCCCAAGAAGCCCAACTCCGCCCTGCGTAAGGTCGCGCGCGTGCGCCTGACTTCGGGCGTCGAAGTGACGGCCTACATTCCCGGCGTTGGCCACAACCTCCAAGAGCACTCCATTGTGCTCGTGCGTGGAGGACGCGTGAAGGACCTTCCGGGTGTGCGCTACAAGATCATCCGCGGCGCGCTCGACACCTCAGGTGTGCGTGACCGCAAGCAGGCCCGTAGTCGCTACGGCGCCAAGAGGGAGAAATAATGCCTCGTAAAGGCCCCGCCGTACGCCGGGAGATCCCGGTCGACCCGATCTACAAGTCGGTTCTCGTCACGCAGGTGACCAACAAGATCCTGGAGCGCGGCAAGCGCACCATCGCCGAGCGCATTGTGTACTCGGCCTTGGAGCAGGTCGAGCAGAAGACCGGCACCGACCCCGTCGCCACCTTGAAGCGCGCCCTCGAAAACGTCCGCCCCGAGCTCGAAGTTCGTTCGCGCCGCGTCGGTGGCACGACCTACCAGGTGCCCGTCGAGGTTCGCCCGCGTCGTTCGACGACGTTGGCTATAAGATGGTTAACCGACTTCGCGAAAAAGCGCCGCGAAAAGACGATGGCCGACCGTTTGGCCAACGAGATCATTGACGCCAGCAATGGCGTGGGCGCGGCGGTGAAGCGTCGTGAGGACATGGCCAAGATGGCCGAGTCCAACAAGGCCTTTGCTCACTATCGCTGGTAATTAAAGAGAGTTTGTAAGAGAAATGACTGCACGCGAATACCCCCTGGACAAAGTTCGCAACATTGGCATCATGGCCCACATCGATGCGGGCAAGACCACCACGACCGAGCGCATCTTGTTCTACACGGGCAAGAACTACAAAATCGGTGAGGTTCACGACGGCGGCGCCACCATGGACTGGATGGCCCAAGAGCAAGAGCGTGGCATCACCATCACCTCAGCCGCGACCACCTGTTACTGGAACGGCAATCGCATCAACATCATCGACACACCCGGCCACGTCGACTTCACCGTAGAAGTTGAGCGCTCGCTGCGCGTGTTGGACGGCGCCGTTGCGGTCTTTGACGCCGTCGCTGGCGTTGAGCCCCAGACTGAGACCGTCTGGCGCCAAGCGAATAAGTACAACGTGCCGCGTATCTGCTTCGTCAACAAGATGGACCGCTTGGGCGCGGACTTCTTTCGTTGCGTCGACATGATCCAAGACCGCCTCGACTGCGTGCCAGCCGTCATTCAACTGCCCGTCGGTTCCGAGGGCAACTACCGCGGCATCGTGGACTTGACCACCATGAAGGCGACTCTCTACCACGATGACCTGGGCGAGAAGCTCGACATCGTGGACATTCCTGACGACCTCACAGAGCTCGCCAACGAGTACCGCACCAAGCTGCTCGACGTTCTCACGACCTTCGACGACGACCTCATGGAGAAAGTCCTCGGTGACGAGGACATTTCCGCGACGGACATTCGCCGCGCGCTGCGTCGCGGCACGCTTGAGGGCCACTGCGTCCCGATCCTCAACGGCTCGGCCTTCAAGAACAAGGGTGTTCAGCCCATGCTCGACGCCGTGGTGGACTTTCTGCCCTCCCCGATTGACTTGCCGCCCACCCAGGGCACCAAGCCCGGCAAGGAAGAAGTCATCGAGCGCAAGCCCGATGACGCAGAGCCCTTCTCCGCTCTGGCGTTCAAGATCATGACCGACCCGTTCGTCGGCAAGCTCATTTACCTGCGCGTCTACTCGGGCACCCTCGAAAAGGGCGACACCGTCATCAATACGACCAAGGGCTCCAAGCGCGAGCGTCTCGGGCGACTTCTGCTCATGCACGCGAACAACCGCGAGGACCTCGACACCATCCGCACCGGCGACATCGTCGCGGCCGTCGGCTTGAAGCAGGTGACGACGGGTGACACCCTGTCCGACCCGGGCCAGCCGATTCAACTCGAGACGTTGACGTTCCCCGAGCCCGTTATTCACGTCGCGGTGGAGCCGAAAACCAAGGCCGACCAGGAGAAGCTGGGCAAGGCTCTCTACGCCCTCTCCGAAGAGGACCCGACCTTTCGCGTCCGTACCGACCAAGAGACCGGCCAGACTGTCATCTCGGGTATGGGCGAGTTGCACCTTGAAGTGCTGGTCGACCGGATGCTTCGCGAGTTCTCCGTCGACGCCAACGTCGGTAAGCCCCAGGTGGCGTACCGCGAGACGATCCGTAAGAAGGTCGAAAAAGTCGAAGAGAAGTACGTGCGCCAGACCGGTGGTAAGGGTCAGTACGGCCACGTCGTCATCACCGTCGAGCCCACGGGTCCTGGCGGGGGATACGAGTTCCTCGACGAGACGAGCGGTGGCGTCATTCCCAAGGAATACATCGGCCCCGTCAATCAGGGCATCACTGAGGCCTTGACCTCAGGCGTCCTGGCCGGGTACCCCATGGTCGACCTTCGTGTCCGTCTCACCTTTGGTAGCTACCACGACGTCGACTCCTCGGAAATGGCGTTCAAAATCGCTGGGTCTATCGCCGTCAAAAAGGCCACGCGCCTGGCGAGCCCCGTACTGCTCGAGCCCATCATGGCCGTCGAAGTCGTGACTCCCGAGGACTACATGGGCGACGTCATCGGCGACCTGTCGTCACGACGCGGTCGTGTCGAGGGCATGGAAGCGCTCGGCAATAACCAAGTGATTCGGGCCCTTGTGCCGCTGGCCGACATGTTCGGCTACGCTACTGACCTGCGTTCTCGCACACAGGGGCGAGCAACGTACACCATGCAGTTCAAGTCGTACGCAGAAGTACCTGACGCGATCGCGAAAGAGATCGTCGCTAAGGCCACTGGCGCGTAAGGAAGCTGGGAAACCAGCGAAAAAGGTCCAAACCGTCGTCGGGGAGGGCCGAAACAAACCAGACCGATTCACGTAGAAGCGGTCACGAGAGAGAAAGTTAGTCCCCGACAATGGCAAAGCAGAAGTTCGAGCGCACTAAGCCGCACGTCAACATTGGCACCATGGGCCACATCGACCACGGTAAGACCACGCTGACCGCAGCGATTACCAAGGTCCTATCCGAGCGCGTCGGCGGCTCCGCCTTCACGCCCTTCGACCAGATCGACAAGGCGCCCGAAGAGCGCCAGCGCGGTATCACCATTTCTATTGCCCACGTGGAATACGAGACGGCGAATCGCCACTACGCCCACGTCGACATGCCCGGCCACGCCGACTACGTGAAGAACATGATCACCGGCGCCGCCCAGGTTGACGGCGCGATCCTCGTGGTCTCGGCGACCGACGGTCCCATGCCCCAGACTCGTGAGCACGTGCTGCTCGCCCGTCAGGTCGGCGTGCCCTACATCGTCGTAGCCCTCAACAAGTCCGACATGGTCGACGACGAAGAACTCCTCGAGCTCGTCGAGATGGAAGTTCGCGAGCTGCTCTCCAGCTACGACTTCCCGGGCGACGACACTCCGATCGTGCGCGTGTCCGCTCTGAAGGCCCTCGAGGGCGACAAGGAGTGGGGCGACAAGGTCATGGAGCTCATGGAGGCCGTCGACACGTGGATTCCCGAGCCCGTTCGCGCCACCGAGAAGCCGTTCTTGATGTCCATTGAGGACGTCATGTCCATCACCGGACGTGGCACCGTCGTGACCGGCAAGGTTGAGCAGGGCATCGTGAAGGTCGGCGACGAAGTCGAGATCGTTGGTCTGCGCGACACGACCAAGACCGTCGTCACCGGCATCGAGATGTTCCGCAAGCTCCTCGACGAGGGTCGCGCGGGCGACAACCTCGGCGCGCTGCTGCGCGGTACCAAGAAGGAAGACGTCGAGCGCGGCCAGGTGTTGTGCAAGCCCGGTACCATCACGCCCCACACCAACTTCGAGGCTGCCGTCTACGTCCTCACCAAGGAAGAGGGCGGCCGTCACAAGCCGTTCTTTGCGAACTACCGTCCGCAGTTCTACTTCCGCACGACCGACGTCACCGGCACCATCGAGCTGCCCTCGGGCACCGAAATGGTGATGCCCGGCGACAACACCGACATGACCGTCACCCTCGGTAAGCCCATCGCGATGGAAGAGGGTCTCACCTTCTCGATTCGCGAAGGTGGCCGCACCGTTGGTTCCGGCCGCGTCACGAAGATCCTGAAGTAGGTCTGGTCATGGCCGACAAGCAGATGATTCGAATCCGATTGAAGGCCTTCGACCACGGCGTCTTGGATCAGTCCACGGCGAAGATCGTTCAGACCGTCGAGCGCACCAACGCCCGCGTGCAGGGTCCCGTGCCGCTGCCGACCGAGAAGCACCGTTACACGGTGGTTCGCGGTCCCCACAAGCACAAGGACAGCCGCGAGCACTTCGAGATGCGCGTGCACAAGCGTCTTTTGGACATCGTGGACCACACCGCCAAGACGGTCGACTCGCTCCAGCGTCTCGACCTGCCGGCCGGCGTCGACATCGAGATCAAGATTCGCCAGAACTAACCCCGCTCACCGGGCCCTATGCACTTTGCGTGTACGGGGCTCGGTGGTGTAGGGTGAATAGCCCCATTCATTGCGAATTGGGCGAACAACAGAAGTGTTCAGTTGCCATTCGTGGAACGCTGAACCGAACCAGTCGAGCGCTCCGTTCGGGTTTTCATGGCCCGGCGGAGCGTCTGTATGTCGGCCCTGGTCGACGCACAGAAAAGAAGAGGAAGAGGAAAACGTGGCGACCAAAGCGATCGTCGGCGAGAAGGTGGGCATGACCCAGATCTGGGACAGCCAGAACCGGGCGATCCCGGTCACGGTGGTCCGCGTCAGCCCAGCCCGAATCGTCCAGGTGAAGACGCCCGAAAAAGAGGGCTACTCGGCCGTCCAGGTGACCTGGGGCACCAAGCGCACCTCGACCCTCACCAAGCCTGAGCTGGGCCACTTCGAAAAGGCCGGTGTCGCCCCGGGCAAGAAGCTCGTGGAGCTTCGACTCGACGACGTGAGCGGCTACTCGGTCGGCCAGGAGATCCTCGTCGACTCCTTCGAAAAGGGCGAGATGATCGACGCGACCGCCGTCTCCAAGGGAAAGGGCTTCGCCGGTGGCATGAAGCGCCACAACTTCTCTGGTCAAGGCCATGCCCACGGTAACCACAAGCACCACCGCGCACCCGGTTCCATCGGCGCGTGCGCGACCCCCGGTCGCGTCTTCAAGGGCACGAAGATGGCTGGCCGCATGGGCGGCTCGCAGGTGACGACGACGAACCTCGAAGTGATCAGTGTCGATGCCGAGCGCAACCTCGTCCTCGTCAAGGGCGCCGTACCGGGCCCGCGCGGTGGCGTCGTGGTGCTGCGCACCTCGGTCAAGAACCCCATGAAGGCGGGAGGCAGCCGATGAGCGACGTCTTTACGCTTCGTGGTCCAGTGAAGAAGGACCGTCCCGCATTGGCCGAGCGTTCGGTCGAGCGCAAGTCCATTGCCGGCGCCGTCCTTGGGACGGTTGCTCTGGAGCCCGAGTACTTCGGGCGCATCCCCAACATGGCGGTGCTGCACCAGGTCATCAAGGCTCAGCTCGCCGCCAAGCGCTCCGGCACGCAGTCGACCAAGACGCGCGCTGAAGTTCGTGGTGGCGGCAAGAAGCCGTTCAACCAGAAGGGCACCGGCGGTGCCCGTCAAGGCACGATCCGCGCGCCGC
>JBAQZL010000083.1:0-4447 GCA_049790955.1 Acidimicrobiales bacterium
CCCCTGGTACGGGTGTCCATATCTCGACCCAGCTCGCTGCATTGAACTGATTGGAAGTGGTGGGCAGTTCTCACGTGATCCTCGTACCTTTGGCCGAAACTTTGGGAATGGCGCCCATCCCGTTGGATTCCGGACCCGGCAACGACCGTTTGGGGAATGTTTCACGTGAAACCTCACTCGAGGAGCGGGTATGGGGATGCCATCTCGAGCCGAGATTATCGGTGGGTCTAGCGGAACTCCACACCGACAGCCCGGAGGCTACGGATGGTCCCCAGTTCCACAGAGAATGAGTGCGAGACCGGCGACCCAAGGGGAATGTTTCACGTGAAACATGTGGTCCCGGGCGGACGCCTGCCGGTGGATGTTTCACGTGAAACACTCGTGATTGAAGGTTGTTTGGTGATTTTCCTGACGGCGTGAAACATTTGACTTTGGATCTGAAGGGAATGTTTCACGTGAAACATCAGTACTTGACGAAGGCCCAAAAAGCGAGTTGAATGGCAGTGGTTCAACGACGCAGTGTCGGTTCAATCCTACGGTCGGGAAGATAGAGGCTCATGGCGGATGCCAGCACAATGAGGATTTTTGCTGTAGCCAATCAAAAAGGTGGGGTTGGCAAGACCACGACCACCATTTCATTGGGTGCGGCGCTGGCGGAGCAGGGAAAAAGAGTCCTAGTTGTAGACCTCGACCCTCAGGGAAACGCAACTACTGGTTTAGGAATAGACGGTCGTCAGTTCGAGCGATCCGTCTATGACGTGCTCTTAAATGACGTACCCATGGTGGACATTGTGGAGCCCACGGGCTTTAATAACCTTTTTGTGGCTCCGGCGACCCTGGATCTCGCTGGAGTGGAACAGGAGTTGACGTCCGTCATCTCTCGCGAACTACGCCTTAAGCGGGCAATCGCTTCGGTGGAGGGTGACTTCGACTTCATCTTCATTGACTGTCCCCCATCTCTCGGCCTCATAACCATCAACGCCTTCGCCGCTGCTACCGAGATCCTGGTCCCGGTCCAGGCTGAGTTCTACGCCCTGGAGGGACTCACGCAGCTCCAGCGGATCGTAGACCTGGTCCAGAAGAACCTCAACCCTGATCTTCGTATCACCAAAGTCGTCCTGACCATGTATGACTCGCGTAACACGCTGTCGGCGGACGTTGCTAAAGAGGTCAAGAAACACTTCGAAGAAGAACTTTGCGAGACCATGATCCCAAGAACCGTTCGATTGGCAGAAGCGCCATCCTTCGGCCAACCAATCACGGTTTTCGATCCCACATCCAAAGGTGCCTTGGCGTACCGAGCATTAGCAGAGGAGATCATGAATGCCTAGAAAACCAGGTTTAGGTAAAGGGCTCGGAGCTCTCATACCAGAAGGAACGTCGAGTCCGACGGAGGCCATGGTTGAGACTGCGTCGTCGAGTCCCCTTCGCATGGTGCCCGTCGATTCGATCCGACCCAATCAGTTTCAACCTCGCAAAACCTTCAATGACGACAGCCTCAGGACGCTTGCGGCATCAGTGGCCGAACTTGGTGTTCTTCAACCAATCATCGTGCGACCCGTCGATGGCGAACCCGACAAATATGAATTGATTGCGGGCGAGCGGCGCTGGCGAGCAGCGGGGATCGCGAAACTTGACTTTGTGCCAGTGCTCCTTCAAGACGACGTCAACGACCGACTCTCGCTGGAGCAGGCAGTGGTGGAGAATCTCCACCGCGTTGACTTGCACGCTTTGGAAGAAGCCGCTGCGTATCAGCAGCTCGTCGATGAGTTCGATCTCACGCACGACCAAGTGGCCCAGCGCGTGGGGAAGAGCAGGGCATATGTTACGAACACGTTACGACTCTTGCAGCTCGGAGAAACAGCGCAGAGTGCGCTGGCCTCGTCGCAAATCACGGCGGGCCACGCTCGAGCACTGCTGGGCGTGAGCGATCCCAACGCCCAAGCAACCCTGGTCGCAAAGGTCATAAAGAACGAGCTGTCGGTGCGCGCGACGGAGGAGGCCGTCAAATCGTTTCTTGAGCCCCGCCCTTTGCCGACGGCGGAGACCGTCACGAGATCACCCGAAGGCGCGCCGAGACTACGGCCGGTGCCAGACGCGAGCGTTGCGGAACTAGAGGAGTTGCTGGAAAGCTATCTAGATACCCGGGTTCACGTCGATCTCAAGGGACGCAATGGCCGTATAATCATTGACTTCGCGGACCTTGACGACCTCGAACGGCTCTACAGCGCGATTGCAAAGCCCAAGTGACCTTCAACCTTAAACTTAACCCTCTTGTTGAAGTTTTCCCCAAGTTGTGGATGAAGTTGTGGGTTACTCGGATTTTGCCGTAATTTATGCGCTTTTACCTGACAAACACTCGGTTTTGAGTACCTTTATTTACTCTGAAGTGTGGATAACCTGCGCTACGACACCTTCAAATGCGGTGATGGCTTGGTGAAATACCTGTTCAGCAAGGTTCCCGTGCTCGACGTGGACCGTTGTCATCTTGGTCTCGCGGAGAATCGGTAAGGCCATGCCAGTCACTTCGACCCGCGGAACCTCAGGTTGATGAGCGAAAACCGAGGCCAGCGTGCTCGCGAGGACTTCGCCGCGATGCGAGTGATTACGGTAACTGGCCCAGTAGTGCAGGTGGATACCGTCAACGTGCTCGAGGGTTTGAAACGACAGCACCAGGGCCACGTCGTGCGTGTTGGCGTAGAGGGCCGCTTCTTCCTGTGAAGATTCGAGCGAAACGAGAATGGACTCGTTGTCGCCGAGAGCTTGCGCCAGTCCTTCGGCGAGGGGGCCCTGACCGCAGATCAGCACTGAACCGCTCGCTAAAGGGTCGATGCCGGCGAGGTCGCGCGCGTCGGTAATGAGGCTTTTGGCTGCGTTCGTTGCCCGAACACGTCGAAGAGTCATCAGTGTTTCCTTGGTGAGCGCGGCGCTCTCTTCCAGCGCGCAATTGCGTTGAAACTCGCCGAGCGCCGCGGCGGTGTTCGCCCCCATGATCCCGTCAATGCGCCCAGGGTTAAAGCCGAGCTGTGCAAGTAGCACTTGAAGCTCGGCGACATCGTCACCGCGAAGCATCGGACGAGTGGCGTACAGAAGTCGTTGACCCAGCTGCCAACTCGCTTCGCCCAATCGCTCGTAGGTGATGCGATCGACAATCCCGGTCAGGGGGAGTCCGCGCGAGCGCTGGAACGACTCGACGAAAGCGACCGTCTCGTCGTCGAAGACGTCATCGTCTGACGTCGGCTCAAGAGAGATCGCTGCGAGGCGCTCTTTTAGGTCGCGCACACGGGGCCCCGTGTCGCCAATGCGAAGGGGTTCGAAACTCAGGCGAACTACAGGTTCGAGGTGATCTCTTGCAGCAGCGCACCCTTGGGCTTGGCGCCCACGAGTCGCGCGACCACTTCGCCGTCCTTGAACAGCAGCAGCGTCGGGATACTCATTACCGAGAACTTGGTGGCGGTCGCGACGTTGACGTCGACGTCAAGCTTGCCGATGACGAACTTATCCGACTGTTCGAGTGCGAACTCTTCGAGGATGGGGGCGATCATCTTGCACGGGCCGCACCATTCCGCCCAGAAGTCGACGAGAATCGGCTTGTCCGACGAACCGACAGCTTCGTCAAAAGTTGCGTCCGTCAGGGTTGTGATGTTCTCGCTCATACCTAACCTCCTCGAACGCCGTGGCGGCGTTGGACATCCACACTAGCGACTGAGGTCTAAATTCCTTGCGCTTCGAGCCAGCGCTCGGCGTCGATCGCGGCGATGCAACCAGAGCCCGCCGAGGTAACGGCCTGGCGGTAGACATCGTCTTGTACGTCGCCGGCGGCGAACAGCCCGTCGATGTTGGTGAACGACCCCATCGTCGTTCGCACGTAGCCGTTGTGCTCCAGGTCCACTTGGTTGGTCACGAGGGTGGTGTTGGGCACGTGGCCAATCGCCACGAAAACTCCCGTGACGAGCAGGACTCGTTCTTCGTCGCTGACGGTGTCGCGAACCTTGATGCCCATCACCTTGTCGTCGCCGATGATCTCGGTGACCTGCGTATTCCACTCGAAGCGAATCTTTTCGTGGGCGAAAGCTCTCTCTTGCATGATCTTGGACGCGCGCAGCGAGTCTCGGCGGTGAATCACCGTCACGCTCGACGCGAAGCGGGTGAGAAAGAGTGCCTCTTCAAGAGCCGAGTCACCCCCGCCAATGACCGCGATGTCTTGCCCGCGAAAGAAGAAACCGTCGCAGGTGGCACACGTCGAGAGTCCGTGACTGAGGTAGCGCTCTTCGCCGGGAACGTTCAACATCAGCGATCGTGCTCCGGTGGCCAAGATGACGGCGTCGGCAGTGATACTTGGTTCCACGTCGCCGCCCAGCCACGCGCGAAAGGGTCGCGTGGTGGTATCGAGCTTGTGGACCTTCTCGACGCGCAGATCGGCGCCAAAACGAGCGGCCTGGTCGCG
>JBAQZL010000084.1:0-3258 GCA_049790955.1 Acidimicrobiales bacterium
CTGCAGACCATCGGGCTTTCCGTCGACGACTCCGCGAACGAAAGCCACCAACAATTCTCGTTTCGGCGCCCCGCATCGATCGGTGAAAAGCTGTCCGCATCGGTGCAGATAACGCATCGCCAACTCAACGCTGAGTCAACCGACGGCACGGTAGGGCTGCGTCTCCGCGCGGTTGCGGCTGACGGCACTTGGATTGTCGAAGGAACAACGTCAATCACGGTGCTCGTTCGCTCACCCGCCGAAGCCCGCGCCAGAGAGGAGTCCAGGCCAAGCTTTGCGAGTCCTGAGTGGCTCGCCGCGCTGTTGCATCGAGTCTCCGAGAACGAGGAGTTCGCCGACGCCACTTCGCCGTTCGATGGTTCGATCGCCGTCAACTTTGGTGTCGCATCGCTCGGACTCCGCCTCTATCGAGGACGAATTATCGATCACGGGCGGTCGATTGCCAACGCGGCGACGTTCGCGATCGAAGCGACGCCTGCGACATGGCACAGATTTGCTCAGCGCCCGCGCAATGAATTCATCTCCTTCGCAATGGCCGATGCCTTTTACGTTCGAGGATCGATGTATGAATATCTTCGCATGACAAAAGCGCTCATGATACTCACGGACGAGATCAGAGCGCTCTTGGCCGAGGGCTACTCCTCGTCCCTCGACGCGTAAACCGGGAGAGACCGATGCGACCACAACCAGCCGCGACGCCCTTAATTGCTCCGACCAGTGAGCCAGGATGACAGCGCCCCCAGACCCGGACAATGTGGGTGATTACCTGATCAGCTCCCGGTCTTTTCGTGAGTACGAAGCCATGTTCTCTCTCGTCGAAGGTGATCTCTGTGGTCGGATACTGGACTGCCCTGGCGGGGCCTCGAGCTTTACCGTCGAAGCCAGCGACCTCGGGGCTCACGTGATCGCCGTGGATCCCGTTTACGCGATGTCGACCTCGGCGCTTCAAGAGCAGGCCTCGACTCAACCGGCCCGAGGAAGTGCCCATACCGCGGCCGGTAGCGACCGATACGTTTGGGACTTCTACGGCAACCTCGAGGGTCATCGTCAAGTTCGCAAGGAGTCAGCTGCCCTCTTTGCTCATGATTTCGAAGTGCACCGTGAGCGATATATGCCAGCTTCATTACCTGTTCTACCGTTCGGCGATCGCCAGTTCGATCTTGTGCTGAGTTCACACTTCCTCTTCACCTATGCGGATCGATTGGATTGGAGCTTTCACTATCAGTCGCTGGTCGAGCTGAACCGAGTGTGCAGAGGCGAGGTCCGAGTGTTTCCTCTTTTGGACCAGGGCGGCCATTCGCTGGACAGAATGTGCAGTGTCGTGATGACATCGCTGTCTCGCCACGGCACAGAGACGGAGATCCGCGATGTTCCGTACGAGTTCCAACGCGGTGGAAACCAAATGCTCGTCCTTCGGCGGTCAAGTGTGGGTCTCTGAGCGACGCATACAAGTTGTCAACTAAAGCGACGGCAGCCCCTTACGACATAGCGCTTCGCCTATCGTTAGGCGAAGACCAAAGACGACGACGCCGAAGATCGGAGACGAGATGGACCAACGCCTTTATGTCGCGACCGATGCGAAGGGCGTTGAGCACTCAGCCACGGGAAGGGTCGCTTGGAAGCTTCCCGTGGACGGAGTTGGCCAAGTGACGGATCTTGGTCATCCGCTCGTTTTGCGAGAGGCGAAGGCTCTTCTTGAGGTACTTGATGAGCGCATTTACCTCGCGGAATCACCTAAGAGTGTCGAGATCGGCCCTGACGGCACGGTCTCTGTCCCTACCGCTCAACTCAGCGCGCCAACACACTGGGACGCCGAAGCGGCAACCAGGTTTGCGCTGGACTGCGCCGATCACTTGCTCAGCGAGGTCGGTGACTTTGCGCTCCCGGATGGAACATCGCTGACGAAAGTGACCGCCGACGCTCGACAGATGTTGGATGGCGCAGCCTCCAAATCGATGGAGCATCTCGGCCAACTGGCGCGTCTCCACGCCCTGCGACGACTTCGCCACGAGCGAACTGAGATCGCCGGGGCGTCCTTGGAACAGCTCGAAGAAGACGAACAGAAGGACATCGACGCTTTCGACGACCCGGCGTACGCCACCGCTATCACTGTCACCGACTCAGTACTCGCCGCTATCGAAGCACTTCGCCACTACGTGCTACCCGAGTTCTACGGCGACTTCCAGGACGACCGAGAGAATCGCGAGCAGCATGCGATCGAAGACCGCCAGACATCGATAAGTGCGCCCACCTTGATCTCCACGCCGCTTGGCCCAGTGGCGCTCCACGCGCCGCACTTATTGCCATACGACCCAGCCTGGACGAGTGCTCGCGAATCGGCCCGACACGCTCGCCTAGCGATAAAGGATCGCAAAGGGGCAGACGGAGAAGCTAGCGAACTGGCGTGGCAGGCGACAGCCCTCACCTCACTCCTTTGAGAACACGACGCACTTGAAGGTGATCTGCCTTCATTGACTTCGGCGAAGGTTCGTATCTTGACTTCGCCGTCCGCCTCCTCGGAAACATATCGGCTAGTCCGGAGTAAGAACTGTCGTCTAGCCATTCGTCTAGCCATGTGCCAAGACTCGGAAGAATTTCAGAGAATTCTGGCGAACAACCCAACCCATTTGACGAGAGAATATGGACTGTGAGATGGGTCTAGGGCTCGTGGTAAGAGGCTCCCAAAATACCGTGACGTTAAAAACGAGTCGACTCGTATTTTCCCGCGTTGGCACGGTTGAAAGAGCATCTCGTCGAAGAGGTGACTCCAATGATGCCGGTGATGGAGCCACCTGACTTTCCGCCAGGGAACACATCACTCTTCTGGAGCAGTGACGCGGTGACAGTTACTCCAGGTGACTTTGAGGTGTACCGGTGGGGCGCTCGAGGCGACTTGCTTCACCGCGACGGCAGTCAGTGCCAGACGTCGCCGTGGGAGATGTCGAGAGCACGCCGGAGCCGCGATGTGGGTCGCTGAGGAGAAAATCGGCACCCGCTGACCACCCGCCCGTCGAGTTTGTCTGAAAATCAACAAAGTCCGTTTCAGCGGTGGCCAGATTTACGGTGCGACTGGCCACGACAGGCGCCACACTCGCCGCCAACTGGGCACCCATCGTCAGCGCCGGGTATCCCCGCCCGGGGCCGAAGGACAGCTGGAGAGCAAAGACGCCTTGGCTCGGACTGACGGTGCACGACTTGAGGGACCACCGACCGTTCACGCCGCCGCTCGCCACCAGCGTGCCTTTGGCTGCCGGGGCC
>JBAQZL010000085.1:0-3012 GCA_049790955.1 Acidimicrobiales bacterium
CGGTGGGTCGGAATCCTGCACGGATGCCTCGAGAACGACACGCCTTACGACGAGACGATTGCGTGGTCACACCATCGCTCGGACGCTGCCGCTTGACTTTAACGACAAAGGGGTGTCTCCGAGTGGCGCAATCGTTAATGCTCGCTTGCTTTCACACCACTAAATCGAGTGATGCAGTTTGCGGGTGCTGTGATACACGCATGATGTCAGAGTCCCCTTAGGGCTGGATCTGACTCAATGTGATACCGGCTTCGTGCCTTGTCTCTGATCTGTCGGTTCAGCCTTGGGGACGCGCACCATCCGGTCGGACGAACGTGACCTCATAGGAGCTTTGACCAACACCTTGCGTGTCCTGTCCGTCGTCCCGGCTGGTGGTGCATTCCACCACGAGGATGAAAGGCACTTACAGCATGTCAAATATTGAACGCGTCGTCATCGGCGGCGTCGACACCCACAAAGACGTCCACGTTGCCGCAGTGATTGACGAGCAGGGCAAGATTCTGGACGTCGAACGCTTTCCCACGACGATCACCGGCTACAAAGAACTGCTCAAGTGGCTTCGGAGTTACGGCCAGCTGGTGCGCGTCGGCATCGAAGGCACTGGCTCTTACGGTGTCGGCCTCTTCCAGCACCTCGCGAGCGAAGGTGTTGAGGTCGTTGAAGTGAACCGGCAGAATCGTCAGAACCGGCGTCGGCGCGGCAAGAGTGATCCAGTCGATGCTGAAGCCGCGGCGCGAGCAGCGCTCAACGGTGAGGCGAGTGGCTCGCCGAAATCGCAAGACGGCGTCGTCGAGTCGATACGTACTCTGCGAGTGGCGTTTACTTCGGCCCGCGACACGAGAACTCGCGTGGCACTGCAGATCCGGGACCTCCTTGTGAATGCCCCACACGCCCTACGGGCAGAGATTGAGCCGCTTTCAACGGAGCATCGCGTTGCGCGCTGCGCCCGATTCCGGCCCGGCGACCCCGCCGATCCCCGCGAGGCGACCAAGATGTCACTGCGGTCACTGGCTCGTCGCTACGAATCGCTCACCGAGGATATGAAGGAGCTCTCTGATGTCCTCGACCGACTCACCCTCGAAGCGAACCCCGCCCTTCGAGCTGCTCGCGGCGTGGGCCCCGACGTCGCTGCAATCTTGTTGGTCGCCGCGGGCGACAACCCGCAGCGATTGCGCAACGAGTCGGCCTTCGCAGCAATGTGCGGCGTCTCACCGGTTGAGGCCTCGTCTGGCAAGACTGTTCGGCACCGTCTCAACCGATCCGGCAACCGACAAGCGAATAACGCTCTCTGGCGCATCGCGGTCGTTCGCATCGCTCACGACGAAGAGACTCGCGCCTACGCGGCTCGGCGAACTGCTGAAGGCAAGTCCCGACGCGAGATCATTCGCTGTCTGAAGCGCCACATCGCTCGAGAGGTCTTCGCGCATCTGACACACCCCCAGGTTGTCCCCGTTGGCAGTCAACTTCGCGTCGAGAGGAACGCAGCCAAGATCAGTCTGACCACGGTGTCCGAAGAGCTCGGAACTTACCCGCTGCGGATCTCACGGCTCGAGCGTGGCCTTGACCATGACCGCGAATTCGCCGAGCGTTATCAAGCGTGGCTACGCGATCAGATTGCCGCTTGACAAACATAGGAGCATCAGGGAACGCACCCGGAGGTCCTTTCACGCGTCAATCGATACTAGAAACGCGGAATTGGCTTCACTGATCCTCTAGCGACGGGTTCAGAATCATTACTCGGTCAATAAGTGCAATGAGCCGGCGGCGCGACTCTCTACCTTTGATCGATCGGAGCTTCTTGAATTCGCCGAGTTCCACATCGAGCAATAGCTGTCCAAGTCCATGTTCCCGATTGTCGAAGACGACTGAACAACGTAGGCATCTACTCGGCGAGTTCTCCCAAAGTAATGGCCGAACCGTGAGAGATCCTTGCGGACCAACTTTCGCAAGGATCCATTCCTCGCCGCGACGTCCACTAAATCCTGCGTTCCTTGCGAGGGAGTCGAGACGAAGTAACTGCGCTCGGTCGATTCTCTTCAATATCCCTAACTTAACGGGGTCTCTCATTGCTCTCTCACCATCCGACTGACATCACTGTGAATCACTCAAGTGATAGCGAATTGTCTGATAGGTACGGCTCATATCTCACTTTTCGACCCCAATGACGCCAGCCGGGAGTCGGGATGATCCCTCCCAAAGTCCTTGTCGTCGTCGTCACGAAAGTACCGTCCGAAAACGTAATGCGCGTGTCGACCCGTTCAAGTCCGAAGGTTTCCCTCACATCGCCTTTAATTGCGGACTCGACAACACTCTTAAAGAAATCGACACTGTCGATGTTTCGACTGAGTTCCCACCGACCGCCTGCAACGTTCACGATCAATTCGCGATCGCCCAGCTCGACTACTGACACTGGACTGGCTTTGGCGGCGTCTGGCACAATGCTCGTCAGTACGATCTTTGGTGTTAACAGTTTACTTTCGATAACCGCCGCCCCATTAAGGCGAATTCGAAGTGTTTGGACGAAACGTTTTAACTCAAATCCGGCTTCATCATGCTCTCGTAACTGGGACTCGTCCACCTATCCAATCATTGTGCAAAACGGGAACTAGTGCCTTTCAACTGGAGTCCATTGACTCAGTCTCCAGTCGGAGACACCCCTTTGTCGTTAAAGTCAAGCGGCAGCGTCCGAGCGATGGTGTGACCACGCGATCGTCTCGTCATAAGGCGCCTCGTTTTCAAGGCAACCGTGCAGGATTCCGACCCAGCGGTTGGCGAGTTGACGAATCGCTTTGCGGTGGTGCTTGTCGCGGTCCTTTAGTTCGTCGTAGTAGGACCGCGCTCCCGGCGAGGGCAAAAGCGAACTGAACGCCCATTGGTCCAGTGCGCTCGCTAAGCGCTTGTTGCGACTGTGGCGCGCGAGCACGACCCGAGATTTTCCTGACGCCTTCGTGACGGGCGACGTGCCGGCGTAGTTTTTGCGAGACTTGGCGTCGGCGTAGCGGTTCGGGTCGT
>JBAQZL010000086.1:0-2669 GCA_049790955.1 Acidimicrobiales bacterium
CGACTTCCAGGATTTGGTCTCGCGTCGCGCCGTTGGCAAGTGCGCCACGTACGTGGTTCTTCAAGGCATCCTCAGATCCTCGACATGCAACAATTGCGGCTATCGTGCACAGGCTTCTCGTTCGCAGATCGATGACGTCGCGCTGCCAGAGTTCTCCAAAGATGTGCTCTTGGACAAAATTGGCCACAAAATCGGCCGGGTTTTCTGAACCCGAGTGGGTCGCGACCTCGGGACCACCCATCATTTTGTGTTGCAGCTTTGCGCCAGCTTCCCTAGTATCTTCCGTCACTTAGCCGGTCCTCTCCTCAGATAATACGAACGAATTGTTTTCTCGAAATCGGTTGTGTGGTGCTGCAGCAAGTTAAGCGTCGTCCGACATAAAGATGTCCTGCGCGAACCGAGTTTGGAATTTCCATTCGCCCTGAAGACGTACAAAAATATCTTGGTACTCGGTGACGGCCCACGGCAGTGCTGGAGCGATGCTGTCTCGTCCGTTGTGACGAAAAATGAGGCCGTTCGAATGGGCCTCAACTCTGTCCAATGTGACTACCGGGAATCTAAAGTTCATCATCAAATGCGATGATCTCCGATCTAGGGCATCCCTGTCTGCTCCCCATGATCGCACCGCATCCTTGCCAACGATCGTCCCAACCGTGAGAATCATCTCAATATCATCAGTGACAAGCTCATGAATTGTCGCGGCCAACCCGTGATCCACTCTCCACCCGAAGTCAATGATGAGATCAGTAATCTGCTGCCTGGTGTCAGCCTCTATCGTTGGGACTTCTGTATCCATTCTCGTTACTCCTCATAATGTCCGAAAGAGTGCTATCTCTTGCGCGAGGCGAAAAGCAAGACTCGGGCGAAGCAATTCTGTCTCGCCATTCGAACTCAACTACTGCTGCGCGGGCCCGTAAACCCCTGACTTCCACCTCTGTGAAATGCTTCGGCCTTGCTAACGAAATGGCTTAAACTTCGGCACTTACGGCTGGGAACGTTACCATTCCCAAACGGCGACGTCAAGCAGATCGGAATACCTTCGGTCAAGGTGGATTGCGCCTTGATCCGTTCCAGCTAGCGAATCGGTTTTTATGAATAGGTCGCTCTGAGAGAGGGCTTGGTGCCAATTACTAGTGAGCAGGTGCTCGGTTTCGAGGTATCGCGCCACGTGCACGTTTTTAGAATTTGTGCGCCGTTGCCCTAGGCTGGTTGGTTTCTTGGGCGCCGTTTTTCGAGCAACGATCGATTGATTCTCGCCTTCGACAAAAGGTCATGCTATATTTGCCGCCAACCAAGTGGGAACGGTCTCACAGTGAGGACGAAGCATGAAGATTACCGATGTCACGGCCATGTCATTGTCGCGTATGCACGGCTTGGATGAGCAGTGGAAAACGATGAACTTTAATTCAATTAAAGCCGATGCTTCGATAGTGACTATCCATACCGACGAAGGGATTGTGGGCATCGCCGAGCCATCTCCCTACGGTGTCCCCACAGTGATTGCCGACATTATTGCTACCAAAATCAAGCCTGAGTTGATCGGCAAAGATCCCCTAGAGGCCCTGAGCATCGGGTTTCATCCAAATGGCCTGTCCCTTAGCTACGACTGCGCGATCGCGGGAATAGACGCTGCACTTTGGGACATCCGCGGCAAAGTCGAGGGGAAGAGGGTCGCCGATCTGCTCCGACCAGATGGCAAGGCGCTCACGTCAGTAAGGCTGTACGCGTCCGGTGGCTGCAACTTCGATTGGCGAGCTAATCCCGAGAGCCTGATTGAAGAGGTTGTCGGATATCAGCAACAAGGTTTCACGGCTTCCAAGATCCGAGTTGGTACCGAATGGGGATGGGATGATGTCACCCCAAAGCGGACCCTTGAGTTGTATCGCGAGGTCCGGAACGCGGTGGGCGACGCGTTCGAGTTGATGTGTGACGGGAACTGGCGACTGACTGAGGATGAAGCCCTCGAACTTGGTCGTGGTCTTGACGAGCTGCACTTCACGTGGTTTGAAGAGCCGATCCATCCGTCAAACTTGCAGGGTTACGTTCGGCTGAATGAAGCGCTGGACCTGCCTGTTACAGGTGGCGAGTCGATCACAACCCTTGAACAGTTCTATCCGTACATCGAGTCGGGTGCATATGCAATCGCGCAGCCCGACGTCGGTATCAGTGGAATTACAGAGTCTTGGAGAATTGTCGAGGCTGCGACTCGCCACGGTATCGAGGTTTGTCCGCATAGCTGGCACAACGGCCTCCTTGCGATGATGAACGCGAACCTCGTTGCCGCAATGCCACACCCACACGTGCTTGAGCTTTGCCGGATTCAGGGCCCACTGCAGTGGAGCATCCTGGCAGACCCACCCGATATATCCAACGGGCACCTACAGTTCGGCGACGGACACGGCTTCGGAGTGAACGTGGCGGAAGGGTTGGAGACGCGCTATCCCTACGTCGAGGGTGACTGGCGAATCACCATTGACCGAGAAGACGTCGCCCCACACGGCGCCCGCTGATTCGATCAAAGCGTGCCGGGTCGCTCATTTGTATTTCTTGAGTCAGGCGCAGTTCCGATAAGGATGCGCGCAGCGAACTACAAGTCCTAATCCATCTCAATATGGGCCCGTATTTCGGGTGGATCGGCGCCATTATTGGATTCCTTGGAATCACCGCAC
>JBAQZL010000087.1:0-5106 GCA_049790955.1 Acidimicrobiales bacterium
AATACAATCATGAACGCCTGCACAGTTCTCTTTGCTACCTGACCCCGGTCGAGTTCAAGGAGCTGTGGAAGCGTCAACACCAAGAACGACTCTCAATGGCACTGGCTCACTAAGAGGGGTCCCCGCAGAGTCATGAGCACCCACCGATTCTCGGCATAGACCTCTTCGCTTTGGTGCGTCACGATCCCCTACAGTGGCGATCCGTCACCGGTACTCAAATAGCCCGCGACGCCCACGTAACCTCATGACCATGAACGGACTTGAGCTGTACCTGCTGGGTCGCAAACTCGCGAAAATGGGATTTGAGACAATTCCGAGTTCCGCGGTTCACGCATTCCCTCCAAGTGCCACGGCCGTGCTCATTGACGTATTGGAGTCTCCCAACTCTTCAATCGGCGAGATTGCGAAGCGAACCGAATTGCCCCAAAGTCAAGTGTCGGCGGCGGCGACCTTGCTTGAAGATCATGGACTACTCGAAACGGTGTCGGATCCTGACGATGGGCGCCGAACATTGGTGCGTGGCGCTCCCGGAGTGGCACGCAAAATTGGAAGCAAAGTAGACGTACCCATCGACCAAACAATTGCCGATGCTCTCGCGAGCGATAGCTTCGACGATGTCGCCGAGGTCATTCAAGCGCTAGAGATGCTCGCGCTGCGACTCTCACCCCGTACTGGGGGTTTGTCGCGTGAAGATACCGTCAAATGAGATGGGTACCCATCACTCTTTCGTGAGCGCGCCGTACACGTCGGGGCGCCTCGTCGTGAGGAATGGAAAAAGCGTCAACCGATCCTTGCGCTGATCTAAATCAAGATCAGCTACAAGCATCGCCGGGGGCGATGGCGTGCACTGCATCACTCAGCAACAACCCCGAGTAGACGAAAAGCCCATCTGATCCCGTTACCTTATTCAGTACCTCTGGAGATGGGATTCTCGAGGTGCGTTAACCAGCCAGACCCGGCATGATTATTTATCCCTGTTGTTCATGATCCACCTTGTGTTGTCACCGGGCCTGAGTGGTGGTGCGTGATCGCTGATAGGAGCTGGACCCGGGCGTGTTGCTCGAGGCCAATCGTAACGTGGATGCCGAGACTCGCTGCTTTGGTTAACCGATTTGAATAACCGAGAACGGAGAAGAAATGGGAGAAGGCATTATTGGTTACGACAACGTCGACGTATTCGTCGGTGTTGACGTTGGAAAAGCGGAGCACCACGCAGTGGTCCTCGACAAGACGGGCACACGTCTCTTTGATAAGGCGCTGCCCAACGACGAGGAGAAGTTGCGTGAACTGATCGCTGGACTGAAGCAGCACGGCACGGTGCTGTTCGTGGTGGACCAGCCCAACACCATTGGGGCGCTGCCGGTCGCCGTTGCCTACGACGAGGGCGTCGTGGTGGGCTACCTACCGGGACTCGCCATGCGACGAATCGCCGACCTGCACGCCGGCGAAGCCAAGACCGACGCAAGAGACGCGGCCATCATCGCCGAGGCGGCGCGCAGCATGCCGCACGCGCTGCGCTCGCTCAACCTCGTGGACGAACAGGTGAACGAACTTTCGGCGCTCTGTGGCTTTGACGACGATCTCGCAACGCAGATCACCGCCACGAGCAACCGCATTCGAGGCTTCCTCACCCAGATTCACCCCGCGCTGGAGCAGGTTGTGGGGCCTCACCTCGATCACCGCGCCGTCGTTGATTTGCTGCAGCGTTACCCCTCGCCCGCGTCTCTTCGTGCCGCGGGTGAGACGCGCTTGGCCAATCGACTCGTGAAGCTCGCGCCACGCCTGGGGCCACGACTCGCCACCGAGATCGTGCAGGCCCTCGCCGAACAGACCGTCGTGGTTCCCGGCACCAGTGCCGCCGCCACCGTGCTCTCCAAGCTGGCCGAACAGCTCGCCACTCTTCGGCGTCAGCGTGAGGAGATTGCCCTCGAGGTCGAGCGTCTGCTGGAGGCCCACCCTCTTTACCAAGTCCTGACGAGCATGCCGGGAGTCGGCGTCAGGACTGCAGCTCGACTCATGACCGAACTCTCGGGCAAGGACTTCGCCAGTGCGGGTCATCTCGCCGCTTACGCGGGACTCGCTCCGGTCACTCGTCGATCTGGCTCGTCGATCAGGGGTGAACACTCCTCGCGTCGGGGCAACAAGATGTTGAAAAGAACGCTCTATCTCTCGGCGTTCGCGGCCCTGGGCGATCCCACCTCACGGGCCTACTACGAACGCAAGAAGGCCCAAGGCAAGCGACATAACCAAGCCCTCATCGCGCTCGCTCGTCGGCGCTGTGACGTGCTCTACGCGATGATGAGAGACGGAACTCTCTATCAAGAACCGGTGGCGAACGCCGCGTGAAAAAAGTCGGAAAAGTTATCATTTCGACTTGACAAAACCATAGGAGCACAAGGTGCCGGGATCGAGGCCCTGGCGGGTCCACCAGAGTCTGTAAAGCCCTGACAATAAGGCTTTAGAAAACCTTTGGGCAGTTTCAGAAAGATGCTTACGCCATTCCGCCGCCAACAAACTCGGCCAAGCGACTTCACGGAGCCCGGCGCCATTACCTGCCAGCCAGATGGAGGGCATGTTGTGGTTACGGATTGTGACGCGACTTGATCTTGGAGGCGCCCATATCGAGTGCATCGGACTTCTTGCAACCAGACAGCGCACCAATGGGTATGTCATCGCGAAAGAGAAAGTAGCGAAGCCATTTCCGCCGAACGATTAGCCTCGAATTCTCAAAACGATCGTACGCCACGCTCTTCGCGTCAATGTCGACCCGAACTGTGTCGTCCGACACCGCAATTCGCCAGCCCTTGCCAGACCACTCATGACGATCCATGAATCTTCTCAAAATCCTCGATGACGCGGCGACCTATTCTTTTCTACTACAGGGTCAACCGTGGAACGTCCCATACCTTGCGCCACATAGGCGCAACGACGAAAATGATGCCCTCGATCCGGCGTTAGGTGATCGCTCAGATTCGAGTTACAGACAGACCCTTCATCGCATAAGTGGTGCATAAGCTCCTGTCGTGGCAACGCAAGTCGGACAACGAGCGTGGATCTTCCTAATGAAGAGCGACGAAGAGCGGTCTTGGTCTGCAAATCGAGGCTATGACGACTCTGCGGGCATCTATTACTCCTATGACTCGAATGTGCCAAATTCGATCCAAGTTTCCGTTGGTGACATTGCCGTTGTACGCACGGATGACTGGGTTGCAGGATGGGGGCTTGTCGAGCACATCGAGATGACACCAAACGCTACGAAGGAAATTCGACGCTGTCCCAACTGCCAAAAGACAAGACACCGATCGCGCCTCGGTCCACCGCCTTCAAACATATGCGACGTCTGCAAACATGTTTTCTCAAATGAAGAAACACTCGTGACCTTAGAACCTGTGACCAACTACCGCGCCTACTACGCCAACACCTGGACCGAAGCGGCGAGACCAATCGACCTGCATGAGCTCGCGACTATTCAAAGGAATCGAGGAACTTTTAACGCTATAAGACCAATTGAGCCGACGTTGCTGCCGGCGTTCTTAGACAAACTGTCCGGACGTGACGCTGATCTTCAAAGCGAGATTCCAATTGACGAAGTCAGCGCGATTCTTGGTGGGCACACAGCCGGAGTCGTTCGACGTCGCCGGGGTCAGCGAGCGTTCCGCTTTGAGCTAATCAGAAGATACGGCGAAGTGTGCGCGTTCTCAGGGCTACAGCCTCCTCAGGTGCTTGAAGCCGCTCATCTCTACAGTTATGCCGAGCGCGCCGAACACCGGCGAGACGGCGGACTCCTCCTGCGTCGTGACTACCACGCCCTTTTTGATGCCAAACTCGTCGCAGTTAATCCGTCAACCCTGAGGATAGAAATTGCCTCCAAGTTGCACGACTTTCCGTCGTACACGAAACTCGATGGACTGGCACTTCATATTGACCCACGACAGAGGCCATCACTCGAGCTGCTTGGGGATCACTACGATCAAGCAACTCGCATCTTCACGTACAATTAGCAATTCTCCAACCTCGGCTTCATTCATGAGAAGCGCGCTCAATTTGTGGGAGCTTCGCGCGCGACCGGGTGCTGGCAGCATCGGCGTCTTTGACAACAAGAAGCGCAAGTGTTGCCCCGGCCAGCGCGAGGGCAGCCGACGTCAAGAATGCAGCGTGGTACGCGGTCAAGTCGGCAACGGTCCGTCCGGCGACTCGATGAAACGGCCCGACGGCGCTGATGACGGTGCTTAAGATCGCAACCCCAATCGCCCCACCGAGCTGGCGATTGGCGTTAAATAACGTCGACGCCCTCCCGGTCGACGCTGGAGGAATTGTCGAGAAGGCGGCGGCCTGCATGCTGACCATCACGTGGGAGATGGAGCAGCCGAGGCAGAACATCAGCACGCGCATCCACCAGAGACTGGTGCCTGAACCGCTCAACGCCATCAATCCGGTAGCAGCGGCAATGCCAACAAGACCACTCGCTATCAGCCGGCGAGGACCGATTTTGGAATACAACACGCGACTGACCACCTGGGCGCCGATCATGACGCCGATCGCTTCGGGAAATGTACTGAGGCCCCGAAGCAAGAGCCGAGAGTCCACGACCGTCCTGGTAATAGAGCGGCACGACGTAGAGCACGCCAAAGAATCCGATCATCGTAATAGTCACCAACTGATTCGACACTCGGAACATTCGATCGCGAAGTAATCGCAAGTCAACCATCGGCTCGCGAGTCCGTAATTCAAAGACGACCATGGCGATCAACAGCACGACACCTGCGACAACCGTGATGACAACAGCCGAAGATCCCCATCCCTCGACCGGTCCCTCCGACACGCCGTACATCAATGCCCCCAACCCAATGCCGGCGAGACAGAATCCGGGCAAATCGAAGCGTCCAGGCTGAGCCTCGCGTTGCTCAAGGACGAAAATGAGCCCGAAAATGAATGCCGCCGCGCCAATTGGGAAGTTCACGTAGAACACCCACCGCCACGAAAGGTCGGTGACCAACAACCCACCGAGAACGGGTCCGATGGCGGGAGCCAAGGCGGTCGGGATCATGAGGATACTGGCTAGGCGGACCCGGTCCTGCGGCGGAAAAGTTCGGTAAAGCATTGCCA
>JBAQZL010000088.1:0-3560 GCA_049790955.1 Acidimicrobiales bacterium
AGCCTGATGTCGATCCCGTGTCGATGGAGTCCTTCTCCTTTCATCACATCGGGTTCAACGTCTCGACGAATCCTAAATCGGGCGGTAATCCACTGCTCTTGGACGAAAAGATCAGAGAGGCTTTGTCCTACTCGCTGAATCGCGAACAGCTTGTTGACCTGTGTTTGGCAGGCCACGGGATTCCGGCGAGTGTGCAACTGCCGCCGTCTTTTGGCGTCTGGCAAGACGTCATTCCCCAAGATCAGCAGTACGATAACAACCCAACCAAGGCGGAGTCGATCCTCGAAGCGGCGGGCTACAAGATGGGTTCTGACGGCGTGCGAGTGGACAAAAAGGGCAAGCCCCTGAGTTTCCGACTGATCGCGATCGAGACGACCGACGAAGACGTGTTGGCCGGCCAGATCTTTGTCAAGGCTGCGCAAGCGATCGGCGTCGAGTTGACCCTTGACACGTTGGATGCAACGACACTTGGCAATATCGTCTACAACGCGTCAGCGCCCAATTGGGACATTTTCATCTGGGGGTGGGACTCGGCGTCGCCGGACCCGACCTACTTGATGAGCGTCCCGCTCACGAGTCAAATCGGGAGCAACAACGACGTGTACTACTCGAGCCCCACCTACAACAGTCTGTATAACCAGCAGGCGACTGAGCTGGACCTGGCGAAACGAGTTGCGCTGATCCACGAGATGCAGAGCCTCTTCTACTTGGACGCTGCGTACTGCATCATGTGGTACCAGAGCAAACTACAGGCCTATCGCACGAACACCTGGAAGGGTTGGCAGAAGACGAAGGGCGGCATTATCTACAACTTCACCCGGAGCAACTATTTGACCGTCGTCCCGAAGTAAGTCATAGAAAGCCAGTTGGATTCCATACGATGACGGCACGTTACTTCGCGCGAAAGTTCCTCGCGCTGGGTGCAACGCTCTTCGCGACTGTCACGTTCAACTTCTTGTTGTTTCATGTTCTGCCCGGAAGCCCCGTCGAGCTCCTCGCACGTTCGGGGCACTACGACGCGGCCGCCCGGGCGCAGTTGGTGAAGCTCTTTGGTCTCAATCACTCCCTGATCGTGCAGTACTTGATCTACTTCAAGGACTTGGCGCACGGGAATCTGGGCTACTCCTTCGTGTACCGCGAGCCTGTCTCGACCGTCTTGGGTTCCGCTATCGGCAACACGGTACTGCTGCTGGGTGCTGCCACGTTCGTCACCGTCGTCATCGGCGTGGTGGTGGGGGTATATTCGGCGTCGCGGGCCCACACCACGGCCGACACATCGATCACCGTGGTGAGCCTGGGCGCATGGAGCATGCCCGACTTCTTCACCGGCATGCTGGCCATCTTCGCCTTTGGCGTCTGGGTGCACTGGCTGCCGATATCCGGCATCGTGACGCCCGGTCTCGTCAGCGGGTTCTGGGGCCACGCCTGGGATGTCATTCGACATCTCATTTTGCCGACGGTGACGCTCGCGCTCGTGAACATCGCCCAGTTCTCCCTCATCACTCGCAACTCTCTCGTCGAAGCGATGGTAGAGGACTATATGTTGACTGCTCGAGCCAAGGGGTTATCGCGCCGAGTCATCCTGGTTCGCCACGCGCTGCGCAACGCCCTCTTGCCCGTGGTGACGACGACGGCGCTCTACGTGGGAATGATCCTCGGCGGAGCAATTCAGGTGGAAACGGTCTTTTCGTGGCCAGGAATGGGGCTCTTGACCTACAACGCGGTCGAGCAGCGCGACTACCCCGTGCTTGAGGCATGCTTCTTGCTCTTCGCTATCGCTGTCATCCTGACGAATTTCGCCAGCGATCTGCTGTACCACTACCTTGATCCGAGAGTGGGCCGAACGTGACCCCCGACGAAGTGAACTCCGACGCGCTCGAAGAGCATGCGGCCGTGGGCCAGCGAGGCACCGCGCTGTGGCTCGCCGTGTGGCGTGACCGAATGGGGCGAGGTGGCGTCATCACGCTGGCGGTTGTGCTCATCTCGGTGATGATCGGACCGGTGTTCTTCCCGTTCAACTCGGAGGCTTTTGGTAGCTCGGCCGCGTCGATCTTGCAAGCGCCTTCTGGGGCGCACTGGCTCGGTACGAACGAGCTCGGACAGGACGTGTTCCGCGAGCTTCTCGTGGGCGGGCGGATCTCGCTCTACGTCGGAGTGTCGGCGACCATCATCGCCATCGTCCTCGGCGCGGGACTTGGCCTGGTCTCGGGCTACTACGCCGGTTGGCGAGACAATGTGTTGATGAGAATCACCGACTTCTTCCTCATCTTGCCGACCTTGCCCTTGATCATCGTGCTCGCCGCGCTCTTCGGCCAAAGCATCTTCATCACGAGTCTGGTAATTGGTCTGACAAGCTGGCCTCAAACTGCGCGCATCATCCGTTCCCAGGTACTCTCGCTTCGCGAGAGACCGCTCGTCCAAAGAGTTCGTTCGTTGGGCGCGCGCGATCTTCGAATCATGCGGGTGCACATACTCCCGAACGTCGCACCACTGATCTTCGCGAACCTGGCGTTGGTGCTGTCCGGCTCGATCTTGGCCCAGGCGGCGTTGGCGTTCCTCGGTCTCGGGGACCCCGTGCAGGTGTCATGGGGTACCATGCTCCACAACGCATTTGACGCCGGTGCGATGAGCGAGGGCGCGTGGTGGTACATCATCCCGCCGGGGGTGGGCATTGTCGCCATGGTTCTCGGGTTCTCTCTCATTGGCAACTGCATGGACCGAGTCTTGAATCCCCTTGGCGGGGGGACGCGATGAGTCTTCTCGAGATACGGGAGCTGAGCGTCGACTACCGGGTCACGAGCAACGTGGTCCGAGCGGTCGATCATGTGAGCTTGAGCGTCGAGCGCGGCGAGTCTTTGGGCATCGCAGGGGAGTCTGGTTGTGGCAAGACGTCCATCGGCTTAGCTGTCCCGCTGCTGTTGCCCAAGAACGCGTCGCTGCCGACGGGCAGCATCACGCTCAACGGGCGGTCCATAGTCGGGATGAGCGAAGAGGAGATCAACCAGCTTCGCTGGAGTTCGGTGGCCTTCGTCTTCCAAGGTGCCATGAACGCCCTCAACCCGGTGTTGCGCATCGATCGACAGATTCGCGAGGCGATCGCCCGGCACGAGCCAGACGTCTCGAAGGAGGATGCCAATGCCCGAGTGCTTGAGATGTTCGAGCTTGTGGGCGTGTCGTCTACGCGGGCGAGGAGCTTTCCGCACGAGTTCTCCGGAGGCATGCGCCAGCGCGCCATGATCGCCATGGCGTTGGTGTGTCGACCGCTCCTTCTCATCGCGGATGAACCCACGACCGCACTCGACGTGATCAGCCAATCGCAGATACTGGCACTTCTCAATCGCCTGCGACGCGACCAAGGGCTCAGCCTCATCATGATCAGCCACGACCTCGCCGCCATAAAAAAGGTCTGTGATCGCGTGGTCGTCATGTATGCCGGCGTGGTGGTCGAGATGGGAACGAGCCAGGAGGTCCTTGGCGCCGGCGCGCGACGGCCCCAGCCGGTCCATCCCTACACGAAGGCGCTCATTAGCGCGCATCCCGACCTGCGCAGCAAGCGCGTG
>JBAQZL010000089.1:0-24384 GCA_049790955.1 Acidimicrobiales bacterium
CTGGTGAGCCGGGTGAGCGTGCGACTCCCGTCGTCGCGCCCGGCGATCGTGTCGCGTCCGAGGACGCCGGTGCCCGTTCACACGCAGCCCGTGCGCTTTGACCTCGACCATCGACTCGGCACGTTCCACCTGCACGTCGCTCACGAGTCGCGCGTCAATCATCTCGCGGTACTCGGCCCCTCGGGCTCGGGCAAGTCCGCGCTGCTGCGCTGCGTCGCGGGTCTCTACGGGTCGAACCCGGGACCCGTCTGGTACGGGGACCGACTCGTCAACGACGTTCCGGTCGAGCGACGCGGCGTCGGGTACGTCGCCCAAGGCTTCTCACTCTTCCCGCACCTCAACGTGTGGCGCCACTTGACCTTCGCGCGCGAGTCCAGTCCAGAGCTCGCCTCCTACTGGCTCGAGCACCTTCGCCTCGACGGCCTCGAGGCGCGGATGCCCGCGGAGCTGTCGGGTGGTCAGCGCCAACGCGTGGGGCTGGCGCAAGTGCTGTGCCAATCTCCCCAGGTGCTCTTGCTCGACGAGCCGTTCTCGGCGCTCGACGCGCCGGTGCGCTTAGAACTTCGTCGCGAACTGCGACGAGTGCAGCGAGAGACGGGTCTGGCCACGGTGCTTGTGACCCACGATCCTGAAGAGGCCGCATACCTCTCGGACGAGTTGATGGTCATCGCTCGCGGAGAGGTATTGCAGTTCGGCGCGAGTCGATCGGTCTTCTCGCGACCGGTCTCACCCGAAGTGGCGCGCCTCGTCGGCGTCGACAACGTTCACGTCGGGAGCGTCGTCTCCTCGACCGCACTGGCGATTGGCGATGCGCTGGTGACGATTCCTACCACGACTCTGGCGCGCGGCACGTCCGTGCACTGGAGCGTGCGACCCGAGCACGTGGATGTCGCCGCGTTGACGGGCCTCGCCGCGCCGGGCGACTTCGAGGGGCGGGTGATCGAGATCGCCGACACCGGACTCGCCTACGAGCTCTTCGTCGAGTACGGAGACGGTCAGGAGATGCGAGCGCGTACCACGAGCTCGCCCGACGTTGCTCCTGGGGAGCGCTGTCGGATCTCCTTTCGCGCGGAGGCGGTATCGGTCTGGCCGGCGACCCTCGCGTGACTAAAACGTGTCGGGTATCTCGACGCTGACGCTGGTGGCCTTGATGACGGCGTCGACCACGACTCCCGGCGCCAATCCCAACTCATCGGCTGCTTCTCTCGTGATCACCGAGACCACGCGGTGGGGACCGGCTTGGATCTCCACCTGGGCGACGACCTTGTCCTTCACCACCTTGGTCACGATGCCCACGAAACGATTGCGCGTCGACTGAGCGCGCGGGCTCTTGGGTGACGGTGAGCGATTTTCGGCGACGGCGGCGTGGGCCAGGTCTACGCCCTCGAAGTAGCGCTTGCCGTCGGCGCCCAGCGACGACGTGATGCGTCCGGCATCCGCCCAGCGGCGAATCGTGTCGGCGCTCACCCCGAGTAACTCGGCGGCCTGGGTGGCGCGGTACTTCACGCCGGACTCACGCGCGCTCGAGTGGTCCGCGTCAACGTCATGGAACTACCCACCGATCATCGACATCGAGCGCGTGGGTCGAAGAAAGTCCGGCTCATTGATGGCGTGTCCGGGGAACTTTTCCCAGACCGCCCGTCGCAGCATTCCAGCGATCTCCTCGTCGCCCGCGCCGTCACGGATCAAGTCGCGCACCGACAGTTCGTCGTCGGAGAAGAGACAGTTGCGAAGGGCGCCGTCCGAGGTCAGTCGCAACCGATTGCACGAGCCACAAAAGGGCTGAGTGACTGAGGAGATGAGGCCGATCTCGCCGCGGCCGTCGCAAAAGCGGAACCGTTCGGCGGGCGCCGAGCCGCCAGCGTCAACGGCCTCGAGAGGCCAGACTGTTGACACCTGTTCGAAAATCTCTCGGCCGGCGACGATCTGGCTCTTATCCCACTGGCCCTGGGCGTCCAGGGGCATGAACTCGATGAAGCGCACGATTCGACCCGTGTCGCGCGCGAAGGCGGCGAAGTCGAGAATCTCGTCGTCGTTGACTCCGCGCAGTATCACCACGTTCACCTTTAACGGGAGAAGACCCGCCGCCTCGGCCGCGTCCATCGAGGACAGCACCGTCGCCAGGTCGCCGCGTCGTCGGATCGACTCGAAACGGTCGGCCCGCAACGAGTCACAGCTGATATTGACCCGAGTGAGCCCCGCGCTGGCGAGACTCGACGCGAGCGGAGTCAACAACATGCCGTTGGTCGTGAGTGAGAGGTCATCAAAGCCGAGAGGCGAGAGTCGTGCGATCAGCGAGACGAGGCCCTTACGAACCAGAGGCTCGCCACCGGTCAGGCGAAGCGACGACACTCCGAGCGACGCGGCCACCGTGGCGACGCGAACGATCTCGTCGAAGCTGAGCAACGCGTCGTGGGGCAAGAAGGTCATGCCGACGTCGGGCATGCAGTAGACGCAGCGAAGGTTGCACCGGTCGGTCACCGAGACGCGAAGGTCGTCGTGAACCCGACCGTAGCGATCGACCAAGGCGCCCACGGTCGGCATGCTCGCTCCAGACACCTCACGCCGATCGCCGGCGACGGCCCGCGGGTGCGGGCGAAGGGACACCGAGACGGGCGCGTTTAGGTTCAGCGACATCCGGTGTCGCTCTCGCCGTGGCGACGGACGAAGTTTGCAACAGTGACCACTGACGTCCATGCTAATGGGGGCATCTATCTGGCCCTTTATGAGGAGCGACGTCGGCGACGCCGCGACGGCGCCTCGACGAGTCGCCCCCAACTCCCCGACTTGCCGCCCTCTTTCTTCAGCAGCACCAAGTCGTCCATTCGCGCGTCGGGGTCGAGGGCCGCCAGCGCGTCGAGGATGCTCAGGGCCGCGAACGCGCAGGCGGTGAGCGCCTCCATCTCCACGCCGGTCGACTCGGTGGCGATCACACTCGAGGACACTTCGACGCCGCCGTCGCGTTCAATCAGTTCGACATTCACGTCGCTCAGGTGAAGAGAGTGGCACAGGGGAATGATCTCGGCGGTTCGCTTGGCGGCGAGGACACCCGCCACACGCGCGGCGTGCTGGACGTCGAGACCGTCGCGGCGACGCTCGATGGCGGCCAGTTTCACATCCGTGACAACGCGGCAACGCGCCCAGGCCTTGCGAAGAGTGCGCCGTTTGTTCGAGATGTCGACCATTCGCAGTTTGCCGTTTCCATCGACGTGGCTGAAGGGGCTATCCATGAGCACCCCGTCGCCGCCAGGCCCAGATCAACAGTGCGATGCCCAGCACCAAGACCACCGCGCCGAGCACCGCGTATCCGCCGCGCCCACTCATCATCGATCCGTGCAGCACGTTCGCGCCTTGGAGAATCCAGACGATGCCCGCGAGGCACAACAGCGTGCCAATGATGCCTCGAATCCACACGTCGACTCTCCTCGCCACGGCCTTCTCCTAGGAAACATAGTGAACATCTGACGCGATACTCGTCGAGTCGAACTTAGGGAGTTTCGAGAGAGTCCTCAGGGTCTTGGGTTTCCTTCAGCCACCTCGACGCGTGCACTGCGGCCCACTGCTCACTCACCCATCCCTTGAAGATCGATCGCAGGGAATCGCGATGAGTGACCGCCATGAAGATGTGGCCGATCACCACGGCAAAGATGGCGAACGCGAAGACGTCGTGAACGAAGGTGGCGCCCTCGCGCAGCGACACCGAGAAGAATCGGAACCACTGCAACATCGAGCCCGTGACGAGCATCACCAGGATCACGGCGCCGATAAAGATGGCGTTGAGTTTTTGGCCCGGGTTGAATTTGTCCGCTTCGAGCGGCGAACGACCTCGCGTCTGCAGCCAACGGATCTCCTCGCGAGTCCAGGCGTTGACGCGGCGCACATCACGGCGCATCGAGCGGCCCCACGGACCGAGCAGCGAGATGATGATGGGGAAGGGGAGGGCCAGACCGCTCCAGAGGTGGATCTGTTCAATCAGGTGGCGAGGAAGGACGACGCCGAAGAACGAGCCAAAGTAGAGCGGGATCGCGGTGAACATGAGCGCGCCAAAGAGCACGGCGTTGGCCCAGTGAGCGCTGCGCTGTACGCGATCGAAGCGCATAAGGCGAGCGACGCGACGGGTGGTGGCGGGGGCGAGCGTCATTGGCTACGTGAGGCTCGGGTCAGGATTCGTCGGGCCGGTCGTCCCGTCCAACCACCCGTTCACGGGGTAGCCGTTCTCTTCCCAGAATCCGGGTTGCACTTCATCGACAACGCGAATGGCCGAGAGCCACTTGAGTGATTTGTACCCGAACATCGGGGCCACGTAGAGCCGCACCGGTCCACCGTGCTCGGTCGTGACGGGTGCGCCGAGCATTTGATACGCCACGATCACGTCGGGCAGTCGAGCTTGGTCGATCGTCAGACTCTCAGTGTCGGCACGGTCGTAGGACTCGAAGGTCAGCGCCACCGCCTCGGGCCGGATGCCGACGGCGTCCATGATGTCCGAGAGGAGAACTCCCTCCCAGTGAACGTCGGGAACCCGCCAGCCCGTCACGCACTGGAAAGTCTTGGTGAACGAGGTCATCGGCATCGCCTTGAGGTCGTCCAGCGTGAAGGTCTTGGGATGATGCACCAATCCGCTGACCTTCAAGCGGTAGTCGCTGTCTTTGATCTTGGGGTACTTTCCGGTGATCGAGTAGATCCGAAACCGATCTCCCCCGGGCAGCAGTCCTCCGAGTCCCGAGCCAAGGGCGTTGCCAAGGAAGTTCTGGATGCTGGCGCCGAAGGCCACCCCGAGTGCGGCGAGCCCCGTGATGCCGAGAAAGACGCGACGCCCGACCGCGACCCGCTTGGTCGGCTCAGGGAGTTCAGTGGGCGTCACGAGCGTGACGCCCCTCGCGCCGAGGAGTACTGGTCGGCTGTGGACGAGGCGAGAAAGGTGACGCCGTTAGTAGTCATGGACCTCTCGTATTTCCATAGGAAGGAGGTGACTCCATACTGCCAGGGACGACTTCGTTGTCGACCCGCAGGCAGAGGAAGTCCTTACACGCTGAGTTTTGCCGCAGCGATCGTCTTGCCGCTCAACGTGCCGGTCACCGTCACCAGGGCGCCGACCTTGATGTTCTTCGCGGTCCCCATCACCCAGTGCGTCATCGAGTCGTAGTGGACCACGTAGACCTTCATGTCAACGGTCATAGTGAATGCCTCGGTCGTGCCCATCTTGGCGTCGAGCTTGTCGATCTTTCCGTGCCAGGTCTTGGTGGCCATCGTGGCGTGGCTCGTCGGAGCCGCGGTCGCCGGGGAGGCGACGGTGATGAGGCCGACGCCGAGGCTTCCAAGGGCGAGGGTCGCCGGTAACACGAGTCGGGTGATCAGTCTGTTCATGTGATTCCTCTCTGGCGCCTCGCTGGGGCGAGGCGATGGACACTTCGGACTATCTCGTCCACCCCTTCTGTCCTCCCACGAGAAAAGCCGTTACATCTTTTTTTCGCACGGTCGCCGGCGAGGGCGAGGGCGAGGGCTGAACTCGGGAGGACTTCGCGCTCGCTCGTTCGCTTCTAGGCTTCGTCCGTGATTACTGACTCGTCTCCTCGCACGGCCACGGTCTCATCGTTGTGGCGCCATCCTGTGAAATCCATGCAGGGTCAGAGGGTCGACGACGTCAACTTTGACTCGTTGGGAGTCGTGGGCGACCGGGCCTACGGGGTCTTAAACCGTGAATCAGGGACCATTCTGTCCGCGAAACGAGAGGGCCGACTGCTGGAGGCGGCCGCGGAGTATCGATCCGGTGTGCTGGTCGTGACCTTGCCATCTGGCGAAGAGTTTCACCAAGGAACTCAACTTGATGATGAGGTCTCGTCGTGGCTCGGGTACCCAGTAGCGCTGGTGATCGCTGCGACGTTCGGCGTGGCGACCTTTGAGAGCCCCGAAGACTTTGAACGTGACGACTCGCAGGTGGTCTCCTGGGAAGGAACGGGAGATCGATTCGTTGACGAGAGCGCCCTTCATCTCCTTACGTCGTCGGAGCTGGAGCGGCTTTCACGCGAGCGTCCCGAGCTGAATTGGGACGTGCGACGTTTTCGACCGAACATCGTTGTCGATGACGGAGAGGGAGAACTCGACACGTCGCCGCAGCGCATCATTCACGTGGGCGAGATCGTCATAGAGATCACCAAACCCTGTTCGCGCTGCGTGATGACGACGAGGCCTCAGCCGGGAGGACTTGATCGTCAGCTCGACGTGTTGCGCCACGTGAGTCGCCACCACGACGGCAACGTCGGCACGCGCGCGACGGTCGTGCGTTCCGGCGTCGTTCGCGAAGGAGACGAGGTGAGGACTCGCGAGCCGTGACCGGTCTCCGAGTCAAATGATCGCGTCACCAACCCTGACAACGATGACTCGCGGTGAGGTGATCGCGGGGTGAATCGTTGATGGCTTAGCGCTCAAGTCTGGCAACCCCGCCTCAGATTCTTTCGATAGTGTCCACATTGGGAGCTCCCGTTGAGGGAGCGTTCACGAGGGTCGCATCGGAAAGTTCAGGCGCGAGCAATGACGACTAACCCAGACGATGAAGTCCGAGTCGAAAAGCCAAAGACATCGGCGGTCGGTATTCCGGCAATACGCCACGCGATGCAGTACGCGGTGAGTGAAATGGGAGTGGCGCGTAGTGCAAAAACGCTCCACGCGCTGAACCAAACGGACGGATTCGATTGCCCCAGCTGTGCCTGGCCGGACCCCAAGGCCGGTGACCGAAGTTTCGCGGAGTTCTGTGAGAACGGGGCCAAAGCCACTGCGTGGGAAGCGACCCGAGATCGCGTCGATCGTGAGTTCTTCGCTACTCACTCAGTGAGCGAGTTGCGCAAGCAGGACAGCCACACCCTGGAGCATCACGGGCGACTCACTGAGCCGATGCACCTCGCCCCGGGGGCGGATCACTACGTCCCCATTACCTGGGATGACGCCTTCGCCGTGATCGCCGATCGGCTGCGGGCACTCCCGCATCCGAATCGTGCCGCCTTCTACACCAGTGGTCGCGCGAGCAACGAAGCGGCGTTCGTCTATCAGTTACTGGCTCGACGCTTGGGGACGAACAATTTACCGGACTGTTCCAACATGTGTCACGAGTCCAGCGGCACCGCGCTCAGCGAGACGATCGGCGTAGGAAAGGGAACGGTCGACCTGGACGACATCACCGATCACGCCGAACTGATCGTCATAGTGGGTCAGAATCCCGGCACCAATCATCCACGCATGTTGACGGCCCTCGAACAGGCGAAGCGGCGTGGTGCGCGCATCGTCTCGGCTAATCCGTTGCCCGAGGCTGGTCTCATTCGATTCAAGAACCCCAAGAGCGCACGCGGGCTGATTGGTCCCGGGACAAAAATCACCGACCGGTCCCTGCACGTGCGCGTCAACGGGGATTTGGCGATGTTCGCCGGCGTCAACAAAGCGCTGTTGGCGCGCGAAGACGCCGAGCCCGGGACGATCTTCGACCGCGACTTCATTGAGACCTACTGCGACGGGTTCGATGAAGCTTGTCGTGCCTGGCGCAGTCTCGAGTGGTCCGACATTGAGTCACAGAGCGGACTCACGCGCGAAGAGATTGAGGGCTTCGCCTCCGACGTCGTGGCGGCGAACAGCGTGATTGTCTGTTGGGCCATGGGAATCACCCAGCACCGTAACGCGGTCGCCACCATTCGCGAGATAGTGAACTTTCTTCTGCTGCGGGGCAACATTGGTCGCCCGGGGGCCGGGCCGTCGCCGATTCGCGGTCACAGTAATGTCCAGGGCGATCGCACGATGGGTATCTGGGAGAAGATGCCCGATGAGTTTCTTGACAAGTTGCGCGACGAGTTCGGATTCGAACCGCCCCGCGATCACGGCTTCGACACCGTCAACACCATTCGCGCCATGCGCGACGGCCGCATCGACGTGTTCTTCGCACTCGGCGGTAACTTCGTCGCCGCCACGCCCGATACGGCCCTCACGGAGACGGCGATGACGAACTGCGCGTTGACCGTCCACGTGGCGACCAAGCTCAATAGGTCGCATCTGTGTCATGGTCGAGAGGCACTGCTACTGCCGTGCTTGAGCCGAACCGAACGCGATCATCAAGCGAGCGGCGATCAGTTCGTGAGCGTTGAAGACTCGATGAGCGTCGTGCACTCGAGCAAGGGGCAGCTCGCTCCTGGTTCGGAACTGCTGCGCAGCGAAGTGGCCATTGTGGCCGGCGTAGCCCGGGAACTCTTTGGGGAGGACCTTGGCTGGAGCGATATGGCCAACGACTATGGAGTGATCCGTCGCCATATCGAGCACGTGGTTGACGGTTTCGACAACTACGAGGCGCGGGTGCGTGAACCAGGGGGTTTCACCTTGCCCCGCGGCCCCCACGACTCGAGGACGTTTCACACGGCGACGGGAAAGGCTCGATTCACGGTGAACGAACCCGACGCCATCACCGTTCCCGAGGGACACCTTCTCTTGCAGACCGTGCGGTCGCACGACCAGTTCAATACGACCGTCTACGGGCTCGACGACCGATATCGCGGCATCAAGGGCGGGCGACGGGTGGTCTTTGTCAACGCCGAGGACCTCGCGGCGCGCGATCTCCGCGACGGCGACATGGTTGATCTCGTCAGTGTGTGGTCGGACGGAGAACGCTACGCCAAGGGGTTTCGGGCGGTCGCCTATGAGACTCCGCGGGGATGCGTGGCGACGTACTTTCCCGAGGCCAACGTGCTGATACCTCTTGATTCCACCGCTCTCGGCAGCAACACACCAACCTCGAAATCGGTGATCATCCGGATCGAGCGTGCATCGTCAACTGGGTGAAGGCTGGACGCACATCTCGTCTCGAGGTTTAGCGAACGCGCTCCGTACCGGCGTACACCACCATCGACGGATCGCGCAGAAAACCGACGAGGGTCATGCCCGACTCGACAGCTAAGTCGACCGCGAGCGCCGACGGCGCCGACACGGCGCACAAGGCGGGAATGCCCGCCATGACCGCCTTTTGAACCAACTCGAATGAGGCGCGACCAGAGACCAACAGGATCCTCCCGCGCAAGGGCAGTTGACCCTCTCGAAGGGCCCATCCAATGACCTTGTCGACCGCGTTGTGGCGACCCACGTCTTCGCGCAGCGCGAGAAGATCACCCGATTTGCCATCGAACAACGCCGCCGCGTGTAGTCCGCCCGTCTTTTCGAACACCTTCTGGGCGGCGCGGAGTCGACCGGGCAAGTGCGCGAGCATCGAGGGGACCAGCGTCAGGGGATCGTCGTGGACGTCGAAGACGGATCGAGTCCTCACCGCGTCGATTGACGCCTTCCCGCAGAGACCGCACGAACTCGTCGTGAAAAATGCTCGAGCCACAGTGTCATCGGGGGGAGCCACACCGTCAGCCAACGCGACGTCGAGAACGTTGTACTCATTTATTCCGTCGTCGCCTGCTCCGGCGCAGTAGCGCATGGTGGCGAGATCCCTCGTGTGCGAGATGACGCCCTCGCTCACGAGGAATCCTGCGGCTAAGTCGAAGTCCGCCCCAGGCGTTCTCATGGTCACCGCCAACGATCGTCCACCAACTCGAATCTCCAGTGGTTCTTCACCGGCGAGAGTGTCACGTTGACGCTGACACGGTTCGCCCACCGTTACGCGCATGACGTTGCGTTCGGGCGATACCCGACTCATCTGATTCTTCGTTCGCGTCGGGAGTACAGGTTCAATTCGACGTCGGACACTTTTGTAGCGTTGGTGGCGAGAGCGAACAGCTCTCTCGTCCTCATTGGTCCGATCCCTGCTCGTGGTCGCCTAACTCCTCAGCCAACCTTTGGGTAATCTCGAGCGCGGCCACCGGGCTAAGTCCCGCAGCCGCGGCCACCCAGCAGGTGAGCGGTGCCGCTATTCGCTCCGAGGAATGCGCCGCCACTCCGGCCAGCGCGAGGATCGACTCGCGCTCTTCGTCGGTGAGTGCCGTGCCGTCGGCGGCGACCATGAACTCGTGGATCCACGTGACAGCGTCCGTCATGGACGCGTTGTGTATTGACGAGCGCGAAGCGAATCAGAGAATGTCATGATGTCGCCAATTTAACTCCAGATTTTTCCAACCGTGACCCGATGCGTGGGCGAGAAGATGTCGAAGCATCAGTCGTCGTTGTCCCATGTCGACGACGGGCCGGACCACATTCCTGTCAACGTCGAAGGCAATATTGAGGGCACCGTAGTCTTTGCACTGTGCAAGATTTCGAGACAGAGAAGTGCGCCTTCGTCGGCGCAGTCCTCACCGGCGGGTACGCCAGTCGAATGGGTCGCGACAAAGCCCTGCTCACGGTTGAAGGAGTTCCCATGGCCACTCATGTGGCGCGCGCGATGCTCGAGGCGGGAGCGAGGGAGGTGTGTGCGGTCGGTGGCGACGCCACGACTCTGGGCGTGCTCGGGTTGCGTATTGTTCCGGACCGAGATCCCCACCAAGGACCGCTTGCCGGGATCATCACCGCCCTCGGCGTGGCGTCCGAAGAAGTTGTCGTTGTCACCGCGTGCGACATGCCGTGGATTCGCAAACGTCACGTGACGGGACTAATTGAGGGCCTCGGTAGTTTTGATGCGGCGATGAGCGCCGCCGCCGGTCAACCGCAGCCCTTGCACACCGCTTGGAAGCGCGCCGCACTCCAGAGACTTGAAGCGTCCTTTCTCTCGGGGGAACGTTCTCCCCTCCGAGCGATTCGAGGCCTCGATTATTCAGTTGTCGACTTCGGTGCCGGTTCGTGGTCGATAGATCTCGACACGCCCGGCGACGTCGCATCGGCCGCTTCGCCGGAGAACTGAAAACTCGTGAGATCGGTACGCAGACCCTGTGGGGCGATCGATTAAATCCTTGGTCGCTTCGTAATCAGGGTGTACCGGTCCGCGGGTTTCAGCAGGGTCATGGCAGTCTTCAATCAAACGAGAGTGAGGGAGCGGTCGGTTCGCGGATGTTTGGGTACGCCGGATCGTCCGCTTGGCGGCTACTTGACGGCGATGACGTCGACAGTGCGGATGTCGGGGTCCTTCGCCAGCAAGTCAGGGGCGACCTGGCCGAGCGCAGTGGGGATCTCGCCGTCCAGATGGGCTTGGCGGGCCTCCTCGGTCTCGAACGAATCGAAGATCCCATACTCGGTGTCGCTGATCTTGAAGGCGTACCACGTAACGGTGCCCGTCTCGGCTACCGCCAGCGCGCGGCCAGCTTCGAGGAACGCTCCGAGCTCGGCGCCTTTGTCGGGCTTGGCTTCGAGCAGGGCGAGCAGTCCGAGTTTCACTGTCATGTTGATCTCCTTTTTTCTAGGAAGTTCGTCCGTCTCGATCAAAGAGGACTTAGTAGAGGGGCTCAGAGTCGGTCGAAGAGCGCCCGAAGTGGATTGACGTTTGTCACACGTTCTCGAACTTGTTTCGCTAGATCATTTGATTCGTCCAGGCTATGAACACCGACCAAGTGTCCCAGTGCCTTTGACACCACGTCGTCAGCGTGTTTCGAGCGGACTGTCGCGGAGCACCCGGGCACGATATCTGCGCATCGGAACTGTTTCATCAGGTCCTCTCCAATCCGCTACTTTGACCGTCAACTTCACGCACGAGCGAGTGAATCAGACGCTCCATGCGAATTATACCGAGTGTTTGACGCACATCGTTCACGCACACTATGGGTTGCCAGCGATCAGCTGGCGCCCGCAACAGTGCTCTTTCGACGGCGCTGCGGACCGTCTCAGTTGGACGCAAGGTCAAGACTTTGGCGCCGCGACACTCGGGAATGTCCAGGAAGAGTGGTTGATCCAACTCATCTACGACGACGCATATTCCCTGTACTACTGCAGCATGCTCTCGCCTCTTGTTCACGGTCTCCACCAGCTGAGCCAACGTTGCCTCGGTCGATCCTGCGCCGGAGCGAAGAGCCAAAGAAGAAAGAGCCTCGACGTCGATGGTCGGCCAAATTTCGAACGAGGGTCTGGCGAGAAGGTATCCCTGGACGAGCGGCACGCCCATTCTCATGAGGACGTCGAGTTCCGACGCGCGTTCGACGCCTTCAGCAAGAACCCACGCGTCGATCCGGTCGGCCATGGCTCCAAGCATCTCGACCAGCGCCGTTTTGATCTCATCTTCATCGACGTGATCGATGAGAGCTCGGTCTATCTTTACGAGATCCGGAGAGAGGGCGTGCAGCCACTGCAGGCCCGCGTACCCGCTTCCTGCGTCGTCGATGGCAATCTTCGCACCCGCTGCACGAAGCGGTTTCAGAAGTTCGACGATGGCGCCGTAGTCGTCTATGACGCTGTGCTCGGTGAGCTCAATCACGATCCGTTCTAGGCTCCCCGCGGCGGCGAAAGTCTCAACGAGTCCCACGTCGCTCAGGTGAAGTGGATCAATATTGATCGTAAGAAAGGTGTCGGGCGGCAGATGCTCACGCATGGCGAGCGCGATCGTTACGACTTGCACATCGAGAGCGGCGCCCATGCCGAACGTCTCGGCCCATCGGAACCAGACATCAGGCGTGGCCTCGGGAGGGCCAGAAAAGCGCGCGAGTAACTCGTATCCGACCACCCGCGCATGCACAATGTCGACTATCGGCTGGGAGGCGAGGCGTAGTCCGGTGCCCGACAGAACTTTAACTATCGCTCGCCGCCACGACAGCGCTTCGCCTGAGTCGTCCGGCGTAGTGAGCAATGACACGTGGCGAGAAGCCCTTTTTGACATTCTCCACTAAGGCTAGCGGTGACCCTTTTCTGCAACTCTGGCGTCACAGAAATAATGTGTCGATCCTGCAGCGACACTCGTTTGGCTATGTGGGTGGCCGTTGAAGATTCCGAGAAGTAAGACTCTTACGCCCGGTAGTTCGGGTCTCCCTCGTTGGGGGCCGAGCTCGTGTAGAGGTAACTGTTCAGCGCGTTTCGCTGGTGGCCCTTTCCTGGAAAGTCGTAGGCGAGAACGACCGCAATGCGGTCTTCGGTACCCAACACTGCTCGCACACTGTGCAGAGCGGTGTTGCCGCGCATGATCACGAGCGTGCCCTGATGAGGCTCCACCAGGATCTGATGACCAAAGAGTCGACGAATGATACGAAGTCGAAGGAGATCGTCGAGGCGTCGCTGAATCCGTTGGTAGCGGCCGCCACGAACGAGCAACCTAAAGTTCGCAAATATTTCGGTCTCGCCGCCCGGGACTTCGTTCAGATAGATGATGGCGGTAGCCGCGTTGCGATCGTAGTGCCACCGATACTCACCCCCCGGCGGCGTGACGTTGATGTTGCGGGCCGCGACGACGTCGTCGATCGGAACGAGGCCCGGCCCACACGTGCGCTCCAGCGCCTCCTCGACGCGTTGGGTGAGTCCTTCAATGTCCGGAAGAGCCTCGAGGATTTTCAATCCATCGACAACCTTGTATCGCAGCGATCGCTCGCGCACTCGTCGTTCGATGAGCGGGAGGCCGCTCGCGCGATCGAGCGCCAGCACCGATTCGCAGTACTGCGCACACTCGGCGGCGCTGAGGAAGTTGGGCTGGAGGGCCACTCCCGTCTTCCAAAAGTCAGTCGTCATCCCACACCACCTTTCGCACTCGCTCGTCGAACCCAGACCACGTGTGGAAGCGCTCCATAGACTCGCGCAACGCCGCCTGACGCTCACGGTACTTGCTTTCGGACCAGGCGAGCACTGCGGCGATTTCGCGCCGATGTTGTTCGGGCTGACCGGGTTCGACGACGACGCACTGTTCCAGGACGCGATCGTCAACGCCACTGGCCCGCGTGGTAATCGGTACGCATCCCGCGGCGATTGCTTCTAGTACGGTGCCCATCTGTCCTTCCACCCAAGTGGGGATGTAGGCGAATCGACAGGACTGGAAAAGTTCGTGGTAGCGCCGGGACCCCGAGGGGATCCAGCCGTAGGTTTTCACGGCTTTCGCGCCCGACTCGGCGAGGAGCCCGAGGTAGGGCTCATCGATCTGGCCCACGACGTGGAGTTGCGTGTCATCCGCGGAGATACCTCGCCAGGTCTCGATGACGTCAAGGAACCCTTTGCGTAGCCCACAGTTCGTGGCCGCGTAGACGAACTCACGGCGCCGTTGCGCGTCCGACGCGCGGGGCCAATGGCTCAGCCGTGGGGCGTAGTTGACGAGCGTGATCTTCGAATGCCAGCGCGCGTCGAAGGTGGCGAGCGTGGTGGAGTTTCCGACGAGGATCACCGCATCGGCCAGTTGCATGGTCGCCTCATGATCGAACTCTTCGGGAGGCAGGTCCCAGTCGGGGAAGGGCACCGCGTATCGTGCGGCGGCGTCGCGCAACAGCGCGCCCGCGCGCACTGGATCGGAGAGGACGTAGACGGCTATCTGGCGTGCAAACGTATTGTGCCGACAGACGTCAGCGAAGGCCCAGAAGTGTCCCACGAAGACGTCGGCGCTCGCGCCGACCGGGCGCTGTCGATTGTCCCAGTAGTCGACGGTGCCGCGCTCGCTCAGGATCGCAAAGAGCCGCTCGGCGATCCACCCAGTTGAGTACCCCGGTCGCAACGAGTGTCCATCGGGTCTGAAGTAGTCGGACCAGTAGGAGAGGCCGGAGTGAATGGGGCGAAGCGTAACACGACGCGGGTGTCGAAGGACAAGAGTGTGTGATTCAAATACTTCGTGTGAGACGCTCGGATCTTGCGGTGAACGTTCAAGTCAGAAGTGTGGCCGGTGCCTGGGCATGATGTCACGACCCTTCGCTACGCTGAGCCCCAGAGCGGGAAGCCGCCGCGCGAAGCCAGAGGAGAGTTCGGGGACGACGCGTGACTGACACGAGCCGCGAGTCGAAGGTCGAGGACGCCATGGCGCTAGGTACGGAAAGACAGGGGACCTTGGAGCCCGACGTGCTCGCGATTCTCGCGCACGATGTCCGAGAAGGTCTCGCCGCTCGGTCGAAGTCGTTGCCTTCACGGTGGCTGTACGAGGGGGCGGGGTCGGAGCTCTTCGAACTCATTACCCGGCTCGATGAGTACTACCCGACGCGCGCCGAGCGGGCAATCTTGGTCGAGCACGCGACGCAGATCGTTCTCTTATCAAGGGCCCGCACGGTCGTGGAACTTGGCTCGGGGACGTCGGAAAAGACGACGTTGCTGCTCGACGCCTACTACGAGCTTGAACTTCTCGAGGCGTTCGTGGCGCTCGATACGGCGGAGCAGACGTTACGCGGATCCCTCGACGTACTCGCCGCCCGTTACCCGAAGGCGGCCGTGTCGGGGGTGGTCGCTGACTTCAATACCGACCTCTCGGAGGTGCCGCGCGGCCCCGGGCGCCTGTTGGCGTTTCTGGGGGGCACCATCGGTAACTTCGCTCCGGCGCAACGGTCGCGGTTACTCGCGCGTTTCGCCGATCTCTTGGATGACGGCGAGCACCTGTTACTCGGTACCGACCTGGTGAAGGACCCCGCGCGTCTGGTGGCGGCCTATGACGATTCTCGCGGCGTCACCGCAGCGTTCGAGAAGAACGTTCTCGTCGTCGCCAACGACAACCTCGGCGCGAACTTTGACGTCGACCGCTTTGAGTATGTTGCGCGCTGGGACGCAGAGGCTGAACTCATCGACATGCGTCTGCGCTCTCTCGGCGCGCAGGACGTGGTCATTCCGAGTCTTGATCTTCTCATTCACTTCAATGACGGCGAAGAGATTCAAACCGAGATCTCGACCAAATTTCACCTTGCCGGTGTTACTCGGGAACTCGCGCCGGCGGGATTCGCAGTCGTGGGGCAGTGGCAGGACGCGGAGGGAGATTTCGCCTTAACGCTGGCGCGACGAACGAAGGGCCCGATACGTTTTGCTCCTCAGCACGAGGTTGAGCACGCCGACGAGCTGGCGCACGCGTCGCCGATCCCGACCTTCGAGGGCTACAGCGAAGTTCGTGCCGCCACCGAGGCGCTCGCACAGCATCTGTCGGCCGAAGATCAGACGGTTCAGTCGATGCCCGATGTCAGCCCAACGAAGTGGCACCTGGGACACGTCACCTGGTTCTTCGAACAGTTCGCACTGTTGCCCCACCGACCTGGTTATCGCGCGAAAGACGACCGCTATCTCTATCTGTTCAACTCCTACTACGAAGGCGCCGGTCTCCGACACGCTCGTAGCGAACGTGGGCTGCTTTCTCGCCCCGGTGTTGCGGAGATCCAGGGCTATCGCCAGAGCGTGGATGAGGCGATGGAGGGGCTTTTCGACTCAGGCCCCTCGCCGGACGTCGCTGCCCTGATTGAACTCGGGCTCCATCATGAGCAGCAGCACCAAGAGCTGCTGCTCATGGACATTAAGCACGTGCTTGGCGTTAATCCTCTTGCTCCGAGCTACGCACCTGATCGTCGAGTCAACGCGTTAGGACACGCTGCAGCACCTCTCAGCTGGGTCGCACACGCCGGCGGGCTCGTGGAGATCGGTGCGAACAGCCCCGTCAACGAACGAGGAGAAATGGATTTCACGTGCGGTTTTGCCTTCGACAACGAGGCACCCCGGCACCCCGAGTGGCTTCAGCCCTATGCGTTGGCTGACCGACTGGTGACGGCCGGCGAGTGGAGCGAATTCATCGAGGATGGTGGCTATCGCCGCGCCTCTCTGTGGCTGGCAGATGGCTGGGCGCAGAACCAGATCGAGCGCCGCGAGTCGCCGCTGTACTGGTCTCGGGGTCGAGACGGGTGGGAGGTCTTCACCCTCCATGGCCGACAACCACTCCGAGTGGACGAACCGGTGGTGAACGTTAGCTACTACGAAGCCGACGCCTTTGCTCGCTGGGCGGGCGCGCGGCTTCCGACGGAAGCGGAGTGGGAGGCGATGGCCGTCACGGCCGGGCCGCCTTCGCCCCAGCCGGTGGCGCTGCATCCGCGTGCGGCGACACCCGCTCGATTCGAGGGCGAGCTCCGTCAGCTATTCGGCGAGGCGTGGCAGTGGACCTCGAGCGCGTACCTCCCGTACCCGCGATTCCAACCGCTCAAAGGTTTGGTGGGTGAGTACAACGGAAAGTTCATGGTCAGCCAGCACGTGCTGCGGGGAAGCGCGGCGATCACGCCGCCGGGCCACGCTCGCGCGACGTACCGAAACTTCTTCCCGCCCGGTGCTCGGTGGCCTTTCACCGGCGTACGTCTGGCGAGAGACCTTTGAAAGTGGAGCAGTAACAGAAAGAGGTTGACTCATGCGCGCCGACATCGTTCCCGGGGCAACGTTCCCTGACTACGAACTCACCGATCACTCGAGGACTCGGCGAAAGCTCAGTGAGTTGCAGGGCATCGACCCGATGATCGTGATTCTCGCGCGCGGCAGTTTCTGCCCGAAGGACCACCAACAACACCTGGAGCTGGCCGCGAACTACTCGAAGATTGCGGTGGCCTATACCCGAGTCGTGACGATCTCCACTGACAACCTCATCGAGACGAGTGAGTTTCGCGATCAGGTGGGAGCCCAGTGGACCTTCCTCTCGGACGCCGGCCGTCACGTCCAAAAGGATCTCGACATTCAGGAGTACACCGATCCTCACCACGACCCAATGATCCCGTACACACTGGTATTAAAGCCGGAGCTGGTGGTCCACAGCATCTACAACGGCTACTGGTTTTGGGGTCGGCCGTCGTTCGCCGATCTCTACCGCGATCTTCGAGAAGCAACCCGCGAGAGTCGCCCCGACTGGAATATCACCGTTCCCGAGTTGCGCGCCGAGTGGGATGCGGGCAATCACACCCGCTTCTACCCATACGAATAGAACACTGCGCTGACGTCGAATGCACGAAGTACCTCCACGAGGACGCGTAGAGCGTCGCTCGTCGTAGATCCTCGCGTCACCGAGTTATGGAAGCCTGTTCGGACTTCGCAACTCGCAATCTGCGCGGTGGGTTTCGAGTTACCGCAAGCTACGGTTCACGTCGGGTCGTCGGCGTTCCAGACCTGCCCAGTGGCGTCGCCCGCCATCCTTGCGAGCAGGGATCGCGCGGACTGATCCGGCGTGAGTAACGATCCGCGTTCGTAGGACTCGATGAATCGCGCGTGAAGCGCCGCGCCAATCTCATCCGCCGGCTGACTGCGGATCCAACCCTGCATCGCGGTGTCGACCGATCCGGGCCGATAGACGTTCACCGTTACCCCGGTGCCCGCCAACTCGGCTGCCAGATTCAGCGTGTGGGCCTCGAGGGCCGACTTCGACGCCGCATAGGCGTTCATCCCGATCATTGCCGCCGGGTGCGCGGCGATAGCGCTGGACACGTTTGCGATCCGTCCCCATCCTCGTGCGATCATGCCGGGGAGCACTGCTTGGGCCAGGCGGAACGGCCCGACGACGTTGACAGCGAGTGCCGCTGCCCACATGTCCGCGTCGACGGTCGCTGTGGGTCCGAGCGGTGTTACCACCGCCGCGTCATTGACCAGGATGTCGACCGTACCGAGCTCCGCCAGCACCATCGCGACCGCCTGGTCAACGGCCGCGGAATCGCCGACGTCAGTGGGCACAACGAGGGCGGTGCCGCCGGCAGCGCGCACGGCGGCGGCGACCTCAGTGAGCTGATCGACCGAGCGAGCGAGCAGGGCGACCTGAACGCCGTCGCTCGCCAGTCCGAGGGCGATGGCTCGTCCGATGCCCCGGCCGGCTCCAGTGATCAGCGCCGTGCGCCCTTCCATGGCTCCGCTCATTGCAGCGCCTCGAGGGCCGCGATGATGTCGGCCGGCTCGGGCCGGTAGCGCCAGTCGGCGGAGACGAACGCGGCGCGCACAATGCCGTCGCGGTCGATGACGAAGGTGGCTGGCACCGGCAGGGAACGAGTGCGGTCGGCGTTCTGGGTGGCGGGGTCATTCTGGAAGACGTTCACCTGGAGGTCTTCGAGATCGCCGGCGAGGGTGAACTGAACCCGGTAGGCGCGGATGACTTCTTGATCGAGATCGCTAAGGACGCGATACGTCAGCTCGTTCTTCTCGGCGAGGGTGAGACTGTGATCGGCGGATTGGGGGCTGATGGCTACGAGCGAGGCGTCAAGTTCACGCAAGCGCGGGAGCGCCGCTTGTAGACCTCGTAATTGAATGTTGCAGTACGGGCACCATTCGCCGCGGTAGAACGTCGCCACCACAGGGCCTTGAACGAGCAGATCGGCCAGGGTGATCGGCTCTCCCAGAGCGTCGGGCAGGGTGAAGTTCGGCGCGGTGTCGCCCACTGCCAAACCTGGGGCGACGCCGGACTCGTCAATTTCGGCGACGCCGACATCGATACGCGTCCCAATCGCCTCAGGAATGGAAGCAGTGATCTCATCGAGCTGCTGTTGTACTGACGGCATGGAATTCATTGGAAATACGGCTCTTTTCCTGTTAGATTGGACTCGGCGGTCCAATCTAACAGGACAATAATGGACTGTCAAGTCCAATAATTGAGGGATACTTGAGTTATGGCTGATACATCTGCTGTCGATTCGTCCTTCACCGGCAAGGGTCGTGAGACCCGCCAGAGGATCATCGACGCCGCGGCGGACCTCGTCTACGAACGAGGCGTGGCGGGAGTGAGCCTTGACGACGTTCTGCGAGCGACCGGTACGAGCAAGTCGCAGCTGTATCACTATTTCGATGACAAGAATGATCTGATCCACGCTGTTATTGAGCGACAGCGTGAACGAGTCCTGTCTTTTCACCGGCCCGAACTCGAATCGCTGACGAGCTGGGACGACCTCCAACGCTGGCGCAACATGATCGTTGAAACCCAGGCGGTCCGCGCCTGTCGCTACGGCTGTCCTCTCGGATCGCTCGTCAACGAACTTTCAGAGCTCGACGAGTTCGCCCGGACTCAGCTCTCTAGCGCGTTCGCAAACTGGGAACAGATCCTCGACGATGGTCTGGCCGCAATGGTCGAAGCAGGAAGACTCCGAGCCGATGCCAATACCGCAGACCTCGCCGTGAGTGTCGTTGCGAGCTTGCAAGGCGGGCTGCTACTTGCCGAGATGGATCGCAGCACCCGTCCTCTTGAGGTGGCCCTCGATGCCGCGATCGCACACCTGAAGTCGTTCGCGCCTTCGAGACCCGAGCCTTCCTTGCGCAGCCGCCCTACCAACCAACCAAGGAGAGTCAGATGACACTGTTACATCCAGGCGAGATGTTCCCGCATCTCACCGTTACCCCAACCGATGGAGAGACCCTATTGCTGCCCGATGCGCTCGAAGGGCATTTCGGGGTGGTTCTGTTCTACCGGGGTTCGTGGTGCCCGTACTGCAACGCCCAACTTCGAGCCTTCCAGCGGGCCTCGGAAAGCCTGGCCGAGGTTGACACCCAGGTGGTCGCTTTGTCGGTCGATGACGAGGCCACGACTACAGAGTTGGTGGCCAAGCTCGGGCTGACTTTCCCGGTCGGCTACGGCGCCGACGCTCACGCGATCGCAGACGTCACCGGAGCGTTTGTTAACCCTGAACCAGTGTTCCTGCAGTCAACCGGTTTCATCCTCGATCCAACGGGTCGCGTGGTGGTGAGCGTGTACTCAAGTGGCGCCATTGGACGGCTGGTGCCAGAGGACGTGGTCGGCATGATCCGTTACATCCGCGAACACGCCGCCGGGAACTGATCCGGCCATGGAAGTCCTACGTACTCCAGACAGTCGATTCGAGGGGCTTCCCGACTACGACTTCATCGCGCATTACGCCGATCTTTCCGACCAGGATGGAGGTTCTCTTCGGGTTCACTACTTGGACGAGGGGCCGAACGATGGACCTGTCGTCGTGTTACTTCACGGCGAACCTTCGTGGTCCTTCCTCTACCGGCACATGGTGCCAGTATTGAGCGCTGCCGGTTTACGCTCTATCGCACCCGACTTGGTCGGATTCGGTCGGTCCGATAAACCAACACCACGGTGCGAATACACGTACGCACGCCACGTGGAATGGATGCGGAGTCTGCTCTTCGACCACCTTCGATTGAATGACGTGACGCTTGTCTGTCAGGACTGGGGCGGCCTGATCGGTCTGCGCCTTCTCGGCGAGCATCCCGACCGCTTCGCCCGGGTAGTTGCGTCGAACACCTTCCTACCGACCGGCGAAGGGACGCCGAGTGCGGCCTTTTTGGCCTGGCGTACCTATTCCCAGGAGGTGGAAACCCTTCGATCGGGCAACATCGTCAACGGAGGCTGCACCACAGATTTGGATCCCGAGATCGTCAGGGGTTACGACGCGCCCTTCCCGGACCAGTCCTACGTCGAAGGGGCCCGTCAGTTCCCCGCACTGGTCCCGATCTCGATCGACGATCCCGTCGTGACCGCCAATCAAGCGGCGTGGACAACCCTCGAGTCACTCGATAGGCCATTCCTCACCGCATTCAGCGACGGTGATCCGATAACCGCTGGCCTCGACAGAATCTTCCAGCAACGAATACCCGGCGCACGAGGGCAACCTCACGTCACCATCGTGGGAGGCGGCCACTTCCTCCAAGAGGACAAAGGACCAGAACTGGCCCGCGTCGTCGTGGACTTTGTGCAGTCAGCGTGAAGCCGTCGGACGAGACCGGGAAAGTGAGAGGCCGACCTCGAATCGCTCTCGAAGCGGCGTCGAGTCAACTGAACCTTCGTCGTTGTACGGGCGTGTACCGTTATGGTCCACAAATATCATGAGTGACTTTCACCGGCGAAGCGACCGCCTCGTCACCGTCATTGGCTCAGCGCAGATCAACGAGAAAGACCCTCGTTGGGATGGGGCCTTCGACCTCGGTCGACAACTGGCAGATGCCGGTTGGACGGTGGTCACCGGCGGGTATCGCGGTCTCATGGCCGCCGCCGCTCGAGGTGCGAAGTCGGTCGGCGGCGCTACGGTCGGTCTGCCAATCTCATCGTGGACTCACCTCGCACCCGATGAGTCTCACGACGAACTCTGGTGGTGCGATGATTTCTCCGCGCGGGCGATTCATATTCTCACGAGCCGGGCGGTCGTCGCTCTCGATGGTGGCGTTGGCACGTTGTCCGAGCTGGCCCTCGTTTGGAGCACGGCCCAAACCGAGAGTGCGTCACCGTCGCTGTTTCTCGTTGGTGACATCTGGCACCATCTCTATCCCATCCTCACGGGCTCTCTTCTGGTCTCCGCCGATGACGCCGCCGTACCAATTTTGGTCTCGACAAACGGCGAGGTCGTTCGCCAACTCGCGGCGAACGCCCCACGGCGAAGCGGAAGCGGTCCACGCGGATAAAGCCGTCCCCCTTCTGGGCCCTCTACACCGTGCGTTCGGAGTTCTCGGCAGGAAATGTGTGAGGTTGTTCGTGACAGTCTTGGGGACCAATGTGTCCGGCTGCAGCAACGACGTGGCGAAGGAGCCACGATCACGCAACGAAGGCGTCAGTTGGCGCAAGAAACGTTTTGACGCCGGCAGGTCTCGCAGCAGGTATTCAAAGTCATCGAATCAGCGACGGTAACTTTCGTCGGGCAAATCCATCTGCAGCACCGACATGCCGCGCAGATCGAGCCACACTCGATTGCGATTTTGCATCACACGAAGGACGATGGCGTCACACGACGAACATCGCAAGATGACGCCGGGGGCGTGTACGTAGGCGTCGAGTTCGCCCAACGGACAAACGGCGCCGCACTGGGCGCAGCTCGTGGCGGCGACCGTCATCTCGGGAAAAAAGATCGAGGCCAGAATGCCCGCGGCGACGTTCCCATCGAGTGGCGCTGTGCCCATGTCAACCTCCATTCGTGGGACCGAAGCGTTCGGTCTTCACGTTCCCCGGCCTTATGCCAAGCTCAACGAGCGCGTTCGCTACGGATTCGACGAACGGCGTCGGCCCGCATACGAAGCAGAGCAAGTCGTCAGAAGCAGGGCTTGTCAGCTCGGACAATAGATCGTGGTCGATCCGACCCCGGCGTCCCGACCACGTGGAAGAGGACGGCTCTCTCGTCAACGTGATGTATATGTTTCGATCGTCGCTCTGTAGCATCGACTGCTCCTCGCGATAGAGAAGGTCCTGCTCGGTTCGCGCCGAGTAGACGAGGCGCATGTGCGCACCCGCATTGAGATCGGCGTGGTAACGGAACATTGACATGAGCGGCACCACGCCCGAGCCGCCTCCGAGTAGCAGGACCGGGCGCGTTTCAGTCTTCTCCCAGACGAAGTACCCGCCGATGGGTCCGCGAATCTCGAACTGATCGCCGACCGCGAGGCCGGTGAGATAGGGCGACACCTCACCGTCGTCGAGCCGCACGATGGTCAGCTCCACCTCATCAGAGGCGGGCGACGAGGCGATGGAGTAGCTGCGTTCGGCTGAGTAGCCGTCCTCAGCGGTTAAGCGAACGTCGACGTGTTGGCCGGCTTGATGACCGGGCCACTCGGGGGCGTCCAGCCACAAACTCACAGCGTCGGGCGTCTCTCTAATGGTCTTCGTCACACTCGAGACGAGCCAGCGCAGCACGTCTCAGTCTCCTTGGTAGCGCTGCTCACGCCAGGGGTCTCCGTAGTTGTTATATCCGAGCGACTCCCAGAAACCCGGCTGGTCGTGATCGAGAAGCTTGAGACCCCGCACCCACTTGGCGCTCTTCCAAAAATACAAGTGAGGAACAAGGAGCCGGGCGGGCCCACCATGTTCGGGCGCGAGTTCCTTACCGTCGAACTGAAAGGCGACCCAGGCCTTGCCGTCGCGCAAGTCAGCGATGGGAAAGTTCGTTGTGTAATCGGGCTCGGCGAACGCGAGGACGTACCCCGCCTCACTGTCGATTCCATCGAGAAGCACGTCGAGCGACACACCCGTCCACTTCGTTCCCAACTTCGTCCACTTGGTGACGCAACTGATGTCCACGGTGGCGTCCTCGCGGGGAAGGGTCTGAAACTCGTCCCACGTCCAGCGCTTAAGTTGCGCGCCGGATTGGTCGACGATTTTGAAGTCCCAGGTATCGAGTGGTACCCGGGGTGTCTGACCCGCCGTTAGGACCGGAAAGTCGTCCGTCACGTACTGCCCGGGCGGTATGAGCCCCGCACCGGACTGGCGGGGACGCCCGTGAAAACCGCGGTTTATGAAGGCCAACGCCCCTCCTCAAACGTCGAGTACAAGCACATTTCTATCGCGACTCCGAAGGCGCTGCCATCAGTCATGTGGCTCACGCTGGTCTATCGATCGACGCATTTGCCCCGCTGCGAGTAGGCCGTTCTCGAATCAGGTGTCAAGCATCTCGTGACACTGTGTCAAGGATCAGCCGCTACCGTGTCGCGCATCAGCCGTTACCGAGTAGCAGAACATCCGTTATCGATTTGGCACGGATCAACCGAGACGCTGAAGGTGTTTAGTGGGCCTGTAAGACGTCGACACGTTCTTGACTAGGCGGATTCAACGGGTGAGCGCAACATGTTCGGCGAGTTTCTCTAATGGTGTCATATATCCGAGTGTTTCACGAGGACGTCTGTTCAGGCTGTCCTGAATACGCTTTAGGTCTTCGGCCGAGAACT
>JBAQZL010000090.1:0-3505 GCA_049790955.1 Acidimicrobiales bacterium
GTCCAGTAGTTCCGCCGGTGTACAAGAACAGAAGATCGTCGCCAGAACGCCCCCAACTCCCCGCCACTCGTGCCGGATGACTCGTCGCCGCATCCTCGTAGGAAACGGCCCACGATGGACACTCATCGCCGTCGCTCATCACACATATCCATAGTCGAAGGGGCAACTTGTCGCGCAGTCCGCTACAGAGATCGATGAATGCGCTGTCGAAGACAACGGCCGTCACGTCGGCGTCCTCCCACACTTGCAACAACTCATTGCTTCCGTATCGATAGTTCGTGTTCACCGGAACGAGGCCCGCCTTGAAAGCTGCAAACACGCTCTCCAAGTACTCAGGCACGTTGTAGAGCAGCTGGGTGAACTTTTCCTGGTGCTGGCAACCGGCCTTCAGCAGCGCGTTCGCGATGCCGTTCGCTCGCGCGTCAAACTCCGACCAGGTGAACTGACGCGTCCCGTCGCTCTGGGCGGTCGCCTCACCGTGCTGCGCCGCCACGGCTTCCCAGACGTCAGCAAAATTCCATCCGCTCATGCGTCGGGTTCCTTCCTGTCGAAGTCATATCGAGAGCTCCTCGCACACGCAGTCACTGGTCGCACCCTACGAACGGCGTCTCGGAAGCCCGAGTCGACGCTGAGATATGACATCGCGATGGACCTCGCTACAGCCAGCAACGATCGTCTTGACGGGCGAGTCGCGGAACGCAAACTCCATCCACCCTTCGGCCGCCGCAGATTCCTCGGTAAAGGGAAGGAGTCCCTCTGCCCCCGCGATGTTCAGGCACTCCTCTGATGCTCGTACGTACGCCTCAGTCCAATAGAGCTTGGCGCCGTTTCCAACGCCGGGTGCCGAGGCGTCATTGCGTCGAGTGAGTAAGCGTGCCACCTCGCTCTCCACAGCGATGCGCGCGAGGCGCTCGCGCGTGATGACGTCGTCCATCTCACGAGTCCCATCAGATCGACGAGTGTTGAGGGCCCATTCGGCGGTGTGCGCCAGGATGCTCGCTAGTTGTCCAGAGCCCGTCGACGTTTGACTCGCATCGGCGGCCAGGCGCGGCGCCACCTTCTCGACAGCGGGGGCAGGCCCGGTCTTCGGACCGCGCTTCCCACCCGATCCATGGACGCCGGCTCCGTGCTCGATGTCGAGCGCTACCCGCAAGACGCCCATTCCCTCGTCGGTTTCGCCAATTCGTGCGTCGTCTGAAACGCGGACATCGCTGTAAAACGTCATCGTCGTCGGGTGGCTATGACCGAGTGTCTTCAATGGGTGGACTTCAACGCCAGGCGCAGTGAGGGGCACGATAAACATCGTCAGGCCCTTGTGCTTATCCTCCCCGACACTGGTCCGCGTGAGCAGGAACACGTGGGTATTGATGTCGGCGCCCGTCGTGAACATTTTCTGTCCATTGATGACCCACTCATTGCCGTCTCTCACGGCACGCGTCTTCGCCGACGCGACGTCGGAACCGGAATCGGGCTCGGTGTAGCCGAGCGAACAGCGGATCTCGCCAGATTCCATCAACGGGATATAGAGGTCCTTCTGGGCGTCGGTACCCACCAAACTGATGACTTGCTGGACCATCTTCGACGAGCCGATGTCCTCCAGATCAAACGACGCTGCCACTCGCTTGAATGCAGCTCGCTGACCTGCGGTTGGGTTTTCAAAGTGTTCCCGTTTCCACTGCACGGTCTTCTTGTGGAACTCTTCGTCAAAGTGTCGTTCGAATCGATTCTCCCGAAACGACGCGGGGTAGTTTGCCTCGAAGAACTCAGTGACCTCGAGCGCAAACTCCTCGTCCTCCACTATTTCGAGTTTCCAAAAATCCATTTAGCGCTGCTCCCGTTCGCCCCACGTTTTATCGGCCACCACCTGGTACTCGCGGCGAGGATCGCCGTAGACGAGCGGCCAGGCCTTTGCTCGTCGAAAGTACATTTGAATGTCCTGCTCCATGATGTAGCCGCTGCCACCGTGAAAGTGCAGACTGTGCGCGGTCACCGTCGTCGCCGTCTCGGCAGCGTAGGCGAACCCCGCGGAGATCAACTGTGACGAGAACTCCGTTCCCTCGTCGGCGCTCCACGCGCCTTCCCGCACCAAAAGGCGACTCCCGTCTATCTGGACGATGTCGTCAGCGAGATGGTGAGCCACGGTTTGGAACGATCCGACGACTGCCCCAAAGACCTTTCGGTTCTTCACGTAGTCAAGGCCGATGTCATGGGACTTTTGTGCGAGACCAACCAGCGCCGCCGCAGTCAGTACTTTCCACTCATCCTTCGCCTGCGCCATAGCCTCGAGGGCTCGCGCTCCATCGGCGAGAACCACCGGCTCGCCGCCAGTAGCAACATCCGCGAGTGGTGAGCAACCCAGATTCTCCAGCGTCGTTCGCTGGGCAGCGTTGCTGACATTGACGAGCACGAGTTGGTCGCGGTCGAGTCCGACGACGACATCGGCGACCGCTCCTGCTGGCACGAGACGACTCGTTCCGCCGAGGAATGGGCGAAAGGCAGCCGTCGCCGCTGACCGTCCGTCAAGGAGTTCGCCCCAACGGCCATCGTCGAGCTGACTCCGGAACTGCGACAGCAAGCGGGCCCCCACGAGTGCCTCGATCAAGGGGGCGGGGGCCATGCTCGCGCCGAACTCCTCGGCGACGATGGTCAGATCCAAGAGACTTACCCCGTCACCACCCGACTCAATGGGGATACCCATTGCCACTACGCCCATCGCCAGCAGCTTCTTCCAGAGCTCTCCGTCAAAGCCAAACGGCTCCGCTTCGCGGACGATCGCTATCGTCGCCTCTCGCTCAAAGAAGTGACGAAAGTGCTCTTGAAGTGTTGACTGCTCGTCGCTCAGCCGAACGTCCACGACCTAACGTCCCCGCCATAGGGACGCGACGCGTCGGTCACCGAGATACCCGGTCGACCAAAGAGGTGTGGACGCGATGAGCTTCACGGACTCTAGAGGACGGGTCCGTTGGGGTTGTAGCGCGACAGCGAGTCCTGGAATCTGGCATCACGTCGCTTGAAGGCGCCTTTCGCACCGTGCTCCATGCGCTCGTTCATCAGGTTCCAGTCGTGCTCGCCAATTCGCAACTGCACGGCGAGCGTATGCGTCATCGCACTCTCGAGCGCGGCGCTGTCCACGCCAAGCGTGGTATAGGCCATCTTGCGCGCGAACTTGCCGATGGCGAGACCGTCGGCAGGGATCATGCAGATGGCCTCTGCCGCAGCGTTCACAGTGTCTTCAAGCTCCGCGAGCGGTACAACGCGGTTGATGAAGTTTCGCTCGAGGCCTTCTTTGGCGTCGATGTAGCGGCCCATGAGTGTCATCTCAGCGGACAGTGATGGCCCAAGCCTCAGCATCCAGAGCAAGGCATTGCCGGCAACGCCAGCCATTCGGCCCGGTGGGAACCCAAAGATACAGTCGTCGGAGCAGATGACAATATCGGCAGCCATGAAATACTCCATGGCCACCCCCAACACGTAGCCCTTACCCTCGGCGATGACGATCTTCGTG
>JBAQZL010000091.1:0-25160 GCA_049790955.1 Acidimicrobiales bacterium
GGCGAACACCCTCTGAAGATTGGCCGACGGCAGAGAAAATCCAGCGACGAAGAGCGCCGGCGCAACGGTCGCACCCAGACCAATTCCTGTGAGGCCTGAACCAAGCAGCGTCATCGCTTGGCTCGAAGGGACCGATATTCGGAAGACGACGATGCCGGCCGCCAGCATGATCATGCCCACGAGCGGGAGGTAGTGCATGGCGCGCTTACGTATGACGAGTCCGAGCGCGATTGCCGAGAGCACGGCACCGGCGACTTCGGGCAGGTACAGAAGGCCAATATGCAACGGGCTGTAACGCGACTCGAGCACACCAACGGTGAGCGCGGTTGCTGACACCGACGCGGCGGCGGCGAACAACGCGACGACGATTCCCGCGACGGGAATCGAACTCGTGAGCATTGTCTTGACCGTTAGAAGTGGTCGTTTTGCGCGGAACTGGTAGACGACGAGGGTGAGGATGAGTCCGAGGCCGGCGAAGAGCGGCAGAATCGTTTCGACGTTGAGTAACGCGTGGCTTGTGAGCTCCGACGCACCGAAGAACGCTGCCACGCAACCCGTGGCGGCAAGTCCGATCGCCAACGGGTCCCGCGGCGCCTCGGGATCGGCCGGCGGTGAGTCTTCGAAGGTCAACACCACGAGGATGAGGGCGACGACGGCGACACCGACGATGATCCAGAACAGGGGTCGCCACGCGAGCGACTCGGCCTGCACGCCACCGATGAGAGGACCAAGCGCGACCGCTCCGAAGATACACATGTTCATGATGACCGCGGTGTCGCGAAGCTTGTCCGCGGGATAGCCAATGGCAAGTGGTGGAACCGCAGAAATCAAGAGCAGGCTGGTGCAGAGACCTTGGATGATGTGGCCAGTGATGAACATGCCGGCATCAGTTGCCGACGCGGTCAGCACTGATCCGATGACGAGCAGGATCGCGTACCCGACCAGCATCCTTCGTTGCGGGTAGTGCTGGGCGAACTGCACGGCGAGCACTGTGCCGAGGGCGTAGGCGGCATTGGCGAGGCACGTTCCAAGGCTGAACGTCTGCGCGGACATGTTGAGCTGCTTGCTGATGATCGGCGTCAACGGCCCGAGCGCTGCGGAGAGCGCCAAGTATGGAATCAGCGCGAACATCACCATCGTCGCGACTGCTGGGTATCGTCCGGCGAGGGGGCCTTGGATCATCGAGTTGTTTCGCTGACGTTGGACGCGACGGAAGGTGACGCGCAACCGCTGAGACCCGTGGGCCGCGGGTCACTAACTGGGGAGGGCATTGCCAAGGACCTTTCCGATAGATATCGTCAGGAAACGGGATTTCCCTCTAACTATTATACGGAGCGAGCGTTCCACTCCGAACCCGAAACTGAGCAACTCGGGGGATCGAATTGGCACCAACTCGAAGCACTACTGCGTGGGTGGGCCCGGGGCCACGACGTCCCGGCACCCACCCACGGACTTATCAGGCCGGTGCGTCTCCCTTGAGCGTCACGCGCTGGATGAGCCGGTGTTGCTTTCCGAAGTCGCCAACGACCGCGTGCTGAGTGGAGCGGTTGTCCCAGAACCCGATGTCGCCGGCCGTCCAGTGGTAGCGGACCGTGAACTCCGGGCGAACCGAGTGCTCGTAGAGGAACCTCAAGAGAACGTCACTCTCGGGTCGATCGAGCTCAACAATGTGCGAAGTGAAGCCCGGGTTGACGAAGAGCACTTTCTCGCCCGTTTCGGGGTGCGTGCGAACGACTGGGTGCGTGGCCGGCTCGAGTTCTTCGAACTGCTTGCCCTCCCACTTGCCTTTGCCGAACTTGTCCAACGCGTTCTTGAACGTGTCACGTCCATCGTGCACCGCGTGCAACGTCGACAGGTACGCCTGGAGCGAAGGGCTCAAGTCGCGTAGAGCGGCGCCTTGGTCCGACCACATCGTGTCGCCGCCAGACGGAGGTATGACTTTCGCATTCAGAATCGAGCCCAGTGGCGGTCGTTTCACAAACGTGACGTCGGTGTGCCAGTTGATGCCTTGTCGACGGGTGGTCACGTCGCCATACGTGGCGTACAGCTCTCTGGCCTTCGTGTAATCGATCTCGAAAATGTTGGGATACCCGGCGATTCCCGGAATGACGGGGTGGCCCTCCGTGGGGTTGCCGAAGCGTGCCGCGAAGGCGAGATGCGAATCAGGGTCGAGATGCTGGCCCGGGAAGAACACGACCTTTCGCTCCAGCCATACCTGTCGAATGGCGGCCACGGTACTTTCGTCCAGATCACGCAGGTCGAGGCCGCGGATTACCGCGCCGATCGAACCCGACAGCCACTCGACATCAAGCTTTACTTCTCTATCGATCACAGTCACGATCGACTCCTTTCTAACGCGCAGCACTCTGCTGCGACTCGGTGCAACAAGAACTCACGAACCGAAAATCGCCTCTCGCTTAGATGGCGACGCTGTCGCTCAGCTCGCGCACGTACTGATTCGCCGGACGCGGCAGTCCGTAGTGATCGCGCAAGGTCACGCCCGTGTACTCACGGCGGAACAATCCACGGTCGCGCAAGATCGGAACGACGTGCTCCACGAAAAGCTCGAGGCCCGACGGGAGAAGCGGCGGCATGATGTTGAATCCGTCAGCCGCGCCGTTGGAGTACCAGAGTTCGATGATGTCGGCCACCTGCTCGGGAGTGCCCGCGAATGTGAAGTGTCCGCGACCGCCACCAAGTCGACCGATGAGCTGGCGCACCGTCAAGTGTTCGCGTCGACCGAGTTCGACAATGAGCGAGTAGCGACTCTTGAAGTCCTCGATCTCACTCTCCGGCGGAAGGTCATCGGGCAGCTGGCTATCGAGCGCCAGCTGTTCGATCGGCACGCGAAGGAGTCGCGACAACATGGCTTGGCCGTGTTCGTGGACGATGTGATCCTCGAGTTCGGCCTCGCGCTCTTTCGCTTCGCTCTCAGTGCTGCCCAAAATCGGCACAATGCCGGGAAGAATCTTGATGCCGTTCGGGTCGCGGCCCTCCCGGTGTGTTCTCGACTTGAGGTCGCCATAGAACGCCTGGGCGTCGCCCAACGTCTGTTGCGCGGTGAAGACGGCTTCTGCGTACCGCGCTGCGAAATCCTTACCGTCGTCCGACGAGCCGGCTTGGACGAGTAGCGGATAGGCCTGGGGAGAGCGGGGGCTGTTCAGCGCGCCCGCCACCGAGAAGTACTGGCCCTCGTGATCGGCGGGGTGGATCTTGGCGCTGTCGCCCCACACGCCCGCCGCTTTATCGCCGACGAAGACATCGTCCTCCCAGCTGTCCCACAACTTCAACGTCACGTCGAGGAACTCGGCAGCTCTCGCGTATCGATCGGCGTGCAGTGGCTGCTCGTCGACGCCGAAATTCTTCGCGGCTTCAATGCCGGCCGTCGTCACGATGTTCCAACCAGCGCGCCCGTTACTGACGTGATCGAGCCCCGAGAATCGTCGCGCGAGGTTATAGGGAGAGTTGTAGGACGTCGAAGCCGTGGCGATGAGCCCCACGTGCTCAGTCACGAGGGCCAGAGCAGTGAGCAACGTCAGTGGCTCGATCACGCCCGACGGTCGCTGAGCGACATTGCCCATCATCACGGGTCCGTCGGCCAGAAAGAGTGAGTCGAATGTCCCGCTCTCGGCGACTTGGGCCAGATGTTGAAAGTGCTTCACGCTGGTCGTGGCGTGGGGATCACTCTGGGGAAGTCGCCATGACGCTTCGTGATGACCCGTCCCCATTAAAAACGCGTTGAGGTGCAGTTGTCTCGTCATTGAAATATCTCCTTGTTGTCAAAATCATTGGGAAGCGAGTCAAAACTCTGTGCGGGCACAGTGAGTACTTCGTCTCCTGGGCGAACGAGGTGTGGCAAGGGCACCGGGGGTGTCGGTGCGCTCTCGTCGACACCAAGTTCGCCCAGGAGGCGACTGCGCAGGGCGAGGAAGTTCGCGTCGCCGCGGTTGCGCGGCTTGGAAATGTTGACCTCTGCGTCAAAAGCGATGGCGCCGTCGACCAACACGACGACCCGATCGGCCAGCAGGATCGCTTCATCCACGTCGTGGGTGACGAGTAATACAGCAGGATGGTGACGAGCGCAGAGACGCTGCAGTAAAGCGTGCATCTTGATGCGGGTCAATGCATCCAATGCGCCAAACGGCTCGTCCAGCAGCATGAGTTGGGGTTCACGCACCAGCGCGCGAGCGAGGGCCACGCGTTGGGCCTCACCTCCCGAGAGCGTGAGGGGCCAGTCCTGCGCGTGTTCGGCTAAGCCCACTTCGTCCAATGCCTCGAGCCCACGACCACGCAGTGCCGCTCGGTTCTCCCCGCGCGAACCGAGGCCGAGCAACACGTTCGAAAGCACGCGCAGCCACGGCACCAGTCGGGCTTCTTGAAACACGACCGCTCGGCGCTCGGGTACCAACACCTCTCCCTCGTAGTCCGGGTCGAGTCCGCCGAGAATTCGCAGCAACGTGCTCTTGCCCGTGCCGCTACGACCGAGGAGAGCGACGAACTGGTCCGCCTCGACGGTCAAGTTCACGTCGCGTAGGACGTCGCGTCCGTTGAAGGTGCGCTGGACATTACGCGCGACAACAGTGACGCCCGTGGGCGAATCGAACGCGATGGACTGTGTCTTCATCGTCATGATCAGGCCCCCGTGAATCCGCGACGCCACGTGAGGAGTCGTCGCTCTAACAGTCGGACCATCGCGTCGGCGAGTAGACCGAGAATGGCGTAAATGGCCAGGCCCATCATCATGATGTCGGTGCGGGCGGTGGTCTGTGCCTGCATGATGAGATAGCCGAGACCACTCTGGGCGTTGATCTCTTCCGCCACAATGACAATGAGCCAGCTTCCGACGAGCGCGAGACGCAGACCGATGAGAAAGTTCGGCAACGCGCCCGGCAGGATGATCTTTCGAACGAGCCCCCAGCGCGTCAGCCCGAAGGTCTCGCCCGCTTCCACCAACTTTGTATCCACCCCGCGTATGCCCGCGAAGGTGTTGATGTAGATGGCGAAGGTCGAGCCCAGCGCAATGAGAAAGATCTTGGGCATTTCGCCGACCCCAAACCAAATGATGGCGAGGGGAACGAGTCCAAGGATCGGTACAGCGCGCGCGGCCTGTACCACGGGATCCAACAGATCTTCACCAATGCGAAAGAGACCCGAGAGTACGGCCAACACCACACCGATGATGATCCCGAGGCCGAGACCTTCGGCCACGCGACGCAGCGAGATCAACAGGTTCGGCAGCAACACTCCCTGCACGGCGAGCTGTCGACCGGCGTCGAAGACGGCGATGGGCGACGCCACTTCGTAACTCGTAAAGACGCCAGCCGAGCAGACCACCTGCCACAAGATGATGACCGCGAGCGGACCGACGATCCGGCGAACCAGACGCGGCACGCGAAAGCGACGTTGACGCCGACCACGAGTGACGGGTGGGGTGAGGACAATCGACGAAGTTACGACGTCGTCCTCGACTTCGTGCGGAGCAAATTTCAGTAGAGACATCCCACTACCTTTCTGAACGAGGTACTGCGCTCATCTGACGGTGCTGAAGAAGCGACCAGGGCCGCTGCGTACGAATCGAGTCGTTAGCCAACTTGCTTGTTGGCTTTCAGGATTGCGTTGTAGCGAGCGGACACGGCGGTAGAGAAGAGCGGCGAGGCGTTGAAGCTCTTTGGTATTCCGCCAGCGTTCGCTAAGAGGTCCACGACGTTTTGCAGCGCGTTGATCTCGGAACCGTTCAGTGGGACGTACTTGTACGTGCCACCGGCTTTCAAGATCTGCTCCGCTTCCGTGCTCGTGAGGTGAAAGAGGTTGACGTAATAGTCCGTGTTGTACTGCGCGGCGTGCGTCTTCACCCAGTTCTCCGCCTTGATCATGCGAACGGTGAAGTCGTCGATGGCCGCTGACTTCGCCTTGTTGTTCAGCGCTGCGGTCGTGGCCAACATGTAGTCGTAGCTCGCGGGCTTCACGGTCTCTTGAGTGGCGAGCACTTGGGCCGTCGGATTGGTCTGCTGGTACTCGACCTTCTGCTCGATGCTTACGACCGAGGCGACCGCCGAGCCCGACTCCAGCGCGGTGCCGAGTTGGGCGAGGGCGACGTTCACTTGGGTTACGTCCTTTTGGCTGAGCCCGGCTGACGCGAGCGCGCGCAGTGCGAAGGCCTGCTCGGCCGTGCCCGTGGTGTACGCCACGGTCTGACCTTTCAGCTGAGCGATTGAGGTGATGCCCGGCTTCGCGAGGAGAAACTCTGAGGCACCAATGGGCAGCATCGCCGCCACGGCCTTCACGGGCAGACCCGACTGAACAGCGAGCGACGCGGGAAGGTCTCCCATGTAGCCGAGATCAATCTGGTGAGCAGCGAAGCCGGCGTTCACGAGAGGGCCACTGTCGAACTCAACGAAGTTGACTTTGTACGGCGCGCCTTTCAGGGCGCCCGAGTCGGTGAGGGCCGTCTGCAAGAACTGCTCCTGGTCGCCCACGTTCAAAACGGTGCCGGCGGGAATTTTGTAGGTGGTGGTAGTAGTGGAGGTTTTTGACGAGGCTTGAGCCGAGCCGCCGAGCCACACAATCGGTGTCGCGGCGAACGACGCCACGAGCAGCGAACCCACGATGCGGCGAAGAGAACGAGCGGACACAGGTCTGGATTTTGAGGGGGGAGTTGTCATGGGGTGAGACGATAGATGACTATTTCCATCGTGTCAATAGAAATAGTAGGATATCTTCTAAAGCCTTGAGAAATGGAGGGTCTCGTGAACTCGAATCTGTGGAAGCCGCTCGACGTCGGGGCCTTACGACTGCCCCACCGACTCGTCATGGCGCCCATGACGCGTGCCCGATCGCTGCCGAACGGCGTGCCGACAGAGATGAACGCCGAGTACTACGCGCAGCGCGCGTCGATGGCCCTCATCATCACTGAAGGCACGCAACCCTCCGACGACGGACAGGGCTATCCCCTCACTCCGGGCATCTACCGCGACGATCACATCGCCGGTTGGCGACGAGTCACCGACGCCGTGCACGACAACGGTGGACTCATCGTCATTCAACTCATGCACGTGGGTCGAATCTCACATCCTTCAAATACGCCGCACGGTCGTCAGCCTGTCGCCCCCTCGCGAGTCCAGCCTTCGGGAAAGATGTTCACGCAGAGCGGCATGTTCGAGATGCCCGAGCCGCGTGAGCTTTCTGCGAAAGAGATTGCCGTCGTCGTCGACGAGCATCGACGCGCCGCAGCTGCCGCGATGGCGGCTGGTGCCGACGGTGTTGAAGTGCACGCCGCGAACGGCTACCTCGCCCACCAGTTTCTTTCAAGCAACGCGAACCTTCGCAGTGACGACTACGGCGGGTCTGTGCAACGTCGCATCCGCTTCGCCATCGAACTCGTCGACGCCGTCTCCGAAGAGATCGGACGCGAACGCACCGGTGTCGTCATCTCCCCCGCGAACAGTCTCAACGACATCGTTGAAGACGACGTTGAAGTTCTTTACGGCGTGTTCGTGCGCGCGCTGTCATCATTGCGCCTCGCCTACCTTCACCTCAACTACAAAGGGGACGAAGATCTCGTCGAGTTCATTCGCCTGCACTGGCCCGGCATCCTGTTCCTCAATCGCGGAAACGCAGATCTCGAGACGCGACTTCTCGACGTCGAGACAGGACTCGCCGATGCAATCACCGTGGGCACGCACGCCCTCGCCAATCCTGATCTCGTGGCACGTCTTCAGTCCGATGCGCCGCTCAACGAGGCTGATCGCTCGACCTTCTACGGCGGTGACGAGCGAGGATACCTCGATTACCCAACCTTGCAACAAGTGTCTAGATAGTTCATCGATCCAATTAAGTTGCCTGCATCACCAGAGGAGAAATCATGAGAACAACGAACGCCGTCCCACGTCTAGTCCGCCTCATCCTGTCAGCGGGATTTGTCGCGTTGGGCCTCTTGGCGATCAGCCCGGCGGGGGCGACGACCGCGAGCACGCCGACGAATACGATCACGTTCGCCGAACAGCCCGGCGCCGCGCCGAACTACATCTTTCCGTACATGGCGTGTCAGTACTTCTCCGGTCAGAACCTCATTGACTTTCAGTACTTGACCTATCGACCTGCGTACTGGTTCGGTACGCCCGGATCGAGCGCGGTGGACTACAGCCTCTCCTCGGCGAATCCAGCAAAATTCTCGAACGCCAACAAGACCGTCACCATTGACATGAAGGGGTGGAAGTTCGCCGACGGCCAGACCGTCGACGCCCAGTCGGTCATGTTCTTCTTGAACCTCTACAAAGCCAATCCGACCTCGTACTGCGGCTACAACCCCGGCTACGGAATCCCCGACCAAGTCGCCAGCGCGAAAGGCTCCGGTAATACCGTGACCATCACGTTCACCACCTCGGTGAATCCCAATTGGATCTTGTACAACTATCTCTCCGAGATCACGCCCCTACCGAGCGCATGGGACGTCACCGCGCCCGGAAAGTCGTCGACCTGTGCGACGGGCGCCTACGGGGCAAAGAGCACCGAAGCGGCCTGCAAGAAAGTGCAGACCTACCTCGACAACCAAGCCACCAAGATCACTTCCTTCAACTCAAAATTCTGGACCAGCGGAGCTGACGGTCCCTGGAAGTTGTCCCAAATCGACGACCTCGGCGACGCCACGTTCGTACCGAACGCAACGTACTCCGGTCCCGTGAAGGCACAGCCCGGTATCAAGTATGTGAAGGAGGAGGCCTTCTCCTCAGACACCGCGGAGCAAAACGCTCTCGAAGCAGGGTCAATCAATGTGGGATACGTCGACCCCACGATTCTTTCGGCGAATGCCCCGAAGCCGGGCGTGGCGGGAGCCAACTGGCCCCAGATCGCGAGCAAGTACACCTTGACGTCCGGGCCCGGTTGGGGATTCGACTACACGGTGATCAACTTCGGTAAGAAGAATCCAAAATCTACCGTCATCTCACAGCTTTATGTTCGCCAGGCCCTCCAAAAGGCAATCAACCAGTCCGCCATCATTAAGACCGTCGACAAGGGGTACGCCTTTCCGATCGACAGCCCCCTACCACCAGAAACCGTGACGTCCATTAGCGGGCTCCCGACGACCGCGGGCGTGGCCAATCCCTATCCCTACAACTTGAAGGCCGCAAAGAAGTTGTTGACGAGTCATGGATGGTCGCTCAACGCCAAGCACGTCATGGCCTGCACGTCGCCGGGTTCCGGTGCAAAGGACTGCGGAGCTGGAATCGCGAAGGGCACCACCCTTAATTTCACAATCGCGTGGGCGAGTGGTACACCCTCCGAGAACGACACTTTCAACGCGGAAGTGGCCGACTGGGATTCGATTGGCTTCAACTTCACGACATCCGAGGCGAGCATCAGCCCGCTGATCTCCTCGTGCAGCGCCGGAGGAACCTGGGAGTTCTGTTCGTGGGACGACACGTGGGGCTACGACCCCGACTACTACCCTTCGGGCGAGACGCTCTTCACGCCGACCGGCGGATTCAATCCTGGCGCCTACAACAACCCAACGATGACCACCGACATCAAGGCCACGACGTTCGGCACCGCGACGCTTGCGAAGTACGCCACGTACGCCGCCCAGCAATTGCCGGTGCTCTACGAGCCGCTGCCCGCGACGACAAATGAATACTCAAAGTCGCTGAAGAGTTTGAAGGTGCGAGGCGTGAGCGGATTTGTGCAGAACCCCATGGGGGACTTCATGCCCGAGTACTTCCACTACTAGGAAGTTCGATTAAATAGGAACTACGGGATCTCCGCGTCGCTGAGAGATCCCGTAGTTCTCCCTCTCACGTCAACGGAGTCATTTGTTAGTTCGTCGGTGCACCGCCGCCACCTCTTGCGCACTCGCCGTGCTCTCGCTGGCGGCATTCTTACCCTTCGCGACGACGCCGGCTTCCGGCGCACAGTCGACCACAGTTACTGCTTTCGACGCTCCGTACAGTGGTTCACCAACGACTACCGGGTCCGCCGTCGTTGCTGTCACTGCCGGCGCAAACGGTGACGGCTACTACGTGCTTCGTGCAAATGGCGAAGTCGATGCCTACGGCGCCACCAGCTACGGGTCGCTCAGTGCGAACAGTCTTCCGGTCGGCATTACGGCTACGGGCATCGCGCTCGACGCCACGACCGGCGGCTACTGGATCCTCTCATCCAACGGTTCCGTGAAAGCCTTCAACGCGCCTTCCTACGGCGAGACGCTCGTCCCGTCGGGTGGATGGGGACAGCACCCGGCGGCCGTCGCGATTGCGGCGGCGCCCAGCGGCGCGGGCTACTACGTGCTTCGCGCCAACGGTGCCGTCTACGGATACGGAGTCAAGTCGCACGGTTCACTCGCAGGGCCTCTTCACTACGGCGCGACGGCGCCCGTGCTCGCGGTAGCGATCGCCGTCGATTCCGCGACGGGCGGCTATTGGATCGCGACCTCGACCGGTGGCGTTGCCGCCTTCGACGCATCCGGTGATGGCGTGCCTGCAACACCGACTACAGCAAAGTACAACGGCAATCCCGTAACCGCTCTTGCCGCATTGCCCAGCGGATCTGGCTACTACGTGTTGCACGCGAACGGCGAAGTTGACGGCTTCGACGCGCCATCGCACGGTTCCATCGCGGCGTCGCGAACACTGCCCGAAGGGGGATTCGCGAGTGCTCTCGCGATCGACGCGACAACCGGCGGCTACTACGAAGCGATCGACGATACGCCTCTCGACGGCTACTACAACCCGCTTCGTGGACTGACGTCCTTGCTGCCTCAAGAGGTTGATCAAGGTGTTGACTATTGCGCCTCGGGGCCTATCTACGCGGTGGGCGACGGCGTCGTCGCCAATGTGTACTCCTCAGGCTGGCCGAGCGGCGTGTTCATTTCGTACCGCTTGACGACCGGTCCCGCGAAGGGCCTCTACGTCTATGACGCGGAGGACGTCACGCCCACTGTCTCCGTTGGCGAACATGTCACGCCGACGACAATCGTCGGACAGCTGCACGATGCCGCCACCTGTCTCGAAACGGGCTGGGCCGATCCTCCTGGACCGATCGCGCACGCGGCCGCGCATCTCGAGTTCAACGGGGAAAACTCCACCGCCTACGGGCTGAACTTCAATACACTTCTCGTGGCTCTCGGTTCTCGGCCGGGTCTCCCACAGCCCGACGGACCTCCGGGGCCCTTACCGACTCACTGGCCCACGTGGTGACGCACGTCAATTACGTCGCGACAGCGACTCCTACTTGAACGAGGGATCTCCGCGGAAGGAAAAGTCAAAGACGTGCGAGTGGCCGTCCGATTGGTAGCGAACCGTCAACAGTGAGAACAGCGAACCGTGCTTCGTTGCGACGGGTGACGTGAAGTTGACCGCGCTGTTCGGGTAGTACGTCATCTTCGACGCCGCGCAGTAGGGCTTACAGAGATTCATCGCGAAGGTGGTCGTGCCCACGGCGCTCTTCGATGTCCAGCGAGTCCAGTGCGTGTTCGTCAGTTGCGTGTACGCGTCGGCGCACGTGATGATGTAGGTGCGAGGTCGAACGACGTCCGCACCTTGGCAGGTCAATACCTTGGCGCTCGTTCCTGCGGCGAGCGAGGGAACCGAGTTCCCATTGTGCGACGAAGGACCGCTCACTCCGTAGGCCACACCCGCCGCGACGCCGGCAGTGAGAACGACCGCCGCAACGACTCCGATCCATCGCATCCGACGTCGACGCTCGCGCTGTTTGGCCTCTTTGAACAGAAGCTCCGCCGCGCCAATCGTCACTTCAGACGGCTGGGGCAAGATTTCGCGGCTGGTTTTGGGATCGGTAACGATGCTCATTGAAGCTACTATAGTTGTTTTCATGAGTTCTATCAAGTCTCAGGGTCCAGATCGTGACGAGGAGTCCCTTGGACTCCCGCGACTGGACCGGAGCGACCCGACGTTGCTTCACGAGCAAGTCGCCGCGGAGATTCGCCGGGCGATCGCCGACGGGGAAGCGAGTCCCGGCGAGCGCATCCCCCAGGCCAAAGATCTCGCCGCCGAACTCGGCGTCAACACCAACACGGTCCTGCGCGCCCTGCGCGTCTTGCGCGACGAAGGTGTCGTTGAAATGGGCCGAGGACGATCAATACGCGTCACCGGTCGTCCCGATCGTGGTGTGGTCGCCATCAAGATGAAAGAGCTCATCGATGTCGCTCGTCAACACGGTTATCGACGCGAGGACCTCGTCGCCATGTTGCAAAAGATGCCGGGAAACTAGATCCCTCGCCCACTGTCGACCAACTGAGGTCGCGACACTTACTCCGTGGCGAGTTCGAGTGTTCGCTCGTCTGGGGTCGCAACGACCACGGGCACTCCGTGACTCCGCTTGGAACCCACGAGAACCCCAGCTACCACCGCACCCATTGCGACGAGCAACGCGCTGATTTCAAATGCCGTCGTGTAACCATGAACCGTCGCGGACGTCTTGACGGTAGAGGAGGCGACTCGCGAGACGAGGTATGCGGCCGTCGACGACGCGGCCACTGTGTTCAAGAACGCAGTCCCAAGGGCGCCGCCAACTTGTTGCGTCGTATTGACCAGCGCACTGGCAACTCCCGCGCTGTCCTCTTCGACACCAAAGAGCGCCGTCGAGTTCATCGGTACGAAGGCCAACCCCATGCCGATGCTGACAAGAATCTCCGCGCCAAGTACGTGCGTGAGATACGAGCTGTTCACTCCGAGACGCGTAAACCAGAGCAGTCCGAGGGTGGCCAGTGACAGTCCCGCGACCATCAACATCTTGGGACCGGTGCGGGGCATAAAACGACTGGAGAGGGTGGCGCCGATGATGATGCCAGCGGAGAAGGGGAGGAAGGCGAAACCGGTGCGCAGTGCGCTGTAACCGAGGATGCCCTGGAGAAAGTACGTCAAGAAAAGAAACGTGCCGAGCAGCGCCATGCCCACGAAGAGCGACGCCAGGAACGATCCACCGCGATTCCTCTCGAGGATGACCTTGAGAGGAAGGAGCGGGTGGGCCACGCGCATCTCAATGACAACGAACGCACCCAAAAGGACGACTGCTGAGACAAGCAGCGCCACCACCAGGGGTGCGCCCCAGCCGTGCGTGGCCACCATGGTGAAGCCGTACACCAAGAGAAAGAGACCGCCCGTTGAGGTGACCGCGCCAGGCAAGTCGTAGCTGTGGCGAACTTCCACGCGACTCTCACGAATGACGCGACTCGCCATGACGGCAGCTATCAGAGCAATGGGCGTGTTGATGAGCAGCGTCCAGCGCCACGAGGCGTACTGCGTCAAAACTCCCCCAAGCACGAGACCGATCGCGGCTCCGCTGCCGGCGATCGCGCCGTAGACGCCAAACGCTCGTGCGCGCTCGTGGGCCTCAGTGAAGGTCACCGTCAGGAGTGACAACGCGGCCGGCGCCATAACGGCGGCGAAACCGCCTTGCAGCGCGCGTGCTCCGAAGAGCATGGTCGAGTTCTGGGCCAGACCCGCCAGCGCCGACGCTGCGCCGAATCCGAGGAGCCCGATGATGAACACGCGACGTCGACCGAGATAGTCAGCGATCCGACCTCCGAGCAGCAAGAGGCTTCCAAAGGCGAGCGTGTAGGCACTCATGACCCATTGGCGGTTCACGATGGAAATGTGCAGAGCGTGCTGGGCCGAGGGCAGCGCCACGATGACGACCGATGCGTCGAGCACAATCATCAGCTGGGCGATGCCAATGACGGCCAGCGCCCAGTAGCGCTTGGGATCCAGTTCGCGGATTTCGACTTTCGGTACTTCGCTGAGTTGACTGGTAGACACCAGATCCTCCATATCCGCCGGGGGGCTTTTCGGTCTCAGCAGCCTCTTTTCGCTGAAATTCAGCTAAACTGAGAGTGATTCGTACTTATACGGAACGTCAGTTCCGCTTCCCGTACGATAATAGTAACGTGGGTTCCGTTTGTCAAGTCAACCTCGGGAGGTTTTGTGATGGCCGAAGTTCGAGCAGGCCACACTGACGCGTCCGAAATGCAGACCCCCTCGTGCGACGAGGTGAAACCGATGCGGGCGGATGCTCTTCGCAACCACGAAAAGATTCTCAAAGCCGCCGAAGAGATCTTTGCGCTGGACGGTGTGATGGTTCCCATCGACATCGTCGCCGAACGCGCGGGCGTCGGCATCGGCACGCTTTATCGCCACTTCCCCACCAAAGAAGCTCTCTACGAAGCCATCGTCGTTATCCGCATCGATGACGTGATTGCGGCCGCCGATGACTTTCTTCTCGACACCGATACCGAACCGGGCGCTGCGCTCGACGCGTTTCTTCGTGAGTTCGCTCGCCAGGCCGCTGACAAGCAAGACCTCTTCGAAGCGCTGGGCCAAGCGGGAATTGACATTAAGGCGCGCTTCTCCGATCGCGTGGACGAACTGATGGCACGCATCGACGTGCTTCGTCAACGCGCAGTGGACGCCAAGGCCATACGGGGTGACGTTCACACGCAAGACATTCTGAACCTCGTGATGGGTACGTGTCACGCAGCCGGTCACTCCGGTTCGGATGACGAAGCACTGCAGAGATGCGTGAGTATCGTCCTCGCGGGACTGCAGCCGACGTCGTCGATCTGACGCAAGAGCAACGGCAGAGAAACTCGTGAGCGACGGACGCCAGCGATGTAGTTGGTGCGGCGACGATGAACTCTACGTCAGCTACCACGACCTCGAATGGGGCGTGCCATTGCACGACGATGACAAACTCTTCGAGCTTCTCTCGCTGGAAGGTGCGCAGGCAGGTCTTAGTTGGATCACGGTACTTCGTCGTCGAGAGGGTTACCGCCGCGCCTTTAAGAACTTCAATCCGAAAGTTGTCGCTAAGTTCGACGACGCGCAGGTCGATGAAATCATGAGCGACGTTGGCGTAATTCGCCATCGACCGAAGATCGTGTCGGTGACGACGAACGCCCAGGCGGTCCTCGACATTCAACGCGAGCAGGGCAGTTTCTCTGACTACATCTGGTCTCTTGGCGCCAGCGACCAGGACGGCCAGCAAGCGGCCGCCACGATGAGCGCGCGCTTACGCAAAGACGGATTCAAATTTGTCGGTCCGACAATCTGTTACGCCTTCATGCAAGCGAGTGGCATGGTAAACGACCACGTACGCGAGTGCTTTCGCTTCAACAAAATTGAAGCACTACGTAGCAGGTAGTCGACGTCAGTTTCACGAAGCGGGTCCTCAACTCACAGGGTCGAGGACTTCGATTCGTTCATCTCCGTCACTCGGCTTCGACTCGGTACTCGAGGCGGGCGCGTCACTGTCTTCAAATGCGAAGTTGGGAAGAATCCGCTCGAGCCAGTTGGGGAACCACCAGGTGGAACGCCCCAGCAGGGTCAAGATCGCGGGGACGACCGCCATGCGAATGACGAACGCGTCCACGAGGATCCCTCCGGCGAGCCCGAGGCCGAACTCCTTAATGACGACTTCGCCACCGAGGACGAATGAGCCGAAGACCAGAATCATGATGAGGGCGGCGGCACTAATGGTCTTGCCCGTCGCGGCGAGTCCGTTTCGAACAGCCAGCTTGGCGTCACCGGTCTTCACCCACTCCTCATGGATTCTCGTCACCAAGAAGACCTGGTAGTCCATCGAGAGTCCAAAGACGATGGCGAAGAGCATCACCGGCAAGAACGACTCGATCGGGCCGGTCGCACCTATGCCAAAGACCGAGTCCAGCCAACCCCACTGAAACACCGCAACGAGAATTCCGAAGGCGGCGCCAATCGACAATATGTTGAGCGCGGCCGAGATGAGAGGTATGAGCACGCTTCGAAACACCATGGCGAGGAGCAGGAACGACAGCAGCACGACGAGACCAATGAACAGGGGAAGCTTCGCCGAGAGAACGTGAGCGAAGTCGATATAGATCGCCGTCGAACCTCCGACCAACACGGTGAGCTTCGAACCAGCTACCGCGCTCGGCACCACCGTGTTTCGCAGTCGTTCAACAAGATTTGTCGTGGCACTGGCTTGAGGCGACGTGGTGGGAAAGACGTCAGCGAGCGCAACCTCGTCGCCGTTCTTCGCCGGAATAAACGTGGGGCTCGGGACTTCAGCGACACCCGACTGCTTCGAGACCGCGCTCACGACGTGCGTGAACGTGGCCTTCTCGGCCGGGCTCTTGATCTCGGCCACGAGCTGCAGCGGGCCATTGAATCCTGGTCCAAAACCCTGGCTGAGCATGTCGTACGCCTGACGCGTGGTGGTGCCCGCGGGGTCGTTGCCTTGGTCCGACGAGCCGAGTTGCAACGAGAAGAACGGCAGGGCAATCACGATGACCACCCCGAGCGCTAGCAACGCGGGGACGACGGGGCGTCGGTTGACGAAGTCAGCCCAGCGAGACCAGAAACTTCTGCTGCCGGCGGCACCCACGACGCGTGGTCCGCTAGCGCTCAGACTCTTTCGCTGACGACGCGAGAGCACCTTGGGTCCAATGAAACCGAGAAGGGCGGGAAGCAACGTCAGCGCTGCGACCATGGTCAACAGAACTCCGAGTGACGCCGCCACCGCGAGTCCATAGAGGAAGCTCACTCCGAGGGCAAACATCCCGAGAAGCGCGATGCAGACAATGATCCCCGCAAACAGCACCGCGCGACCTGAGGTGTTCACGGCGTTCACGATGGACTCTTCGTTGTCGTGCCCCGCAATCAGCCCTTGGCGGTGGCGCGTGACGATAAAGAGGGCGTAGTCGACGCCCACTCCAAGCCCAATGAGCAACGTGAGCTCTGAGGCAAACTGCGGCATCTTCATAACGTGACTGAGTAGTTCAATGAGTCCGGTCGCAATGCCGAGTGACGCGAGCGCCGAGATCAGAGGGAGCGCCATGGCGAGGAGTGAACCAAACACCAGCATCAGCACAATGCCGGCGGCGAGCACGCCCAGCGGAAGTCCACCCACCGAGATCTTGTTGGTCAGTTCGGCCAATTGGCCGCCGACGGCCACGTGGAGGTCAGCGCTGTCGGCAGACTGCGCCGTCGAGACGAGCTTGTTCGCGACAGAGAGAGGAATATTTTGAGCCAGCTCATCGAAGGTGACGCTGGCGAAGGCGACAGTGTGACTCTTGCTGATCTGAGCTGCGCCCGCGCTCGACAGTGGCGACACAATATTCGTCACGTGGGAAATCTTTGAGATCTTCGCGAGGTCGGCGGTGATCCGCGCAGTATTTGCCGCGCTCGTGATCTTCTGCCCGTGAGTCGATTCGAACACGACCTGCTCGACGTCGCCCGACACCTTGGGCGATACTGCTTGGAGCAAATGGAGCGCATCGGTCGATTGCGTATTCGGCAGCGAGAAGGTGTTTGAGTAGTCGCTACCCGCAGAGATGCCCAAGATCGAGATCACGATGAGCGCGCCCAGCCATGAAAGTACAACCGTCCGACGATGCTGAACGCACCATGTTGCTATTGCTCGCACGAAAACGACTCCTTGACGTAGGGGGATACCCAGGGATTATGTGAGACATTATCATCTCATGATAAGTCACGTCTGTCAATTCCTGAGATAGAGATGATACAGTGGCCGCGTGGCGCAACGACAAGTGGTGAAGGATCACATCCGTCAATCGATCCTCGACGCCGCAGCAACACTTCTGATCACGAGAGGTGATTCGGCAATCATGTCCGAGCTTGCCGACGCGGCGGGCGTGGGTCGCGCCACCCTATATCGCTACTTCTCAACGCGCGAGGAACTCATGAGTGCGCTCGCCAACGCCGCCATCGACGACGCCAGCGCCCGTCTTGAGGCGGCAGATCTTGATCACGTGCCGGTCAGCGAAGCGATAGCGCGTATCTTTCGTGCCATTTTGGCCTGCGGGGCCAAGTTTGAATTCATCCGCGCCCAGCACGAGTTCATTGACAAAGACGACGTTGATCGACGCATTGGCGAGCCCATTCGCTCAGTGATCCAACGTGGGATGACGGACGGAACTCTGCGTTCCGACGTTCCCCTGGAGGTGCTCTCCAACTTGTTTGGGGGAATGATCTTTGGAGCATCTCGCACACTCCCCTATCTGGAGAACGGGGTCGAACGTGCAAGTGCCATCGCCACGGAAACATTGCTGAAAGGACTCAGCTCAAGCGCTGAGTAGTACGTCCTACTCGACCTGCGGTTGCGCTGGTTGTCGGTGACGCGCGGCAACCACCGCGATGGCCGAGAGACCCACGACCACTCCCCCCACCTGCAGCGGCGAAAGCGATTGCCCAAGGATCGGTATCGCCAGCACCGCCGCCACCAGAGGTGCGAGACAACTAATCGCTGACGAGATTGACGCGTCGACGAATCGATGAGCCCAGTTCATGACCAGGTGCCCGCTACCCGGCACTACCGCGAGCAACACAATCCACAGCCAGTCACTGAGGTGTATCCGACCGAGCGACTGGCTCGATAGCAAAACAATGGGAGTGGCTCCGAGTGCCGCGAATATGGTCACTCCGGCCGTGTATTCCATCGCGTCGGTCAACTCTCGCGCGTGCTTCGAAACGAGCCAATACGCCGAAAAGCTCAACAACGCGCCGAGAGCCAAGAGGTCGCCCAGTACGCGGTCGTGGCCTGCCGCGCCGGGTCCGAGAACAGCGACGGAGACTCCCGCCATGGCAAGAACTATCCAGGCCACATCTGCGCGACTCATGCGTTCGCCGAAGAGAGGCCGTGCCACGATCAGGACCAACGCCGGCTGAAAGGCCCCGATGACCGAGACGTCCACGATGCTCGTGAGTCGCACCGCGCTGTAAAACATTGTCATGTCGCCCGCCAGGAAGAGGCCGCCCAGCCAGGTCGCGCGCAGTGTCGACCACGTGATGCGCTTTCCTAAGGAGTAGGTGATGATCGTCAGCACGACTGCGCCGAGCCACAGGCGATAGAACGCGACGACTAATCCTGAGGCGAACGTCAAGGCGACGAAGATGCCGCCAAATCCCCAGAGGACGGCTGCAACTGCGGAGGCGCTCAGCCCGAGAGTCGAACGCTTGGTATCGGAATTAATGAGGTATCGAGGGGGTCATAAAACGGTAAAGAAGTAGTTACTTCCCTCCGGCATTGGATTGAGGAGTAGCGCCGCTACTTGGAAAGTTGAGCGACGAGTGGTGTTGACCGATATTTTGCCAACGGCTCGTGACGGCCTTACCTCGCGTATAGAAGCGCACGCCATCGGGTCCATAGACGTGCAAGTCACCAAAGAGCGAACTGTTCCATCCACCGAAGGAGTAGTACGCGACGGGAACGGGAATCGCGACGTTGATTCCCACCATGCCCGCGTCCACTTCCGTTTCGAATCGCTGCGCCGCTCCTCCGTCGCTGGTAAAGATCGCGGCACCGTTGCCGTATCCGTTGCGGTCGATCAGTCCCAACGCGTCGTCCAGTGTGTCGACGCGCACCAGAGAAAGCACGGGCCCAAATATCTCATCGGTGTAGACCTTCATGTCTTCGGTGACGTTGTCGATGAGGCACGGTCCGAGCCAGAAACCGTTGGGGTCTCCCGCGATGTCCGGACTGCGGCCGTCGATGGCCACGCTGGCGCCCTCGTCTTCGCCAATGCCGAGGTAGGAAGCGACCTTGTCGCGATGGTCCGAGGTCACGAGAGGACCCATCTCAGACGCCTCATCCGTACCGGGACCGACGGTAAGCCGCGCCACGCGGGCCTTGATGCGTTCCACAAGTTCGTCCCCGCAACCGCCAACCGCGACAAGGACTGACGCTGCCATGCAACGCTCGCCGGCCGATCCGAATCCGGCGCTCACGGCAGCTTCGGCCGCGTCAGCGAGATCGGCGTCGGGAAGCACGACCATGTGATTCTTCGCACCACCAAGAGCCTGCACGCGCTTACCCTCGCGAGCCGCTGTTTCGTAGATGTAGCGAGCAACCGCTGTCGAACCGACGAAACTCACGGCCGCAATGTCGGGATGAGTGAGAATCCGATCGACCGCCACGCGATCACCTTGGATGACGTTTAAGACGCCGTTCGGCACGCCCGCTTCAGCGACAAGTTCGGCCAGCAGGATTGAGGCCGACGGGTCCTTCTCAGACGGCTTCAACACAAAAGTGTTGCCCGTCGCAATCGCGAGAGGGAACATCCACATTGGAACCATGGCCGGAAAGTTGAACGGGGTGATTCCCGCGACGACCCCGAGCGGCTGTCGCAGCGAATGCACGTTGACCCCCGTCGACGCGTTCTCGCTGAACTCGCCTTTCAATAGCTGCGCGATCCCGCACGCAAACTCGACGACATCGAGTCCCCGAGCTACCTCGCCTGCCGCATCACTCTTCACCTTGCCGTGCTCCGCGACAATCAGGTCACCGAGCTCACTGGCGTGAGCAACTACTAGCTCGCGCAACGCAAACAGTGCCGCCGTGCGTTTCGCAAGCGGTGTCGCGCGCCACGCAGGAAACGCTGCCTTCGCTGCTGCGACAGCGGCGTCGACTTCGGCGACGGAGGCGAAGTCAACTTCGCCGCTTTGCGCACCGGTGGAGGGATTGAAGACCTTCCCGTGGCGCTCCGCGTCGCCGATGAAGGGCTTTCCGTCAATCCAGTGGGTGATGCGCTTCATGAGACCTCTCGATGCTTCGTTGTCGTCAACGGCTCTTTACCCAGTGTGTCAGATCGACCGATGATCCGGTCGAGAAACTGGGCGACGGAACTTCCCAGATTGAGAAAGGTATTTAGGCGAATGCTCTGCTATCGCGGAGCGACTCGAGTCGTTCGTCGCTGAACCCCCAGCGCCGGAGAGTTTTCGCTGAATCAGTCGACGCCTCGTCTCCAATGGAGCCTGGCGTCTTCGAAAACCGCGGCGCCGGATTGGGCTGGATCACCGGTTCGAGCGCAAAGACGTCGCGCTCCGTGTTGTATGGGTGGCGAGCCGCCTCGCGTGGCGACAACACGGGGGTCACGCACGCATCCCTGTCAGCGAATATCGCCGTCCACTCATCGCGAGTCTTCGCCGCGAAGATCGCCGCGAAGCGTTCCTTCATGGCGGGCCACTGCGTGCGATCCATCTGAGCCGGCAGATCAGTGGATTCGAGTCCGAGCCCTCGTAGAAGTTCGTCGTAGAACTTCGCCTCAACCGCACCGACCGCCACATACTTCTGATCGCTCGTCTCGTACACCTCATAAAAGTGTGCGCCCGAGTCCAAGATATTGACACCACGCTCTTCATGCCAGAACTCCATGTTTAGAAGTGAGTGCATCATCGTGAGCAACGACGCCGATCCGTCCACCATGGCGGCGTCAACGACTTGACCCTCGCCCGTTGACTTCGAAGAGATCATCGCGGCGAGCATGCCCACGACGAGAAACATCGCACCCCCGCCAAAGTCCCCGACCAGATTCATCGGCGCACTGGGTCGCTCGCTCGCGCGGCCCAGCGGCCAGAGCGCACCCGAGACCGCGATGTAGTTGATGTCGTGACCTGCTCTCGCCGACAGCGGTCCGCTCTGTCCGTACCCGGTCATTCGCCCGTAGACAAGTCGCGGGTTGCGGGTCAAGAGCTCGTTAGGCCCGAGCCCGAGACGCTCCATGACCCCGGGACGAAATCCTTCCATGACGGCGTCGGATTTCTCGGTTAGTTCCAACACGAGTTCACGTCCCACGTCGCTCTTGAGGTCAACGACGATCGAGGGCCGCGATCGCAGTAAGAGATCGTCCGCCGGCCCTTGACGCACCGATCCTGCTCGTTCAACGCGCAAGATGTCGGCACCGAGGTCGGCCATCAGCATTCCCGCGTAGGGACCGGGTCCGATACTGGCAAACTCGAGAACCTTCAGTCCCGCCAGCGGTCCGCTCACGATGTGAGCCTAAGAGAGTTTGAACTCACGCGACGTCCGGCGACTCGTCGTTGCGTTCTCTCATACTGCGCGCGGTCCGACTGGCGATGAGAGACGCAATCTCGTCGTCGGAGTAGCCCAGCTCGGTGAGAATCTCCACAGTGTGTTCGCCAACGAGAGGCGCGTGTCGTCGGATGGAGCCAGGCGTCGCCGACATCGTGACGGCGGGGGCAATCTGGCGATACGCACCAACGACCGGATGAGTCGCGTCTTCTAGCACTCCGCGGTGCAGCGCCATGTCGTTCACGACGTCGTCAAGTGACGGAACCGCGCTGGCCGGGATATCGTGCCACCCGCATATCTCGAGCCACTCTTCGGTTGTGCGCTCCGCGACGATCTCGGCCAGGTCGCCGAAGACTCGGTCGGCTTGGAGTAGACGACTCTTGTGGTTGGCAAACCACGGACGTTCCAGGAGATCCATCCGATCGACCGCGCCGCACAGCGCCGTCCAATTGGCGTCCGTATACGGCATGATCGCGACGTAGCCATTGAGAGTGCGGTGCGGACCGCGCTGCGACGACATGATCCGGCTGTATCCCGCCGGGCCACCGGGAATGGCCGCCCGACTCAGGTGCTCCACCAGATTGAAGGACAACACCGCGTCAAACATGGGAACTTCCACTCGCTGCCCCTTACCGGTTCGTTCACGGTGCACCAATGCGGCCAGCACGCCGTAGGCAATGGTGAGTCCGACCACCTTGTCGCCAATGAGCGTCGGCATGAATGCGGTCTGGCCGAGAACCTCCTGATTCAACCAGGGAAGTCCCGTCATGGCTTGAATGATGTCGTCGTAGGCGGGACGATCTTCGTCGTCACTACCGGTGGCGAATCCTTGGGACTGGCAATACACCAAGCGCGGCATCGACGGGGCGAGATCTTCGTACGTGAGACCCAGTCGCGCGAGAGACGCTGGGCGGATGTTGGTGATGAAGACGTCACACGTGGCGAGAAGTTGCAGAAGCACCTCGTGACCTTCGGGCGTCTTCACGTCAAGACCAACGGAGCGTTTGTTGCGATGCAGATTGAGGGCGATGCCCGATAGTTCTGGGTCGGGACCACCACCCATGACGCGACTGCTGTCGATGACCCCGTGCTCTACCTTGATGACGTCGGCGCCGAGGTCGCCAAGCAGTTGACCGGCGTAGGGACCCATGATGACGGCAGCGAGTTCGAGGACACGAATTCCAGCGAGTGGTCCAGCAGCACTCTCCGCCGAAGCGTGCGCTGCGCCCTCAACGGGCGAAGAAGAGTCGGACATACTGTCGTCCTTCCTATCATCGTCACCGTTGATGCGGCGAATTCGACTTAGGAGTTGACAGTCTCCTCGCGGGCGTCGATAGTTGCCCAGTCGCGTTCTTCAAACGAAAGTCCCGAGAGCAAAATCTGCTGGGCACTCAACACGACTGCATCGACCGACGACGAGCGCCCCGCCTTCCAGGCAAAGGAGAGGGCGTTCAAAGCGCCGATCAAAAGTTGCTGGGCGACTTTCGAGTCAATGTCGTCTCGCAGCAGTCCCGCTTCTTTTGCTTCGCCAATGAGACGAGTCCACACTCGCGCGTACGCACGCTCGTCGGGTTGGCACAGCTCTTGCACCTGCGCCGGAACGTCACCGGCGATGCGATGAATCCAGGCACGCGTGTAGTCCGACTGGCGAGCGGACATGCGCAGATGCGCGTCGATGGCGATCGCGAGTCGTTCGAGTGGGTCGTCGTCCTCGTGCGCCTTCAACGTGTTCTCGAGTGTGAGACGACATTGAATCAGCCCCGCGACGAAGACTTCGCTCGCAAGTTCTTCTTTGTTGCTGAAGTGGTAGTAGATCGCTGGTGCCTGCACCCCGGCGACTTCGCCAACGTCAGAAAGCCTCATCCGCGTGAAGCCTTTGTCGGCCAGTACCAATGCGGCGGCATCGAGAAGTCGGCGTCTCGTGGCGGCGGCCTTTCCACCCGTTTCATACGACTTGACGGACGGCGCCTGGTGAGTCGGAGAAGCGACCGTCGAGAGTTTCGCCTTGACCATCTCTACCCACCCTTGTCTTGTCCCCGAATATTGTCGGAAGCCGCCTGCAGTCTATGTAATCCTCATTGCCGCGACCAACTTGTCTGGTCGTTATTTCTGGCGCCAACTCTTCGACGCGTGTTCGTAAATACTTGACATCGGGTTACAGATTTTCGCCCGAATTCGTGGGCTCGTCCGACGGCGTTGTGGGCTCGACTGTATCGGGCACCACCCGAACCATGTCCACGAAAAAATCATGAATACTTTCCGGCGTGTAGTGGATCTTCGCGGAGTTGACAAAGAGCGCTTGACCGATGGAGCCCGCCCAACACGAGGTGACGAGCGCGTACGTATCGAGGTCGGGCTTGATCCAACCAAGGGGCTTGGCCGCATCAATTGCTTTGATCCATCGTTCGGTCTGTACTTCCAATCCGGCGCGAAACTCAGTACGAGTTCGATCGTCAGCCCATATGTCAATGAGAAGTTTGGTGGTCTGCCATTGATCGTCAGACTTTCCGTACGACCACGCGAGGATAACGTTTTCTCCCAGCGCATCCCAGAACCTCGCTTCGTCGCGATCGGCGATGGCCTTCTCCGCGGTCGCGAGATACTCGTGCAAGGGCCCGATGAGGCGTAAGTACGTTGCAGCCTGCGCTTCGGCGATCAACTGAGTGCGTGAATCGAAGTGGTAGTAAATCGTCTGAAGTCCCACTTTGGCGTGTTCCGCAACGTCGGCCAAGTGAAGGTCGTTACTGCCGCGCTGAGCCAACAAAAACTCAGTACTTTCTATGATGCGGCGACGCGTCCCACCGACCCCCTTACCAACCGTCATTTGGTTCTCTGCCTCCAACCAGGTATCTCACTGTGACGGGCCGTCGCTCAAGTCACTCCCTGCAATCTAGAGTGCGAGCAATATGTAATGGCATTACATATTTTTGACGGAGGCTCCACAGACGGCTCGTGGGGAGTCGCGCGTCTCAATTCGGAACTAGTCATTTGGGATCAAATGGTTCCCTGTCTCAGAATTCTCAGGAACTCAGGATCCGAAATTCCAGCCGTCACCTGCCTCGTAACGATGGATTATGTTCTTCGCCATTAAAATTTTGTGAACCTCGTCCGGCCCGTCCGCGAGGCGCAGGATGCGCGCCGTCAGATACATCTGAGCGAGCGGGAGGTCGTTGCTCACCCCCGCGCCACCCCACACCTGGATGGCCCGGTCGACCACACGGTGGTAAGCCGCGGGTACGAACACCTTGATCGCCGAGATGGCGGTGCGCGCGTCGGGGTCATTGTTCGCGACTTTCTCGGCGGCGTTGATGGTCATCAACCTCGCCGACTGCAGGTCCATGAAG
>JBAQZL010000092.1:0-2366 GCA_049790955.1 Acidimicrobiales bacterium
GATCGTTGCCGAGGCGGGCGGTGTCATCGCGGGTGGGCACACGATTCGCTCCGAGGAACCGATATTTGGACTTGCCGTGCAAGGGACTGTGCATCCCGATCGGATCCTTACCAAGAGTGGCGCCAGATCGGGTGACGTCCTTGTACTTTCGAAAAGTATTGGTACCGGCATCGTTCTCGCGGGCGGCACCACCGACGAGAAGGCTGGTGCTGTTGTCGCCATGCGTGAACTCAACCAACGGTCATCTCTGGTGCTGCAGGATCTGGGTCCGTCAGTGCATGCGGTCACCGACGTCACCGGCTTCGGTCTTCTTGGTCACGGCTGGGAGATTGCTGAGCGATCTGACGCGGTGCTCATCTTTGAATCTTTGGCCGTGCCGTACCTTCCCGGTGCGCTGCGTCTTGCACGGGAGGGAGTACGCACTGGCGGAGACGCTCGAAATCGACAGTACTTAGAAGGTCACGTCCTCGTCGAGGCCGATTCGGACCACGAAGCGCTCGCCTACGACCCTCAAACGTCCGGTGGGCTTCTTGCGTCGGTGTCTCCAGAATCGGCAGACAAATTGAGTTCAGAAGGGTTTGCGGTGGTCGGTCGAGTCGTGTCGGGCGACCCGCGCGCAATCTTGACCGCGTGAGTTATCCGACAGGTGCGCGGCCACCTTCCGTAGACGCCCTAGCTCGTTCGCTCGCCGACACAGGGCTACCTCACCCGCTACTCGTGGACGCCGCCCGCGCCTCAATTGCCCAAGGCGATGCAAGTCTGGCGCGCGCCTACGCCAACGAAACAGCGAAAGCTCTGTTGAGTCCGGTCATTAACGCGACTGGCGTGTTACTGCATACCAATCTCGGTCGCGCACCCCTTGGTCAGATTGCGTCAACCGGTTACACGAATCTCGAATTTGATCTTTCGTCGGGGCGCCGAGGTGATCGGCGCAGCCACGGTGCGAGCTTGATTGCAAAACTAATTGGCGCCGAATCGGCAGTGGTGGTCAACAATGGCGCGAGCGCTGTCATGCTCGCACTCTCGGCTCTCGCGAATGGGCATCGCGTCATCGTGAGTCGAGGGGAACTGGTGGAAATTGGAGGGGGGTTTCGCATACCTGAGGTGCTCGCGTCCTCAGGAGCTCAGCTCGTTGACGTTGGTACGACGAACAAGACCCGATTGAAGGACTATACGAAAGCCTGCCGAGAGGAGACGGCGATCGTCCTCAAGGTCCATCAGTCGAACTATCGAGTTGTCGGCTTCACGCAGAGCGTGAGCGTGTCCGAGCTAGCCTCGCTCGGTCCCCCGGTTGTCTACGACATTGGATCTGGCCTGCTCGACGCCACGACACCTTGGTTGCTTGGCGGGCCGCCAGCCTGGCTGAACTCGGAACCCGCCGCGCGCCAATCACTCGAGTCCGGCGCTGCCCTCGTCACGTTTTCAGGTGACAAGCTATTCGGAGGCCCTCAAGCAGGCGTCATCGCGGGCCGGGCGGACCTTGTCGAGGCGTGCGCCCAGCACCCTCTCTATCGCGCACTGCGACCGGGCTCGCTGGTGCTCGAGGCGCTTCAGGCCACTGCACTCGCGTACTTGGCCCGCGACGGATCCTCGATTCCCTTTTGGCGATTAGCAACTGAGCCTGTTGAATCACTGCGCGCACGGGCGGAGGCGGTGGGCGTCGGTCAGGTCGTCGACAGCCTCGCGTTAGCGGGCGGGGGCGCGCTTCCCGGCTTCGAGATACCCTCCGTTGCGATCGCGATTCAGGGTGACTACACGTCGAAGCTTCGCGGCGCTTCTATACCGATCATCGCGCGCGTCCGCGATGGTTCAACGATCGTCGACTTCAGGACGATCGAATCGAACGACGACGCAATGGTTGCCAAGACCTTGAGATCACTCGACGTAACCGCGGTCGGCTGACCAGGCCGCCGAAGGAAAGCGCCAGTTGAACTCGCCTCCACTTGCCTATCGATCCGGTTCGTCCCCGCTTGAAAACTATGCGCCTACGAGGTCCGTCCGACGAAGAACAGTCATCCAGCGTGACGAAGACGTAATCCGATTACGGACGTCTCGATCGCTTGTATGGCCAGGTCGACGTCTTGCTCGGTCGTGGTCGCGCCGAGCGTCAGCCGGACGCTCGAGTTGGCCTCTTTCTCTGACAGACCCATGGCAAGCAGCACGTGACTCGACTCTGCGCCTTCACTCGTGCACGCTGAACCGGTCGACGCGCAGACTCCGAGACTGTCGAGCGCGGCCACGAGCTGGCTTCCCTCAATATCACCAAAGCGCACATGACAGTTACCTGCCGTCTTCACGTGGCGGCTGCTGGTCTCGATCGTGTTCGGGATTCGACGAACAAGTTCTTCAGCGAGCCGGTCGCGCAA
>JBAQZL010000093.1:0-23010 GCA_049790955.1 Acidimicrobiales bacterium
GACGAAGACGACCCTGAAACCATGGGCGACGATAACTGATCAACTCCATTAGGACGCGACGGAAAGTGTGACGAAGAGAGTTTTAGCGGCGAAGTGCATCGGGAATGTCTCCCACGAGCTTAGAAAAGGGCGAACCTATGGAAGAGTTTCTGACCGACGTGAAGATACTGCGCGAGCGCGCACGCGAGAATATTGAAAAAGGTCCTGTGACCGACGCCTACGGCGCTGATCTCGATCGTGTCATCTACGTGCTCAATCAGGCACTGGCGACAGAAATCGTGTGCGTCCTTCGCTACAAGCGCCACTACTTCACGGCAGATGGATTGAACGCCCAATCGGCCGCCGACGAATTTCTCGAACATGCGAGCGAGGAACAGGACCACGCCGATCAGATCGCGGCTCGCATTCAGCAGTTAGGCGGCGAACCTGACTTCAACCCTGACACGCTGACTGGTCGAAGTCATTCGGAGTACGACTCGTCGAAAGAGTTAGAGGCAATGATTCGCGAAGATCTCGTCGCTGAACGAGTGGCGATCGCCGCCTATTCAGAAATAATTGCCTGGATTGGCGATGGTGACACGACAACTCGCCGGATGTTGGAATCGATACTCGCAGTCGAAGAGGAACACGCCGAAGACATGCTCGATCTCCTCACGGGCATCAATTAGGCGAACCCGGCGATCGGAGCCAGCTCTTATGTACTGGCGCCAATGAGAATGCTCACGGGGGCATTGTCGAAACATTCTGCGACGTCGAGACGGCCGCGCTGTGGAGAAAGTGTGGCACCCGTCAAAACGTCTACGAAGTCGGTCGGCGCGTCCTGACCCAGTGGCAGTTTCGTTCCCGTCCAGATATTGCCCGTTGGATACCGGCCAGGTCCCGCGATCGTCATGGTCTGACGAGACACGCAGGCAATAACCCATTGATTGTCGTGGCGGCGGGCGACTGCGACTACATGACCCTTGAGAGAGCCGGTTGCCGGGAGGACCTGATAGCTCCCGTACGCGAAGAGTTCGCGGCGCTCCTTTCTGAGCCGCAAGAGCTCGCGCGTGACGAACATCTTGAGCGCGCTCGCGTCTCCCTTTTCGACCATCGCACGTAGCGCCAACGAACGAGTTGTCTCGTCCGCGTCGCGATCGGGTAGGTGAGCCAGGAGTGTTCGACGTCGCGAGTAGTTGACGGGGCGTCGATTGTCCGGATCGGTCAGGGTGGACTCGAAGAGCTCGGTTCCTTGATAGAAATCGGGAATGCCGGGGGCGACGCACTTCAGTACGACCGTGGCGAGCGAGTTCGTCACAGCGGCGGGATCGATACGGCGCACGAAGCGGCCAATATCGCGTACGAAGCGTTCGTCGCTTGCTACTTGGCGGACGAAGTTCCGCAGTGAACGCTCATAGTGCACCACCGGGTCAGTCCAACTGGTGTGAAGTTTTGCTTCACGCGCGGCTTTCACGGCGTAATCCTGGACTCGGCGAACGATCGCCTGGGGAAGTTGTGACGAGTCGTGGGGCCACAGACACACAAAACTCTGGTACACCCGGAGCTCGTCCTCGGCGCCGAGCTGGTCGTCACCAACCTGAAGACGTTTGTGCCATCGTCGCACGATCGTTGCCCATTCGTCCGGGAGTTCGGACAGGGTAAAGAGGCGCGCTCGTGAGTCCTCGTTGCGCTTGGAGTCGTGTGTTGACGTGGCGTTGAGAGCGAAGGGGTACGTCAGGTGATCTGCAGCCAGGCGATGGAATTGAGCGGGTTCCGCACTCGAGTGATCGGGATTGCAACCAACTTCGGCGTGGCTGAGTAGCCCGAGGTAGCGGTACGTCGCCGTATCTTCCCCACCTTTCGCCATGTCCGCCGAACTCAACTGCTGCCATCGTTGGATCAGTTCTAGGGTGGCGGGTTTCGAAGAACTGAGGAGGTGGGTGATCAAGTTAGTCGCACGACGACTTTCTCCAGAGAGGCTCTGTGCGGCCGCGCGCGCCGCGCGCTCGAGTCGCTGGCAGTCGACGGGTTCGAAGCGAGAGTCGGTGAAGTATGTGCGGTAGACGTCGAGATGCACAGTGATCTCCGTGAGCGCTCGCCGAACGTCAAACCACGACAGATCGTGACCGGGGTGTAGTTCATTGAGCGACTGCATGGAAAGACGAGCCAACCGTTCGAGGGAAGCGTCGAAGGAACCAAAAAGGGCTTCTCGCTTTGCGCTGTGTTCGAGTTCGTCGAATGTAACCGATTCGCCGGCAAGTGCCGCGCTGACGTCCGCGAGTTGGCGAGCGCCCCGTTCACTCACGAAGAGGCCGCCCGCAACGTCCGCAAACTCGTAACCTGTCGTCCCGTCGGTACGCCACGACGTTGGTAGTCGTTCATCGCGCGCCAAGATCTTCTCAACCAGGACGAGCGGGCGCGTCACTCGACGGCTGGTCGCGACGTCTGCGAGTCGATCCAAGTAGGCGCTTGGATCCGTTAGTCCGTCGACGTGATCGACACGCCAACCCGCGATGCGCTCGTCATCGCTCAACGTCGTCATGAAGTTGTGCGTCCGATCAAATACCTCGGACAGTTCAACGCGCACGCCGATCAGTCCGTCGATGTCAAAGAATCGACGATAGTTTCCTTCGTGGTTGCTGAGGCGCCAGAACGCGGGTCGGTAGTGTTGGCGCGCGAGCACGGTGTGCAGGTCGCTGCCGGTGTGAGTGCCCGGTGCCAGCGGGAAGTGCTGGCCGGCAATGTCCATGACTCGAGCAGGACCTTCGCCGACGAAATCGATGGTGTCGGCGAGGTCACTCAGCGGCGAAGGGAGCGTGGGAACAAGAACGCGTCCGACGTGGCGCGACCAATCGATGTCGAAGGTTAATGCGAACGGTGATTCCTGTCCGGATCGTAGAACGTCCCACCACCACTCGTTCGCCTCGTGACAGGCCATGTGATTGGGGACGATATCGATGAGGGCTCTCATATCGTGGGCATCGAGTTCGACGAGCAGCGCCTCGAACTGATCCGGCGTGCCGAGGGCTGGATCTAAGCGAGTCGGGTTGACGACGTCGTACCCGTGACTGCTGCCGGGGACGGCCTCAAGGATGGGCGAGAGGTACAGGGTTTCAATACCGAGATCGTTAAGGTAGCCCACGAGCTTTCGCGCGCCTTGGAAACCCAGTCCGTTGAGTTGAAGGCGATACGTGGAGCCAAGCGGTCGCGGCGTGCTCACTGCTGGGGCCGTTCGGTGTGACGTAGAAGGACGGTCGAGTGTGCGCTCAGATTTACGGCATCGGTTCGCACGAGGCGTGCCCAGGGGCCGGGGCGAGACGTGTTTAATACCTCCTCCCAAACGCCGGGAAGTTCCATGCTCGGCAAAGTGAAGGTGAAGGATTTCGTCGACGCGTTGAGCAAGAACAGTACGGACTCGGCGACGCTGGAGCGACCGCGGCTGTCCAACTCGTCTGCCGCAGGTCCAAAGAGCAACATGCCCACGCTCTGGATACTCGGGTTCGCCCAGTCGTCGTCGGTCATCTCTTTACCGTCTGCACGCACCCACGTCACGTCCTTCGTCTCGTAGCCCGCGACGGGTTGTCCCGTGAAGAAACTGCGGCGACGCAAGATGGGGTTGTTCTTCGAAATAACGATCACGTCGCGCACGAAGTTACGCAACTCGTGATCCGCCTCGCTGATGTCCCAGTCGAACCAACTGATCTCGTTGTCCTGGCAGTAGGCGTTGTTATTGCCCTGTTGCGTTCGACCCATCTCGTCGCCGCCGAGCAGCATCGGGACTCCTTGGGAGAAGAACTGGGTCGCGAGAAGGTTGCGCTTCATGCGTTCGCGAGAACGCAGAATTCGCACCGATTCTGTTGGGCCTTCGGCCCCCCAGTTACGACTGCTGTTGTCGTTCGTGCCGTCTTGATTGTTTTCGCCGTTTGCTTCGTTGTGTTTGTGTTCGTAGGAAACGAGATCGTTCAGCGTGAAACCGTCATGACAAGAGACGAAGTTGATGCTGGCGTAGGTCTTGCGTCCCGTGGGCGCAAAGATATCGCTGGAGCCGGTCAGCCGTGAGGCTAGTTCTGGCACCTGACCAGGATCTCCACGCCAGAATCGGCGGACGCAGTCGCGAAAAGCTCCGTTCCACTCGGCCCAGCCCGGGGGGAACCGGCCGAGCTGGAAACCGTCGGGACTGGCGTCCCAGGGCTCGGCGATGAGTTTTACCTTGGACAAAATCGGGTCTTGCTGGATGATCTCGAAGAACGCGCTCGGCTGTTCGGCGGCGACACCGCGCACGAGGACTGGAGCTAAGTCGAAGCGAAATCCGTCGACGTGCATGTCGGTGACCCAGTAGCGCAAGCTGTCAGTGACGAGTCCCATGGCGCGAGGGTGCAACGTGTTGAGGCTATTGCCGGTGCCGGTGTAGTCAAGGTAGTACCGGCGATCGTCGGGCATGAGGCGGTAGTAGGCAGAGTTGTCGACGCCGCGAAGCGACAGGGTCGGTCCGAGTTGGTTTCCCTCGGCGGTGTGGTTGTACACCACGTCGAGGATGACCTCGATGCCCGCGCGGTGAAACGTGCGAACCATGGACTTGAACTCGCTCACCTGCTGATCGGGAGCACTCGTGAATCCAACGTGCGGCGCAAAGAAGCCGATGGAGTTGTACCCCCAGTAGTTGTTCAGCCCCTGCTCGACGAGGTGGCGGTCGGACGCGAAGTCGTGCACCGGCATTATCTCAACCGCGGTCACGCCGAGGCTGAGGAGGTGGTCAATGATGGGGTCAGAGGCGAGGCCGAGATACGTCCCACGCAGGTGGGGCGCTACGGCCGGATGGCGCATCGTCATGCCGCGCACGTGTGTCTCGTAGATGACGGTTTTGTTCCACGGGGTGTTGGGTGGCGAATCGTCCTGCCAGGTGAAGGCGGGGTCAACGACGATTGACTTCGGAATAGCGCTTGACGAATCGCGCGTGTCGAAACTGAGATCCTGGCGCTCATCGCCCACGGTGTAGCCGTAGAGATCGTCGCTCCAGCGAATGGGTCCGCTCACCGCCTTGGCGTAGGGATCGATGAGCAGTTTGCTCGCGTTGAATCGGTGGCCTTCGCTCGGTTCATAGGGGCCATCCACCTTGTATCCGTACAGCGTGCCCGGTCGGGCGTCGGGAAGATAGGTGTGCCAGATGTAGTCGGTACGCTCGCTCATCGTGATGGTCGCGTTTGGTTCGCCCGAGACGTCGTCGTCGAAAATCAGAAGCTGCACGCCCGTCGCGTGCTCGGAGAAGAGCGCGAAGTTCACGCCCTCTCCGTCCCAGGTTGCGCCCAGGGGATGAGGACCTCCCGGCCAGACTCTCACGTGACGCTCCCTGATTGAAAAACTCTAAAGGACCAGGGCTCGAGGGTAAGAGGGCTCTCTACGGCCCCGGTCCCCTTGAGTAGATCTCGCCAGCACGCGTTCGCTGGCAGCGTGGCGCTCGCGCTCCCCGGGCCTACGTTGAAAAGGGAGGCCGCGTCGCCTTCTTCGTGCGATCGCACGAGACAGATAATGTTCCCGTCGGCCCACGCGCGCGCTCGCGAGCGGGCCGAGCGACGAAGGGCGGGGGTCGAGCGACGCAGCGAAATGAGCCGTTGGTAGTGGTCGAAAAGCTCGCGGTGATCGGGCTGTTCACGCAACGAGTGATTAAGTCGCGCCGCGCTGAACGTGCTCACGTCCGCGGGATCAAAGAGCTCATCAGCGGTGGCGATGTCTCTGAACTCCTGGGCGCGACCGACGCGGACTGCCTCAATCAGTGCCGGGTCGCCGTGATCGACGAAGTACGGAAAGGGCGCTCGCTCGCCGTACTCTTCACCCATAAAGAGGAGAGGAACATTGGGTCCGAGCACGACGAGGGCTGCGACCAAGCGAGCCTGCTCGGGCGACAACCCGGTGCTCATTCGGTCGCCCAGCGGTCGGTTACCGATCTGGTCATGGTTCTGTGCGAACACCACGAACCGCTCGGGCGCGAGGTGACCGGACGGAGCACCGTGTCGGCATCCGCGAAACGTGGACTGCGTGCCTTGCAGAACGAACCCCTCGTCGAGTGCCCGGGCGAGGTCGTCGACCCCGGAGTAGTCAACGTAGTAACCCGAACGATCGCCCGTGACGGCGACGTGTAGAGCGTGATGAAAGTCATCGTTCCACTGCGCGTCCATCCCGAGGCCCCCGCTTGAAAGAGGCGTGACGACCCGGGGATCGTTGGCGGCGCTCTCGGCGATCAGATCACATCGTCGCCCGAGTATCTCGCCGAGGTCGTGACTACGTCGCGAGAGCTCGGCCATGAAGGGAATTGCTGACTGGTCGAGAATGGCGTGAACCGCGTCGAGACGCAGGGCGTCGACATGAAAGTCCACGAACCACTGGCGCGCGTTTCCCCAAAAATACTCGCGAACTTCGTCGGAGCCATTGCCGTCAAAGTTGAACGCGTCGCCCCACGGCGTACGGTAACGATCGCTGAAGTAGGGAGCGAAGTGCCTGAAGATGTTCCCTTCAGGGCCTAAGTGGTTGTAGACGACGTCGAGAACAACGGCGAGTCCGCGCTGATGGCACCCGTCAACGAAACGTTGAAACGCGACTGGTCCTCCGTACGAGTTTTGCACCGCGTTCGGAAACACGCCGTCGTAGCCCCAATTGCGAGCGCCGGGGAACTGTGCGACGGGCATGACCTCAATCGCACTGACGCCGAGTTCGACCAGAGAATCCAGGTGCTCAAGCGCGCCGTCGAAGGTGCCCGCGTCGCTGAACGTGCCGACGTGCAGCTCATAGAGCACGTGGTCCCAAAGAGGACGCTGGTGATAGCCCTCGTCGCTCCAACGAAAGGCGGCGAGGTCGACAACTTCGGAGGGACCGTGAACTCCCTCAGGCTGAGAGCGTGACGCTGGGTCCGCGTAGTGATCCCCATCGATGACGAAGCGATAGGTGGTCCCCAAGGGTGCCCCGTCGGACGTGGTAGCGAAGTATCCGTCGCCAATGTCCTCCAGTGCGAGCGAGACATCGGAGTCGACAAGATGCAGTGCGACGCGCTCGTGTCCGGGCGCCCACACGCAAAACTCCGTGTTCGATTGGTCGAGGGGGCGTGACCCTACGAACCGGTCAAGCGTACGTCTCACTGCGGCGCCAAGAAAAGACAGCCCAATGGCGGCACGGTCAGGGTGAGCGTGCGCGGCATGCCGTGCGTCGGAACTGGGTGGGCTTCGACGCCGCCGAGATTCCCGACGCCGCTTCCGCCGTAGTCCAGGGCGTCGCTGTTGAGAAGCTCTCTCCAGTAGCCCCCAACGGGAACCCCGGCCAGGCAGTTGTTTCGCGGTACCGGCGTGAAGTTGCACACGACGAGTACGGGCGAGCCGTCGTGCGCGAACCGCAAGAAACTGAGAATGCTGGCGTCCGCCTCATTGGGCTGGGTCCAGGTAAAGCCACGCGGATCGCAGTCGAGCTCGTGCAGGGCGGGTATCTCGCGGTAGAGCCGGTTGAGATCGCCCACCCAGCGCTGAATCCCGGCGTTGTTGGCGTTCTCGAGTGATGACCAATCCAGAGACGAATCGTGATTCCACTCGCGAGCCTGGGCGAACTCGCCACCCATGAATATCAACTTTTTCCCCGGTTGAGCAAACTGGTACCCGAATAGCAAGCGAAGGTTCGCGAAGCGCTGCCACTCGTCGCCGGGCATCTTCGTGAGCAACGACCCTTTTCCGTAGACAACCTCGTCGTGCGAGAGCGGGAGCATGAAGTTCTCGCTGAAGGCGTAGACGCTTCGAAACGTGAGTTCGCCGTGGTGGTGACGACGATAGAGCGAGTCGCGGGCCAGATAGTCCAAGGTGTCGTGCATCCAGCCCATGTCCCACTTCATCCCAAAGCCAATGCCACCAAGATGGACGGGCCGAGAGATTCCGGGAAAGGCCGTCGACTCTTCGGCGATGACCTGCACGTCGGGGTGGTCTTCATAGATGCCGACGTTCAGCTGGCGAAGGAACTCAATAGCCTCGAGATTCTCTCGCCCGCCAAAGGCGTTCGGAAGCCACTCTCCAGGCTGGCGCGAATAATCGCGATAGAGCATGGAAGCCACGGCGTCGACTCGGATTCCGTCGGCGTGATACTGGCTCAGCCAGTGCTCGGCGGAGGAAGCAAGAAAACTGCGCACTTCGTGGCGTCCGTAGTTAAAGATCAGGCTCTTCCAGTCCGGATGAAAGCCCAATCGAAGGTCCTCGTGCTCGAACAGATGGGTGCCGTCGAAGGTCGCGAGCGAGAAGGCGTCCGCGGGAAAGTGCGATGGCACCCAGTCCAAGATCACGCCGATGCCGGCTTGATGCAGGTCGTCAATCAGAGCCATGAGGTCCTGGGGGTCGCCGTAGCGTCGCGACGGGGCAAAAAACCCCGATGTCTGATAGCCCCATGATCCGTAGAAAGGGTGTTCCATCAGAGGAAGGAACTCGACGTGCGTGAAACCGCAACGTCTGATGTGTTCAATAAGCGGACTCGTGATTTCGCGATAGCTAAGAAGTCGATCGGGATCGGAGGGATCGCGGCGCCAACTGCCGAGGTGCATCTCGTACACCGACACAGGCGCGTCGAGGGAGATGTGTCGCCCACGCTGGCTCATCCACTCGTGATCGCGCCATTCATAGCTCAGGTCCCACACCACCGAGCCCGTGCGCGGCGGCGATTCACTGCATAGTGCGAAAGGGTCAGCCTTTTCGAGTGGCGTGCCATTGGCGGTGGTGATGACATATTTATAGACATCTCCGAGTTTGCTTTCGGAAACGACTCCCTCCCAGATACCCGACGAACCCCGTGGCGAGAGCGGCAGGTTCGTGGGGTTCCAGTAGTTGAAATCTCCCATGACCGTGACGTAACGTGCGTTCGGGGCCCAGACCGAAAATGACGTCCCGACGCCTGGAATGAAGTGGGCACCGAGTTTGGTCGCGAGCGTTCTGTGCGTTCCTTCGTTGAACCAGTACAGGTCGTCGTCGGTGAGACGCGAAAAGTCGTCGTGTTCGCTGATCACGCCGCACTCCGTCGTAGTCGATTGATGGTGTCCAGTTCCGCAGAGATCTTTGGGTCGACGCGAATCTCTTCGAGAGTGAGTGCCGCGCGCTGACGCCAGTTGCCGTCAGTCGTACCCGGTCTGTTCTGTGGTTCACTCTCACCCCAGAGTTCTTCGAGATCAACCAGGACCAGGAGGGCCGCGCTCGCGCTCACGTGTGCGAAGCAGCCTTCGCGCGCCGCATCGGTGAGTTGCGAGTCACTGAGTACCGGCACCTCCAACGCCTCGAAGAGTGCCTCTCGGTAGAGAGCTCGTTGCGCTCGGCGGGCGTCGGCCTGCGCGGAGGACAGTTGGCCAAGCTTCTCCGATTCATCAACGTCGTATCCCCACAGGAATGCCACGAATCGTGACGTGTCGTGGGTCGCCAGAGAGGCCAGTACATCGCGGGGCGCGTCGGGGAGGGGGTCCTCGAGGGTGGACTTGAACTCGAAAACCCACGAGCGCAGCATCCCGTCGCGAGCCATGCGCTCGCGCACGCCGTCGGGCACGGTGCCGAGGTCCTCGCCGACGACGCTCGCTCCAGCGCGGTAGGCCTCGAGCGAGACGAGAGCGTGAAGTTCATCAGCGTCATACGACACGTACGCGCCGTCGACAGCGTCGTTGCCGTCAGGTATGACGTAGAGGCGCTGCAGCCCCATTACGTGATCGATGCGCACGTACGAGGCGTGGCGACAGGCGCGCGCGAACACCGCGCGCAGATAGTGATAGTGATCATCGCGCATTGCCTGAGGATGAAGAGGCGAAAAGGCCCAGTTCTGGCCACTGGCGAAGAAGAGGTCGGGCGGTGCTCCGCCAGAGATCCCTGAGACGAATGAGGTGGGTGTCCACCAGGGATCGAAACCGTCGGGATGTACGCCGACTGGCAGGTCGGCGTACATGGGCAGTGAGCGTTCGGTCGCGCGAAGTTGCTGCGACGCGACCCATTGGCAGTACACGTAGTAGTTGGCGATCGGATCGCTCGTCACAGACACGTTGGATGAGTCGAAAGCATGAACGAGGTCTCGGCGCCCGTCGCGCTCTACTGCTGCCCGAAACTGACCGTACGCCACGAGTTCTGGGTGCTGAGCCATGAAGCGATCGAATTCGTCACGCCGTCGCGAGGTGGCGTCGACCAGCGACGCGGCCAACGGTTCGAGAATCTGTCGCCGGAGTTGAGCGACCTCTTCATAGTCAACGATTGAACTCGTGCGAGCGGCGTCAATCCGCGAACGAAAAGCGGTCGAACTCAATAGTTTTTGCGCGGCGCGTGACTGTTCGAGTTCGGGAAGCGACTCGGGGTCAATGTAAATCTCGTTGTAGGCGAGCCGACTCACCGGTCGGTAGGGACTGGGGTCGATTGGCGGATCCAGAAATGTCGGATAGAGAGGTAGACCACCCATCATCGACGCGCCACGGCTTCGTGCCCACTCGCCGAGGCTGGCCATATCGGGGTAACTACCGACGCCCCAGTCATGATCCGTTCGAAGCGCGTGCAGCGGCATGAAGATGCCCCATCCACGAGAGGGTTGGGGACAGCGCGGTGCACATATCAGCAAAGATCGAACTGAGTTCGAGTGATTGGCCGTGCCCTCAACGCTGAGAGCGTGATAGCCAAGTGGCACGTTCACGCCCATCTTCTTGAGGTTGACGTGGAATTGATTGTATTTCTGGTTATCGACATCGATCGTTGAGAATAAGGTCGTGGAACTCACACCGAGGCGATCTCGGCGCGTCGTGCCGTCTTCAAAGTCGATCGAGAGCCACAGCGTTTCAATGTCAACGTGTTCGGGCACTGTGACCACGAAGACGCCAGATTCGGTGTCACGCAGAGCGATCACTGGTTCGACGATCTGCTCCGCAGCATCGTGACGAAGAGCGCGAAGCGCCGGACCCGCGTCCTTTGGCCGATCGAGCGCGACGCCGAGGGCTTGAAGTATTGAGAGAATGACCTGGGGGTCTGCCTCGTGCACCTCTTCGTCCGCGCCGATGTAGGACGTTTGTACCCCACAGGCCGTCGCTACGTCGCGAATCTCTCGCTCACCCTGTTGGTTTCTCACGGCGCGGCCTCGAGCATGTCGAGGAGTCCGCGGGCGGGGATATCGACCCAGGTAGGGCGGGCGTTGGCTTCGTAGCTCAGCTCGTACACGGCCTTCTCGAGAAGGAAGAAATCCAATAAGGCGGCGAGATCCTCGGGGTTTGACGGCAAGTACGTGGCGTTGCCCGCGGTCTCAAGATATGAGGTGAGAAACGTGCCTGACACCCAGCGATGCCAGAAGGTCAACCAGGCATCGAGTTTTTCGAGCTCGCTGTCTTGCATGACCATGCCGAGGTCGCGCGTCAGTCGCAGCGCGGCGGCTCGGCTCGCATAGTGCAGAGAACGAATCATTCCGGCGAGGTCAACGACGGCCGGTCGCTTCAGACGGCGTCGACTGAGAGAACGAAAAGGTTCGCCCTCGAAGTCGATAATGACGAAGTCCTTTCCGGTCCAAAGAACTTGACCAAGATGAAAGTCCCCGTGACAGCGAATCTTGTCCGCCTCGCTGCTGAGCGTGGTGAGCCGACGAAGCCGTTCCAGTACCTCTTGCTCGCGAGCGAGCACCTTGACGACATTTGGCGACGTGAAGTTGAGTGAACGCACTTCATGAAATACCTGGCGCGTGAGACTTCTCGCTCCGTGGTACAGCGACTGGCGATCCAGGGCCGTCAAGGGCTCGGGAGCGAAGTTGGGATCGCGCGGGTCAGAGGTGAGCTGTGCGTGAAGTTCGGCGGTGCGCTGACCCAGTAGCGTCGCCCATTCAAGGTGGGCACCCACGAGAGGGTTCCCCGGCCCGAGATCCTCCGGATTGAGATGAAGAATGCTCTGTGGGGGAGTGACGTTCAAGTCGGGGTCGCTGCGGTGAGCGATGGCCTCTTCGAGGCCGTGCGCGAGCGCATCCACCACGTAGCGCCAGCCGTCTTCCTCGTGAGGAATGAACTCTTCGAGGATCGCAACCGTTGCTGGAGCCGATGTGTAGGCGTTTCCGTGATATTCGATGTTGCCGCCGACGCGAGGAGAGTGCGCGTACTCGGCCTGTTCGGTCAGGAAGCGTCCTATTTCGACTTCAGGATTGATGCCCTCTTCAAAACGTCGAATGAATTTGAAGATCGCGGTGTCGCCGAGCAGTACCGAACTGTTGGACTGCTCGGCCGACAAGGTGGTGATAGGGCAGTCTTCGGAGAGGCAAGCGTCAAAGTCACGCAGCGAAGGGGTGGAAAGTCCGACCAGTCGACCGTTTGTGCCCGTCAGTGTGCGCCGGCGTGCCAAGAGATCGGCCATGGCGTGGACGAAGTCCGCAGAGTACGTGGCGTCGAGGAGAATGCCGTCTCGACCGGAGGAGCGAAGGTCCGCGACGACTCCGTCGGCGTGCCACTTAGTGAACTGCTCCGCCTCGTCGCCGGTGAGGTACGCAACGGGCAGCGCGTATCGCTCGGGGCTGCCGTGGTCCAGTTCGACGTTGACGATCAGCAGTTGCGCGAGGGGTGGCGCGTTTCGTCGCGCGGCCGCGCTGGCACCAACCGGGGGTACGGGAATATGGTCCACCAGTGACACCGAGGTAATGGTCCGGGCCTTTTGAGCGAACCAGCGACGCTTCGCGAGATATGAGGGAAGAAAATTCTCAAACCGTCGACGCGCGGCACCATTGAAGAGGTCGTCCCACTCGCCGGCCACTTCGAACTTGGTTCGCGGCGGCGTGGAGTCGGCCGCCTCAGACTCGAGCACGAACCAGTAGAAACCGTGCGGACCAAGGGTGATGAAGTACGGCAACTCTCCAACGGGAGGGAATTCCTGGTTGCCGAAGAGCTCAACCGGCACGGCTCCACGAAATGCCGAGAGATCCAACTCAGCGCACTGAACGTACCGAGAGAGATTGAAGACGCAGAGAATTCGCTGGTTCCTGTAGCTTCGGATGAAGCTGAAGATCTTACGATTCTCGGGTCGCAGAATCTCGAGCGTTCCACGACCGAAGGCTCGATAGCGCTGGCGCAGCGCCACCAGTCGGCGCATCCACCAGAGCAGGGAGTTGGGATTCTGCTGCTGAGCTTCGACGTTGACCGCCTGATAGTGATACTCCGGATCGATGATGGTCGGAAGATAGAGGCGCTGGGGATTGGCATCGGAGAAACCAGCGTTTCGATCGCTGTCCCACTGCATCGGGGTGCGCACGGCGTTGCGGTCGCCCAGATAGATATTGTCTCCCATGCCGATCTCGTCGCCGTAGTAGATGATGGGCGTACCGGGCATGGAAAAGAGAAGCCCGTTCATCATCTCGATGAGGTTGCGGTCATTGCCCAGCAGCGGAGCCAAGCGTCGACGAATTCCGACGTTGATGCGGGCTTGCGGATCTTGGGCGTAGCTGCGATACATATAGTCACGTTCTTCGTCGGTGACCATCTCCAGAGTGAGCTCGTCATGGTTTCGAAGAAATAGCGCCCATTGGCATTCGGGGGGAGTCGTCGGAGTTTCAGCCAGAATGTCCACCATCGGGAAGCGGTCTTCCTGGCGCGCCGCCATGAACATGCGCGGCATGAGCGGGAAGTGAAAGGCCATGTGGCACATATCCCCGTTGCCCATGTACTTCACCGCGTCTTCGGGCCACTGATTGGCCTCGGCGAGGATCATCCGGTCGTCAAAGCGCTTATCGACGTGAGCGCGGAGTTGACGCAGGAAGGCGAACGTCTCGGGCAGATTCTCCGACGTGGTACCTTCTCGTGCGAAAAGATACGGCACGGCGTCGAGGCGAAGGCCGTCGACGCCCATCGAGAGCCAGAAGTCAACCACGTCCAGCATCGATTGGCGTACGGCAGGGTTGTCGTAGTTGAGGCTCGGCTGGTGCGAGTAAAAGCGGTGCCAGTAGTAGGCCTTGGCCTCTTGGTCGTACGCCCAGTTTGAGGTCTCGGAGTCGGTGAAGATGATCCGCGCCTCGGAGAACTTGTCGGGCGTATCGCTCCACGTATAGAAGTCGCGAAAGTTAGTGCCCGGTTTGGCCATACGGGCCCGTTGAAACCACGGGTGTTCGTCTGAGGTGTGGGCCAGCACCAACTCAGTAATGACGCGCATGCCGCGGCGGTGAGCTTCACGAAGGAACGTGCGAAAGTCGCGGAGCGTTCCGTACGACGGGTGGATCTGTCGGTAGTCAGAGATGTCGTAGCCATCGTCGCGCAGTGGTGAGGGGTAGAACGGCAAGAGCCACAGCGCCGTGACGCCGAGGGCTTGGAGATAGTCCAATTTTTCGATGAGACCCTTGAAATCGCCTACGCCGTCTCCGTTACCGTCGTGAAAGGCGCGGACGTGAATCTCGTAGATGACCGCATCCTTGTACCACCCGCCAACTGGTTGGGCGTCGAGGATGTCATCCGCTCGCTCGTTCTCGCGCTGGGGGTCCACGTCATGACGGATACCATCGTTGTTCGCGACCGTCTCATCACCTATGTCGATTGCCATTACGCCACGGTCGTTCGCTCGGTACTTTGCTCTACCGAGAAGATGTGACACGGCACGCCCTCGGGATCAAGCTTGACGAAGTTTTGCGATCCGCTCCAGGTGTAGCGAGCGTCCGTCAATAAATCATGAACAACGAATGGCATGGATGGGTCGACGCCGAGTGCATTCAGATCGAGAGAGACCCAACCCGCTTGCGCTACGGCGTGGTCGAGATTGACGACGACGAGGATCACGTCGAGCCGCTCGGTCGTCGTTCGCGACTTGGAGTAGGCAATGATCTGGTCGTTGTCGACGGGATGAAACGCCAGCGCGTCGTTGAACTGCAGTGCCGGGTGATCGCGGCGAACTTTGTTGACCACACCAATAAACGCGGACAGACTGCACGAGTTTCGCAGGTCCCACGAGCGCAACTCATATTTTTCCGAGAGGAGATACTCCTCTGAGCCAATTGTTCGAGGGAGGTGCTCTTGGAGTTCGAAGGGCGGGCCGTAGACGCCATAGTTAGAACTCAGGGTGGCGGCCAGCACGAAACGCGAGAGGAAGCCGGCTCGGCCCCCACGCTGCAACTCGTCCGTCAAAATGTCGGGAGTGTTGGGCCAGAAGTTCGGTCGAAAATAGTCGGCAAGGGGTGAGCGCGTGAGCTCATTCATGTACGTCTCGATGTCCCATTTTGTCGTTCGCCAGGTGAAATACGTGTAGGACTGCGTGAAGCCGATTTTGGCGAGCTGCTCCATGACCCTCGGTCGAGTGAACGCTTCAGAGAGAAAGATCGTCTCGGGGTGCTCGGCCTTCACGGACGCGAGCAGCCATTCCCAAAAGGCGAACGGCTTCGTGTGAGGATTGTCGACGCGAAAAATGGTGACGCCCTGAGCGATCCAAAACTGCACCACTTCGAGGAGTTCGTGCCAGAGCGCGCGCCAATCCAGCCCTTCGAAGTGCAAAGGATAGATGTCTTCGTATCGCTTCGGAGGATTCTCTGCGTAGCGAATAGTGCCATTAGGCAGGTGATAAAACCAGTCGGGGTGTTGTTGGACCCAGGGATGGTCGGGTGATGCTTGAAATGCCAGATCAATAGCGACGTCGAGTCCGCGGTCTCTGGCCTCGGCAACGAGATGGCGGAAGTCGTCGAGCGTCCCGAGTTCTGGATGAACCGACATGTGTCCGCCCTCGGCCGCTCCGATGGCCCACGGACTTCCGGGATCGTCGCCTTCGAAGGTGGTCGAACCATTTCTCCCTTTTCGCCCCGTGCGACCGATCGGGTGAATGGGCGGTAGGTACAACACGTCGAATCCCATCGACTCGACATAGTCGAGTCGGGCGACGACGTCATGAAACGTGCCATGTCGCAGCGGAGTCGGGGCAGAAGATCGGGGAAACATTTCGTACCACGAGCTGAAGCGGGCTCGGGTGGGATCGGACACAACGAAGAACGTCTCTGACGAGGTGCTCAGCTCCGGGTCTCCAAGACCGATCAGATGTGCGATGCGCGGCGCCGCCAGGGCCTCGCCCAGTGACCGCGCGGAGGTCTCCTGGGTCACGAGCTCGGAGACCGTATCGTCGAGTGCGGGGTGACCCAAGCGCAACTGCGCCACGAGTTCGCTGAGCCATTGGCGATCACTCGCTTTGGCGCGGCGCGCGACGTCATGAAGAATCAGTGCGCCGACGAGATACTCTTCGCTCACATCTTGTTCAACGTCGAGGCGCTTCAGGAGATCTCGCCGCCAGGTCGCGTATCCGTCGACGCCCGCTCGGATAACGAAACGGTAGCGACCCAATCGTTCGACGGGAAGTGTCGCACGCCATCGGTCGTTCCCGATGTTCTCCATGCGCACGGCGGACCATTTCGCGTCAGCGTCGTGACGAAAGCGCATCTCGCAGAAGATCAGATCGTGTCCATCGACGAAGACGTCCGCTTCCACTCGTAGCTCGTCGCCGATTGTGGCCTTCGCCGGGCGGCGACCACTGTCTACTTGGGGCCGGACATTGGTAATGACCGCGCGGGCCACGTGTCCCGGCAGCGGCACAGCGATCGCGTCGCTCTGCCCACTGGGGACCTTTGATGCAACTGTCACGGCGTGCTGCGAGCGGGGGGTCGCCATGCGTGATGCCACCTCCTTGATGAAATCGTGGACCACGGTTGCTTGATGCACGACCGAAGAACCTGATGGAGAACGTCAATATTTTGTCACTGTACCGTTCGCGCTTCAGGTCGTCAATGAAAGTTACGGTGATCAGTTTTAATATCTTTGACGGCGAGACCGTCAGCACCGAAGAACGACTCACGTCGAAGATGCTCACGCAAACATCATGCGTATTCAGCGTACGGTGTTTTTGTGTTTCGCAACCACGGCGTGTGAGCGACCCGCGATGAGTCGGTGACGAGTATTCACAGACCCTTCCAATGTTTGACGTGCCTTCCCTAATCACGGATGAAGTCAGGGATATTCGTCATTCATTAATTGCAACTCACATTTGGGGACGTAAGAGTGCGCGTGATACACACAAAGCACTTGACACCGTCCGCTGTCGTGCGCGCAACGTCGTTGGGGTCAGTCAACGGCGCTTTGGGCTACCGCCCCCACCGTCACGAGTACAAGGATGAAGGTGCCAAACGAAGAGGGGCGCAATTCGTACTGGTCGTCGAGGAAATTGTGAATCCAAGGAGTCTCCTCCCCGGTAAGTTCGCGGAAGGGCCCTAGACCACCCATCAGTTCCCCTCGCTGCGTCGTCCGCCCAGCCGTTCTACTTCTTGGTCGATTTTTTGTTCGAACCACTTGTGAGCGGGCCCATCAGATCGCCAAACTTGTCAACTCGGCGCAAAACTTCATCAGATTCGAAGTGCATGAGATTGGGGTCGCCACGTTTTGCACACGCGCTCACTTCAGCCCAGGTCACTGGCGTCGAGACCGTTGGCTCGTTGCGAGCGCGCAATGAGTAGACGGCTACCGTTGTTTTCGAAGGGCTGTTTTGACTCCAGTCAATGAGCACCTTCTTTTCGCGAAGAGTCTTTCGCATTATCGACACGACGAGTTCGGGATGATCCGCTTCCACGGAGCGGGCAACCTCGTGAGCCTCTTCCGTCGCCTGCTCCCACGTTCGCCGAGAGAGTCGCGTGTAGAGCTGCAACCCCTTCGAGCCGCTGGTTTTGGCAACTACCTCACCCTTGAGGCGCGCGCTTATCCACTGAGCTATCTGGCAGCACTCGACAATCGTCGTTCCGGGGCCTGGGTCGAGGTCGAACACCATGAGATCGGGAGGAGCGGGGAGAGTCTTACCCTTCGTTGCCCGCCAGAGCGGAACATGAAACTCGAGCGTGGCGAGGTTGGCTGCCCACAGCAGGGTCGGTCGGTCGTCCACGGCCGTGTAGTCGATCGGATCGTGCGAACCGTCTTTTGAGGGAACGCTGATGGTCTGCACCCACTCGGGCGCGCTCGACGGAGAGTGTTTCTCGTAGAAGGACATCCCGTCGACCCCGTTCGGGAAGCGTTTGAACGTAGCTGGACGACGGCGAAGATGAGGCAGCATGACGTCGGCGATTCGGGCGTAGTAGTCGATTACTTGACTCTTGGTGAAGCCACTGCTGGGATACATCACCTTGTCCAAGTTGGAGAGAGTCAACTCGCGTCCGTCGACCGTCGTTTGAACGCGCTCAGGGCTCACGGACTACCTCGCTCGCATCCTTATCGGTTCGAAGCCCGCGCCACGAAGGCTGTCGTAAGTGTTCGTCGCTCGTCCACTCAGCGAAACGAACTTCCCCCACCAGTTCAGGGCGAACGAAGTGGGCGAGAGACGTTTCGGCGGGACTCAAACGTTCAGAGAAGGGTGTGGTCTTTCGCGCGAGAGGTTTCAGCGCGCCAAGCAACTCTGTGCGCGTCGCCTCCGTGAAACCCGTGCCGACCTTACCGACGTAGGCCAGACCATCGTCGTTGGGCACGCCCAGCAATAACGCGCCGAGGCTGCCGGTTCGCTCGCCCCGGCCTTCGGTCCATCCGCCGATCACCACCTCCTGAGTGCGGAAGTTCTTGATTTTGATCCAGTCACCGTTTCGAACGCCTGGCGCGTAGTGAGAGCTTCGGCGTTTCGCGACGACTCCCTCGAGTCCTCTTTCTTGGGCGATGCGGGCGATCTTGGCCCCGTCGATATTGATGGCGGAGGGAGGCGTCGCGAATGACTCGCCCTGCAACTTCAGAGATTCGAGTGCGGCGCGACGTTGGTCGTAGGTCGAAGAGAGAAGCGAGCGACCCTCGAGATAGAGAAGGTCGAACGCAAAGAAGCTGGCCGGGCTCGATTTGGCGAGACGCTCGATCGCTGTCTTCGAGGTGAGATGGAGTCGATGCGACAGCGTCGCGAAGCTTGGACGGTCGTCTTTGTCGAGGGCCACGATCTCACCGTCCAGGATTGCTGAGCGAGATCCCAGGAACTCGCCGATGTCGCGAAGTTCGGGGAACGTGGTCATCAGAGTCTTGTCGTTTCGCGTCAGCGCTCGAACCCGACCACCGTCGACGTAGACCATCGCGCGAACGCCGTCCCACTTGAACTCGTACGCCCACTCCTTGTCACGAGTCGGCAGGTCGGCGGCGAGCGCGAGCATTGGCTCCACGTGATCGGGCATAGCTTCAAAATTCGCTGGGGCCGGGTCCATGCGATGGATCATCCACTTGTCGTCTCCGGTGGGGAAGAGCACATATTTACCCGAGGCTCGCTTGCCGTGAAGCACCACCATAATCTCGTTGTCGCGCCACTTCTCGGTGTCGTAGGTGCCGTGGTCCCATATGGTTACTTGCCCTGCGCCATATTCACCTTTCGGGATTTTGCCCGCAAACGATCCGTAGTCCAGAGGATGATCTTCGGTAGGGACGGCGAGATGATTCGTTCCCGGGTCCATGGGCAAGCCCTTCGGTAGAGCCCACGACACGAGAACGCCGTCGCGTTCGAGGCGGAAGTCCCAGTGCAGAGCGCGTGCGTGGTGTTCTTGTATGACGAATGTGAGATTCTTTGGCTTTGCGGTCCGGGTTGCCTTTGTCTTTGACCCCATGGGCTCGGGGGTCTTCTTGGGATCACGTTTCGCGCGGTACTCGGTAAGTCTCGATGGCGCCGAGGACTTGTTATTTCCCCGGGAGCCGACCGAGCGACTCATGAAACCCGGCGGGCCGACTTCTTCACAGGACTCTTCGCGTTGCTCAAGATTTTCACGAGCTCCGGCTTCGTCATTTTCGAGGTGACGTCGAGCTTCAATTTGGCTGCACGCTCTAGGAGGTCGGCTTTGCTCATGGCGTCGAGCCCGAGTTTCTCGCGGTGCGCGGAGAGTTTCATGCTGGAGCTCTTCGTCGCGGTGGTGGACTTCGCTGCCGCCTTCTGAGGTCGACCCTTGGCGCCCGAACGCTCGATGGACGCTTGCAAGGCAGACATCAGGTCCACGACATTGGACTTGGGACGCTCTTCGTCCCCAAAGACCACCGCGTTGCCGGCCCGCTTCTTCTCGATGAGTTCCTCGACACGTTGGCGGTACGTGTTCTGGTACCGAGAAGGTTCCCACGCATCGGTGAGAGAGTCGATCAACTGCTTCGCGATTTTCAACTCGCGCGCGCCGGCGGTGCCCGTCTCGGGCAACGTGTCGAGTTCTTGCTGGGGATCGCGAATCTCATCTTCGAAGTACATAGTTTCGAGCATGAGGACCTTGTCGGAAGGACGAATGGCGACGAGATGTTCTTTATCGCGAAGGACGAGGGTCGCGATGCCGACCTTCTTGGTCTCACGCATTGCTTCGAGGAGCAACGCGTATGCGCGGTCCGCACCCTTACCCTTTGGCGCCAAGTAGTACGACTGGCGGAAAAATATGGGGTCGATCTCGTCGAGATCGACGAAGTCCTGGATTTCGATCAGTTCGGATTTGCCGGGAGCTGCGTTGGCCATCTCTTCGCGAGTGACAACGACGTACTCTCCTCCACCGAGTGGGTAGCCATTGACAATGTCGTCCGTCGACAACTCCTCGCCAGTGTCTTCGTCAACCTTCTTGTAGCGGACGCGGTTTGACGTTCCCTTGTGGAGTTGATTGAAGTGGATGGTCTGGTCCGCCGTGGCCGTGTAGAGGCCCACGGGAACGCTCACCAACCCGAAACTGAGAAAGCCAGACCATGTCGCGCGCGCCACGTCGTTTCTCCTCATCGTCTTGAGAAATCACCAACCCGCAAAATTTACCACGAAGCAAATCTCACAACCAAGGATCATGGTGCGCGGATTGATGCGACGCGGGTGACAAAAGCAAATATGCGCGTTATTCGGACTCGGATCCACCGCGATGTCGCACCCGCCACGTATCTTGAAATGAATGGCCTACGCGTTCGACTACCGACCCACGTGCACACTGTGCGACGACAATTTAGAGCACTGTCACGGTGTGGCGATCATTGTCGACGAGATCGTCGTCTGTTCGGAGGACCCCGATTGCGACGTGTCGAGTGAGTTGCATCACTTCGTCGCGATCGAAAAGTAATCCGCCTTCGCTGATGCTTTAGAAGTTGCTGTCAACGTAAAATTGTGAGCGTAAATGCAGTTCCGAAGTCTGCCGTGCAACGCTGCGCGGAAGAGCAAAGGAGATTGCCGTGCCACAGAAAACGGGGAGCAAGAAGCGAGAGCGTCAGTACGACCACATCAAGCGCGAACTCGAAAAAGCTGTGGACAAGAAGTAGCGGGTTGAAGCGACGTTCCGGACCGCTTCAATTCGTCAGAAAACTCAACCGTTCTCCGTTAACCTGCGGTGGCTGAAGTTGCTACTCATGGAGACGGTGTGTCGCGTATAGATCGCGTGATCATTCACAATCGAACGATCGCGTTAAAGCGACCTTTCGTAACGGCGGTGCGCACTGCGCACGCGATTGACGTACTGATCGTCGAAGTGCAAGACAGCGATGGTCGCTCCGGATGGGGAGAAGCTCCCACGAGTTGGCGTGTCACGGGCGAGAGCCCGGAGGGCGTTGTCGCTGCGGTGATGGGTCCACTCAAAGAGACCCTCGTAGGGCTCTCGACCGAGGATCCTGAGTCGCTGAGCGTAGCCATGGAGCGAGCCGTCATTCGCAATTCTTCGGCCAGGATGGCGGTCGAGTGCGCGCTCTACGACCTCGCGGCTCGAGTTGCCGGTGTTCCACTGTTTCAGTACCTCGATGCCACGGCGGCTGAGGTTCGAACCGACATGACGCTATCCGCAGTTGTCGCCGACTCCGAAATCGACTCTCTCTGTCGCACCGCCAGCGAATTCGCGAACGCAGGATTCACGACACTCAAAGTGAAAATCGGAGCGGGTGGCGATGACGTGAAGGCGCTCATCGCACTTCGCCAGACCGTTGGCGCAGATGTCAGTCTTCGTGTCGACGCGAATCAGGCGTGGTCTCCCCAGGATGCCGTACGCGTCATCGAGTCATTTGAAGACGCTGACGTAGGAGTGGAATTCGTTGAACAACCAGTGAGTCGTGATGACGTCGACGGCCTGGCATATGTCACGAGCCGCGTTGAAACGCCAATCATGGCCGATGAGGCAGTGTGGACGAGGCGCGATCTTCGCGAGATCGTTCAAACACATGTGGTTGACATGGTCAACATCAAGCTCGCGAAGAGTGGCGGACTACGTGAGGCGCTCGAAATGGTCACTCTGGCGAGAGAAAGTGGAGTCGGCGTCATCGCCGGTTGCATGGCAGAAAGCCACGTGGGGATCGCCGCAGCAGCAGCATTAGCTTCAGTGATTGACAGCAGCGAGCACGTCGGCGCGAGACCTCATGACCTGGACGGCGGATTGTTGTTGACTCATAGCCCCGTTGCTGAAGGGGCGAGGTACGACGGCGAACGATTGTTGCTCAGCGAGATGCCGGGAACCGGCATCGTTGGCCTGTCGGATGAGACCATCGCTCCGTAGGAACGCCGAACTGCTGCCTAGTTAATGTCGCGTCCACGAAGCAGCGCCAGTCCGATGCCCGCGAGTGCCGCAGTCCAGATGACGAGGACCACCGTCCCTGCGGCGCCCGAAAGGTAGTGCGCGGTATTGAAGCCAATCATGGAATCTTGCGCGTGGACCGGCAAGAATCGTCCAACCGAGGGAAGAAGCCCAAAGACCAGGTTCTCGACCACGAATCCCCATGCCAGCAGCGATATCACTGCGCCCACTTGATTGGGAATTATGGCACCGAGACCCACGCCGATGACGCCCCACAGGGCTGTACCCACCACCGAGCCAACCCAAATTGCCGTGATGTTGCCGCCGCTCAGAGCGATATGTATTCCGCGAGATTCCAGGATGATCATCCCGATCGCAAACGTCAATCCTTCACCAATGATGCCAAAGACGAGACCCGCAAGAGCACCGGCAATCATCTTTGACGAGAACAGTCGGGCGCGACTTGGGTTGAAAAGGTACGTCGGTCGAATGGTGCCGAAGCGGTATTCGCTCGTGACCAGCATGATGCCGGCCAGCGCCGAGAAGACTCCGGCGATACTTCCAAAACTCAGAATTCCAACCTGATCC
>JBAQZL010000094.1:0-9213 GCA_049790955.1 Acidimicrobiales bacterium
CTCGTGAACTTCGCGTTCACGGTCAACGACCCGCCAAAGACGGGATGCTCGGTAACGAGGCCGCCCTCATCGCGCAGTCCCGTCACGTTGGTCAGGACCGGTCGATCGAGACGAGCCGAGAGGCGCCCGGCCACGTCGCGACCGTCGTAACTGGTGGGAATCAAAATCGCGTCGGGAGCGCCCTCGCGGGTAACGAGCTCTTGAATCGCCGAGGCGACCGGCACTCCGGGCAAGGCGCCCGCGAGGTCGCCCACGTCGTAGAGAGTTTTCGCGCCGTAGTCACCGGCCACGCCGGCGAACGAGGCGCCGTTACCCCAGGTGATGGCGGCGACGTTGTCGCTCAAGGTGCGTGCGTGACTGAGAAGTTCAAGTGAGGTTGACGTGAAAGAGTCCTCGGTCGGCTCAACGAGGACCCACAGGGTGGACAGTGTCATCAGCTTCTCCTAAAGGACCTTGATGGATTCGAGGAACGCGACGACCTTTTGGGCCCCGTCTCCTTCGTCGACGTACTTCTCGCCCGCTTGGCGACTCTCCGAGGCCGCGACCGAGGTGATCTCCTCGCGCGCGTTGGCGGATCCGACCTGGCCGTCGAGACCGAGATCGCCAACGCTCAGTACTTCGAGGGGCTTGGACTTGGCGGCCATGATGCCTTTAAAGGAGGCGTAGCGCGGCTCCACCACGCCCGCGGTCACGGTGACCAAGGCGGGCAACGTTGCCGTCACTTCGTCGTAACCGGCTTCCGTCTGACGCGAGACGCTCACGGTTGAACCGTCAAGCGTCACAGCCTTCGCGAACGTGATCGAGGGAAGTCCGAGGAGCTCGGCGAGCTGCACGGGTGTGGTACCTGTGTAGCCATCGGAGGACTCGGTGGCGGCCAGGACGAGATCGAAGGGACCACGCTTGATGACCGCAGCGAGAACCTTCGCGGTCGATAGGGCGTCACTACCGCGCAGCGACTCGTCGGAGACAATGACGGCCTTGGTTGCGCCCATGGCGAGGGCGTTGCGCAGTCCCGCGACGTCGGCGCCATTTCCCATCGACACGACGGTGACCTCGCCGCCACCGGCTTTGTCGACGAGTTGCAGGGCCATCTCGACGCCGTAGGTGTCGGCTTCGTCGAGGATGAGTTTTCCCGAACGGTTCAAGTTGTTCGATGAGTCAAACGACTGCGGCGCCGCCGGGTCAGGGATCTGCTTTACGCAGACGACGATATTCATGCAACGTAATCTACGCCATGCTCGTGGCAGTCAAATCAGTCCAACGTAAGTCAGCATTATTTTTTAATGACTACTCGAATTGAGGGATATCAGCCCAAGAGTTCGAGAGCCAGAGCCGGTTCGTCCGTGATGACGCTCGCTACGCCAAGGCGACCCATGGTCTTTAGATCTCGTGCGGAGTTCACCGTCCATACATTGAGCAACAGACCCAACATCTCGGCCCGCTGTTGGTCGCCGTCGCTCACCATGGAGAAATGGGGATTGAGCGCGCTGAAGTGCTCGTTGAACGCGACATCCAGGCAGTCGGAGAGCGATCCCTCGCTTACGAGCCACGCCACTTCGATGTCAGAGTCAACCGAACGCACCCGCACGCACGTGGCGCGATCGAAGCACGAGATGAGTACGGACGAGCCGTCGACGGACTCCACGCAGGCCAGCACGTCACTCACCAGTGACCCGGACTCGTCATAGGTCGGCTCGCTGGGAACCTTTGAGTTTTTGATCTCAACGTTGACGCGAAGACCGCGCAGCTCCGCCAGCGACTCGTCGAGATGCGGGACATATGCCGGAAGATCGCGCGCCGGGGAGTGGGCAATGACCATGAGTTCCACCACGGGATCGTGGTGTACGACCAGTGCTCCATCGATGGTTCGCCGGACGTCCAACTCGACGCCTTTTACACCAAGTGCGCGTGCTTCTCGAAAGGAGTCGAGGGTGTTTTCCCTCGTGTGCAGATGAGCACCGCGGTGAGCGTAGACGTCGGTCACGCCACTAGCCTGCCATGTGACCAGGAGTTATTGGGCCTATTAGCGGCTCGAACGCCTAATATGCCCTTGATTTTCCACAGAATTCTCAGTAGAATTTCAGACGCGCAGTGAGGTTTCGAACAAATCACACTACGTCCCCCCAAGCCACGAAGGAATTTTTCATGTCGTTAATCTGGAACCGCACCCACGCCTGGGATGACTCGGAGTGGCGCAGCGTCGCCGCCTGCCGTGACACCGAGCCGGAACTATTTTTCCCGGTCGGCACGACCGGAATGGCCACGGACCAGATCGAATCGGCCAAGCGTGTCTGTGACCACTGCGACGCGCAGAAGGCCTGTCTCGAGTTTGCCCTGGCCACCAACCAGGAATCGGGCGTGTGGGGTGGCACGACCGAAGACGAGCGCCGCAAACTGCGTAAGCAGTGGCTGGCCGCGCGTCGCCGCGCCACCAGCAACAACTAGAGCCTCGCCGTTAGCGGCACCGACACTCGCACGAAGGTGCCTCCCCCGTCACTGAGGGGCAACGTCTTCATCTCGATCTCACCGTAGAGTTGCGCGCGGATGAGGTCACGCACAATGGAGAGACCGAGACTTGTCGGCACATCGAGCGAGAAGTTCTCCCCGAGGCCCCGACCGTTGTCGCGGATCTCGGCGATCGCTTGGCCGTCCTCTTGGTACAGATTCAACGTCACGACGCCAACGTGCTCGTCGTCATCGCCAAAATCGGTAAAGGCGTGCTCGACGGCGTTCGTCAGCAGTTCTGCCAGCGCAACGGCGAGCGGCGTCGCGAGGTCGGTGGACAAGACGCCGAGTTCTCCGTTTACGACAATCTCCACGGGGTGCAGCGCCAGAACCGTGTCTTCAACCAGCAGGACCAGCGAGCGCACGATCTCGTCGAAGACGACTTCCTCGCCCGGCTCGCGCGACAGAACCTCGTGTACGACCGCGATTGAGCGCACGCGGCGCTCCGCCTCGTGCAGTGCGTTACGAGTCTCCACTTCTTCGCTACGCCTTGCCTGAAGCCGCAACAAGGACGAGATCGTCTGCAGGTTGTTTTTCACACGGTGGTGCACCTCACGTACGGCGGCCTCTTTGTTGAGCACCATCCGATTGAGCTGGCGAATATCTGAGACGTCGCGCACCAAGGTGAGGACGCCGGTCACCTGACCAGCCGCCATGAGGGGCACTCCGTGAAAGAGAATCGCCACGTCGTGGCCCCGGTCGACCTCTTCGAGCGAGGGAATTCCGAACTCCAGCGATCGCTCGATTGCTCGCGCCCTGAGACCCACGTCCGCGAAAGTGCGTCCTTCGGCCGCGGTGTAGATGCCCAACCGGTGCAACGCGTTGACCGCGTTGGGCGTCGCGAACTCTACGCGGCCGAGTTCGTCTATCAAAATGACCCCGTCACCGACCCGTGGAAGGCCAGGACCGGCGACGGCGTCTTCACGATAGGGAAACGTCGCGTCGGCCACCATGTCGCAGAGGCGGCGAAAGACAGAAAGGTACTGCTGCTCATACAGCGACGCCGAACCGCGCAGGGGACCTTGCAGTCGCACCAGTACGGCGACAACCTCGCCCTTGAAGCGCACGGGCACGCACCATACGGGCACCAACTCATTGACGTGCTCGATGGCGAGCTCCCCCACCACTCGCGCACCCTTACGAAACGCGTCGCGGACGAGCAGCCAGCTGTCGACGCGATGGGTTGTGCCCACCAAGTCGTCGTTGATCAAGGTGGTGCGATTATTCGGGCGCATCTGTCCGAGCACAACGAAGTGCTCATCGTCCCTGTCATCCTCGGTGACCTTGGCCATCAGCAACATGTCGGAGAAGGCGAGGTCAGCGAGAAGCGACCAGGACGCGATCAGGCGCAGCAGATGGTCAATCGACGGTTCGTCGAGATCCGTCCGCAATGCGGCCAGTTCGGCGAGGGTGGCCACTACTGGGCTCGAAGAGGAATCATTCGGCGCTGACGCTGGGTGTACGACGCCAACTCGTGCACGCCACGCGCCTCGAGCATGATGGCGAGGTCATTCGCGCGCTCGCCGACGCGCTCGTGGTGATGGGCGTCTGACGCGGTGGTAAACGTCACGCCTTTCGCCACCAGTCGATCGAGAAAGCCTTCGGCCGGGTACTGCTCTTTGACGGGCTTCTTCCATCCGGCCGACGAGCACTCCAGGGATACGTCCACGCGTGCGGCCGATTCGGCCATGGCGTCCCAGGTCTCACTCGGACGACTGGCGAGGTATCCCGCCACTTTGATGAGATCGGGATGCGCGAGCACGTCGACGGCGTTCGCTGCACATAGCTCGTCCAACGCGCGGGCGTAGTCCTTCCAACACTGATCGACATCGCGCACCGTCCACTGGTGCATGTTGATCTCGTTATCGACGTCGTCGAGCTGCCAAGTGCCGAGCCAGTGCACCGATCCAATGAGAACGTCAAAGGGGTACTGGGCCAGCATGGCTGACACTTCGTCCATCTGGTCCTGGTAAAAGTCCACCTCGAGACCGATCTTCACCGGGAGGCCCTCGTCCTTGGCGCGTTGAGCCAGCAGGACGTACTCTTCAAGCGAATTGCGCGCGTGAAAGGCCCAATACTCCGCCATTGTGGCGCTCGTTGGCTCGTGACCCAGACGCAACCAGAAAGGTCCCACCACCGACGCGACATCGACAAAGCGGTGGGAGTGCTCAGTGAGCGCGATCTCGGTTACCCCGTGGCTCGCAGCTTCGTCACAGTAGAGAGCAATCTGGTCGATCTGAAAAGACACCGATGACTCCGAATGGGGCCATAGGTGCAGGTGATAATCGATCACGGGTTGCTACGCGGCGCCGAACCCTACGACACGATCGCTGGCTGGCGTGCCAAGTTCGACGTAGGCGATGCGGGCCGCGGGCACGCCCACGCGGCGGCCCTTGCGGTCGGTCAGCCAGAGAACTTGGTCGCTCCCGAGGGCGGCTTCGACATCCTTCATGACTTGGTCGCGATCAGCGTCACTCGGAAGTTCGACGTCAATCTCCTTCATTGACTGGACGATGCCAATTCGAATATCCATGACGACTCTCCTACACGTTGACTACTAAAACCATGTTACGGCGCTGAGGCATGATGGATTACGTGAGCGCTGAACCCATCTCCGAGCGGGCCCGACGGTGGGCCGCGACCATGGAGGGCTACGAGGGATCCAGCGATGACGTTACCGTCGCGCACCGTGATTCGACGGCCACCATCGGAGAACCCGAACCCGGCCAAGCGACCCTCGCGGGCCCATTGGCAGTCCGCGAGGAGCGGCTCGACCATTTGATGGTTCCTGGCGCCACGCGCAGTCACGGCGGTGGTCGACGCGGGCGCGAGGAAGAACCCGACGAGTTTCGTACCTGCTTCGAGCGCGACCGCGACAGAATCTTGCACTCGAGCGCTTTTCGCCGCCTCGCCGGCAAGACCCAAGTCTTCATTTTTCCCGACGATCACATGCGCACCCGATTGACACACGCTCTGGAGGTCGCCCAAGTCGCGACGGGAATCGCGCGGCCACTCGGTCTCAACGTGGCCCTCACCGAAGCCATTGCGCTCGGACACGACTGCGGACACGGTCCGGGAGGTCACGCAAGCGAAGAAGCCCTCGATCCCTTTGTCGAGGGTGGCTTCGACCACGCGACCTGGGGCGCTGACGTGTCGTTGGCGCCGCTCAACCTTTGCGTTGAAACACTGGATGGAATTCGTAATCACTCGTGGTCACGTCCCGCTCCCGCCACTCCCGAGGGCGAAGTCGTCTCGTGGGCTGACCGTATCGCCTACGTCTGTCACGACTTCGAAGATGCGGTCTCGGCCAGCATCGTCGACATCGACGCTCTGCCCGCAATTGTTCGTGAGCGATGTGGCGTGCAGCGACGCGAACAGCTCGGCGCGTTCATCAACGCCATGATCCACACCGTGCGATCCACGGGAGTGATCGGCATGGACGCTCGACACGGCGAAGCCCTGGCGGCTTTTCGCGCATTCAACTACGACACGATTTACCTGCGCGACGCGTCGCGTCAACAAGGCTCGGCGGTCGTCGGAATGTTACGCGCCCTCGTCGAGTACTACAGCGCACAGCCTTCATTGATTCCTGATGTCGCAACACGGGATGAAGAACTAGACCCGACGCGGGCGTTGCACGACGCCGTCGAATACGTGGCGGGCATGACCGATCGTTACGCCTGTCGTCGCGCGCTGACGCAACTCGACTGGCCCGTCGACCGATTGCCCAGCGGAATCGATCGTTAGGGTTTCGTCGCGGCCATTAGGTCGAAGCGCATCGGTGGGCCGCCGCGCATCCACTCAAGGCGCAGTTCCGTCGTTCGCACCGCTGAACGCTCGTGAGTCAGAATCCAAAACTTGTTCGTGCGTACCGCATCCTCGACAGCGCTGGCAACGACATCGGCGTCAATCCCGGCGTTCACCGCTTGACTCGCGAGGTCGGCGATCAGCTGCGCAGCGGGTTCGTCGTTATAACTGGTGAGCTCGCCGGGCATATTGCGCGCCGACTCGTGAATCCTCGTGCGGACAAATCCCGGACAGAGCACCGACACCCCAACGTTCGACCCGCTGAGTGCCAACTCGTGAAAGATCGACTCGCTGAGACCAACGACCGCAAACTTCGCCGCGCAGTACGGTCCCATGCCGGGCGCGCCACCGAGTCCGGCCAGTGACGCGGTATTTATGACGTGGCCCTCATTCTGTTCAAGAAACAGAGGCAAAAAGGCGTTGACGCCATAGACGACGCCAAAGAGATCGACGTCGATGACCCACTTCCATACTTTGGTCGGCGTGCCAATGGCCGCGCCCGACGCCACGCCGGCGTTGTTGAAGACCACATGGACGGAACCGAACTCGGCCAGCGCCGCGTCGCGCAGTGCAATCACGTCCTCTTCCTTGGTGACATCGGTCGTCACTCCGAGCGCCTTCACGCCGCTCACGCGAAATCCTTCAACAACTCCCGCGAGTGTCTCGCCTTCAATGTCACCGAGCACGAGATTGACGCCAGACTTCGACAACTTCTTTGCGGTCGCGAGGCCGATCCCACTCGCGCCGCCCGTGATGACGGCAGTCTTACCTTCTAACTCCATGGCTCCCCCTCAGGGACAATTACACCAGCTTGAGTTCTTGACGATAGACCCGCGACGGACCTTGCGCGGCGACGCGAGTGGCGAGTCCGATAAACGCCCGGGCTGCCTCGGACTCGGGCGTTGTCACCACGATTGGCTCACCGGTGTCGCCGCCGCTGCGCACCCCCGATTCGAGAGGAATCTGCGCGAGCAAGGTGACACCTAGTTCATGCGCCAACTGCTCTCCACCACCCGCACCGAAGATCTCGTATCGGGTGTTGTCGTCTCCCGTGAACCAGCTCATGTTCTCAATGACGCCGCGAACGGCGAGCTTGAGTTTGCGTGCGGCGTACGCCGATCGTTGGGCGACGCGTTGGGCGGCGGCCTGAGGAGTCGTCACGACATACATCTCGATGCGCGGAAGAATCTCGGACAACGTCAAGGCGACGTCGCCCGTGCCCGGAGGCATGTCGATCAGGAGAAAGTCCGGCTCGTCCCACCACGCTTCGGTGACGAGTTGCTCGATGGCTTTATGCAACATGGGCCCACGCCAGATAACTGGCTGAGCGTCATCAACGAAGTAGCCCATTGAGAGACAGCGCACGCCGTGCACCAAGGTCGGAATGACGGTGTCGCCGAGGACGATCGGATCGTTGGTAGCGCCCAGCATTTTGGGCAGCGAGAAACCATAGACGTCGGCGTCCAATACGCCGACAGAGTGACCGGCCTGGGCGAGCGCGATGGCGAGATTCACCGTCACCGAGGACTTTCCGACACCTCCCTTGCCCGACGAGATTCCGAGTACTCGCGTTTTCGAGAGACGATCAAGGAATTTCGGAGAGGCATCACCGTGGTCGTGCCCGTGACCGTCCGACGATCCTGTCATGGCCCCGCGAAGAAAGTTTCGCAGCGCCAGGCGCTCGTCGTCGTTCATTGTCCGCACCACCACATCCGCAGCGGGCGACTTCGCCAGGACCGACTCTCGAAGGGTTTCCAGGTGAGGCCAGTTCGTCACTGGCAACACAAGTTCGACCCGAGGTGCACCATTGACCTCGGTGACCGAGCCCAGAAAGCCCAATTCATCCAAGGAACGAACCAGTTGAGGTTCCGAAATAGTCGCGAGGTCGTCGCGCAGATGGGGATCGAGGGTCACTGGGGTCCTTTAGGTTAAGCCTTCTGAGGTTATCGTCGCTTTCGAGCGGCACACCCGTAAACTTTCTTCGTGAGTGCCACCACGGAGAACGAGCTTGACCCGGCTCTCTTTGCCGCGACCGTTACCAGCCTGACGCACTCCTTTGGTGACAGCACTCGACGCAAGGTCTACTTCTACCTGCGCGACAATCCCGGCGCCACGGCTACCGAGCTCGCGACGCACTGCGAGGTCCACGCGAACGTCGTGCGGCACCACCTCGAACGCCTCACGGAAGGCGGTTACGTAACTTTCGACAATGTCCGCAAGACCACGGTTGGGCGCCCCGCCAAGGGCTATCGCGTCATCGATGAGACGGTCGTGATGGAAGGTTCACTTCGCCGCGACGCCTTGTTGGTCGCGCTGCTGGAAATGGCTCTCGAGAGGCTCGGCCCTGACGCATCAGAAAAGATGGCCCACGATGTCGGACTGGAATACGGACGAGTACTCACCGAATCGAGCGGCGCGGGCGAATGCACGAAGACTGTGAAGAGTGCCATGGCCTCGATTGCCGGACTCCTCACCGCGCACGGATTCAGTGCTCGCGTCGAGGAGAATGAGTTCACAAGCTCCGTCGTCTCCGACAACTGTCCCTTCGGCACGGCGGCCCAGCACCATCCGGTGCTCTGTGCGGTCGACCGCGGACTTATCGCGGGCATGCTCGAGGGTCTCGGCGCTGAACGCACCACTGTGACATTGACGTCAAAGGCGATGGGCGACGACGCCTGTCGTGTCACTGCCTAAGAAGCACAAACACTTTCGGCGAGGACTGTCGCACGCCGCCATTTCTTAGTAGTAGATCTTTTGCGTCGGGTCTCCGACACCAACAATCTAATGGTGTGGGTCATCGCCTTTTGAGAAGATGACACCGAACCGCTGGTCGGTGAGCACTACAACAATCTGAGCCACAAGCTCTAGTCGGAGAACGTGCCCCGATCGGTTGGTGAGGAC
>JBAQZL010000095.1:0-18216 GCA_049790955.1 Acidimicrobiales bacterium
GATCACCTCGCCGGCTCAGCTTCAAACGAACCCCTCTGGGTCAGCCCTGTATGCCCTTGACGAGAGCGACTCTTCCGTCTCTGTTATTGACACGTCGACTAATACGCTTCAGACATCGATCCAGGTAGGGGCCGTTCCAGACGCGATCGCGTTCAACTTTCCGGCTGTTTCATACACGCTCTCGAGCGCTGGCACCGCCAGTGACTGCAGCGTTTTTGGAAGCCTCCTCACCGCGCAGTCTGCGGGTACCTGCGTCGTTACGGCCCTCATGGCCGGTGACGCCAATTACTCTTCAGTGTCTTCGTCGCCCACGACGATTACGTTCACTCCTGCAACTCAGTCGCCACTGTCCATATCGGAGGGGACCGAGACCAATGGCGTCGTCTCCCTCGCCACCAGCGGGGGAAGTGTCGGGGGCGACGTCGAATACGTCGTTGAGAGCGGAACGAACTCAGTATCGGTCATCAACACGTCCACCGCCGCGCTAGTAGCGACTATTCCCGTGGGGGATGATCCCCAGGCAATTGTGCTGAACTCGGCCGCCACCGTGGCGTATGTGGCGAACGAGGGAAGCAACACAATCTCGGTGATTGATACCGCGACCAACAGCGTCACCTCGATGATTAGTGGACTGCCCAATGAAGGTGAACCTGACGCACTCTCACTGAGTGGAACCTCGTTATTTGTCACGAGCACCGGGAGCAACAGTTACGTGGCCCAGATCAGCACTGAGACTGACGCTGTCGATTCGGCCTATGGCAGCAGCACCCCGTTTGTGGCGAACGGAGTTGCGTACGATCCGCTCAATTTCAGCGGTGTGTACGTCGCCAACCCTGAAACAGACATCGTTTCCCAATATCACACAGGTCCCCTAGAGGCGCCGTTCCCCGAACAAGTGGGAAATGGTCCGGACGCGGTTGCCATCAACCCCCAGGAGACGGACGTCTACGTCGCGAACGGTGGCAGTAACTCGGTGTCGATCTTCAATGCACGGTCGCTTCAACACGTCGCCACGATTCCGGTTGGCGATGCGCCATCGACGATTGCCATGAATCCAGTCGATGCGTTCGTCTACGTCGGCAACAGCGGCGACGGAACGATCTCGGTGATCGACGCTTCGACGCAGAGCGTCAGCGCAACCATTCCCTTGCCGTCGGGCTACGTGTCAGATGACATGGCTGTCAATCCCCAGGGCACGTTGCTCTATGTGTCTGACACCTCTAATGACACCGAGACGGTCATCTCGACAGTCACGGACTCCGTGCTCGCCATTCTCGACCTGCCGTCGGGGTCCGCGCCGACTGGTATTGCGATTAGTCAGGTTCCACTTTCATATTCGGTCGTAAACGGAAGCGCGACCGACTGTCAATTGGATGATGACGGTGGACTTATCGGCGGGCTGTGGGGCGTCTCCGCATCGACGTCGGGGACATGCGTAGTCACCGCGACGGTAGCGGGGGACGCGTGGTACAACGCCCAGTCGTCCAGCGTGGACGTGACGGTCACTCCGGCAACGACCTCAAACCAGTCGCCGTTGACCATTACCTCGCTGTCTGGATCGCTCGGAACGCCGCTGTCCCTCACGACTCAGGGTGGCTCCGTAGCGAATCAGGAGTTGTATATCGCGCAGGCTGGAAACGATTCGGTATCAATGTGGAACACGTCGACGTTGGGACTCGAGAACGTAACGGAGTACTCAATCACCACGATGGAGTTTGACAGCGTTACGTTCAATCAATCGGGGACCGTGGCCTATGTTGCGGGCTCGTTCCGAGGTGACATCTTGCCCGTGGATGTCGCCACCGACAACGCTGGAAGTGTCTTTACCGGCGAAAATGCGGGAGGTCCCGCTGTTGCCACTGCCATAAATCCGGCGGGAACCGAGCTGTATGTTGCGTACGCGTCGGGTCAGGTCGACGCCATAGACCTTTCGACCCAAGGCACAACAACGATCAACTTGCCCGCAGGGAGCAATCCCCTCGATATAGTTCTGAATCCTTCGGGGACCTATCTATATGTGGCCGACGCGGGACTCAATGATGTGTTTGTCATTTCTACTGCCTCCGACACCGTGGTCGACACAATTCCCGTCGGCACCGCCCCAGACTCGCTTTCTCTCAATTCCTCGGGAACCGTGCTGTATGTGGCCAATGACTTCAGCGATACGGTGTCGGTGGTCAATACTGAGACGGGCGTCGTCACCGCCACTGTTCCCGTTGGAAACTCGCCCTTTTCCGTCGCAGTAAGTCCACTCGGCAACGACGTCCTTGTCGCGAACTACGTGGATGACACGGTCTCGGTGATCAACACATCGACGAAGGCCGTCAGCACGATTGACTTACCTCTGAACGCAGGGCCTTACGACGTCGCGTTCAATTCAACTGGTTCAAGGGCCTACGTTGCGAACTCCGACAACGGGACGGTATCGATCATCAACACGAGCTCATGGACGGTAATCTCTGCGCTCACGCTGACCCCGGGGAGTGAACCAGAGGCTCTGGCCGTCAATGAACCGGCAGTTTCGTACTCTGTGACCGCGGGGGGGACCGCGAGCGGCTGTTCAGTCCAAGGAGTCCTTCTGACAGCGTCGACGCCGGGTACCTGTCTCGTTACTGCCACGATGGCGGGCGATCAAAGTGATGCGCCGATCACCTCGTCGGTTGCCACGGTCACCTTTTCTGATTCGACGCCCGGTCAACCCGCGATTGTCTCTGGAACCGACGCTGACACAGCGATTGCTCTGTCCTGGAGCGCGCCCTCGTCCAACGGTGGGGAAGCGATCTCGGGTTACTCCGTCACCGCTGTGAATATCACTGACGGCGGCGCCACTCAGACCGACGCCTGTCCCAGCTCGACGACCAGCACGTCACTATCGTGCACCGTTGAAAATCTGGTGAACGGAGACGAGTACACCTTCGAAGTTGCCGCAATAAATTCTCTCGGAACGGGAGAGTTCTCGTACGCTTCGCAGTCCCTAACGCCGGGGACCGGCGGCGGTGGTGGATCTGGCGACGGAGGCGGAGGCGGAGGCGGATCAGGCGGTGGTTCGGGCGGCGGCGGTGCTACTCCGCCGAGCGGTTCAACACCACCGCCCGGCGGCGGAGGTTCGGGTGGAACCCCGTCGCCTGGCGTAAAGCCGACCGTGGTCGCTGTAGCGGGATCGCTCCACATCGGTGGTTCAGATGACCTCGTTCTCTCCGGTTCGGGCTTTGAGGCCGGGGCAAAGGTCGCGTCCAATGCGAAGGGCGTGAAGTTCAAAATTCGGGCGCTCGGCGCCGGTCGAATCGTTCTCACGGTTCTTACAACGGCTTCTGTGAGAAGCGGTACCTATCGTCTCACAATCATGAACAGGGACGGTCGAGGAGACACCGTCCTCATGGTGCTCGTGGTGAACAAACAAAAAGGTGTCGTTGTCGTTCACCTAAAGCCGTAATGGACCCTCGCGCTAGCTGATCTTCTACTGCCTCGCTGCTCCGGTTCTGGGAACGGAAGTGTTGCCAAGTTCTCAGTGGACCTTCGTAAGGACGAGGAAAGCCCTAAGCCGGTGCGTGCGGCAGAGAAATACGCTTGACCTCCATCTCATAATCCCTCGGTCGTGGGTTCGATCCCCACCGGCCCTCAATGATCCTTGAGTGGTAAAGAGAGCCATCTTCCTAGGACGCCCTTGCCTATCTCGCGCTCACGGGGCAATGCGAATGATTGATCCACCGCTCGTCGTCACTGAGCCTTCTTTGACAGTGGTCGTTAGTTCGTAGAACCCTTTGCTTGCGTCAGTTGGTATTCGAATGAGCGACATCGGGTGTGCAGATTCTTGGTCGGAGAGTCGGACCGTCAGCGCCTTTGAGTTGATCACACCTAACTGCGGGTGGGAGCGACCAAAGGCTATTTTGAGCGAAGCGACACTGTGAAAGGGACCAGAAATGCCCGCCGAGAGGGTCACCGTGCTGCGGGGATAGTTGCTTGGCGGGTACGCAGACGGAGTCCATTTGATGGTCATAACAGCGCCTGGGTGATACACGGTGTTGACAAATGCTGAATCGCAACAGTCGTAACTGAAAGTCGTCGGAGACGATCTAGACGTTTGGGCGCCAGAAGGAACTGGACCTAGAAAGACGGAGCTCAAAACAAAGAATCCTGACAAAATCGGGAAGCGAATCGCCCCGCGATAAAACCTCGAAGTCATTGGCACTCCCACGCATCCTTTTGTCGCGAAACTTGCGGCGGTTCTTCGCGGGTGCTACGAGAATTGGATCCGCGATCCGCAGAAGTGTTTGTCATCGGAGGGACGCTCTGCTCGCCGTCGCCAGAGCGGTCCACTCGTTTTGGCCCGGCCACCGCCCAACAAGTGTCGACTGACCTATAGCGTCATCGACAGGTTCAAGATCTACCACGCGTCGCACGCGAAGCGTGGTGCCCCCGGTGTCAATGATCGTCGCGTTGCCAGCGTGCGCGAATGTGACATGTTGCACGCCCGGGTCCACTGCGGTGGGGGACCCGCTTCCGCGTACCCAGGTCGTCGCCTCACGCTTTTGCGGGCCGCCTTCTTCGAGGTAGATCAGTTCGGCTTGCTCGCCCCCGCGAAAAATCGTTGTCGCGAGGGTCCTTGCATACACCGGATCGACGCTCGCGTCATACACCCAACGCTCGCCGAGAACTGAGTGATGCATCTTCGTGATCAGCGAGTGTTCCGCGCCGTCAAGCGCTAGGGCGCGATAGGTCAAAGGAACCTGAATGATCTGCCCATCCACGGTACGCAACAAGTGGGTTTCCACACCGACCTCGCCGTCGGGGTCATCGAAGCGATACGCGCCCACTGGTTCAAGGGCGGAGGTGTCAACGCTCTCGGCCCACGTTTGGGTCGGCACCCACCGGCTCAGTAACTCGATCTTGGTAGGGCGGAGTTCCGCGGCGTAAAGAGTGGCCATGGGGCCATGATATTGAACTTCTATTGATCTTCCAAGGGCGAACAGTGGCGCCAAGAACAAAGCTTCCGAGCGCGGAGTTATTCGATCGGTCCTCGGGAGGGATCGTCAGTGCGGTTCACACCGTCCTCTGATTTCTGGCCGAAGACATCAATTTCGCGTAGGGCGGCGTAGGGATCTGTCTTGGGAGCGTCGGAATCGCTGGCTTCATCGTCCCCCGGCAGACTTCTCGAGGGCTGAGCCGCGTCAACGAATCCGGCGTTCTTGACTGCGCGCTTCTTGTCGAGCCTGGCTACGACGCGCACGGGGTCGGCGTGAAGACCACGAACGAGCTGAAGGTAATGCACGACAAACCACGTCGCAAACGCAGCAGCCACCACGAGGCAGATTGATGCCGTCTCGAGAAAGTGCGACCCGGTTGTGACGGCCGTGATGAGACCTCCGACGAGCACCAGAACGAGAAGGAGGCGGGTCAGCGTATTGAGCAGGCGAGTTCGTAGAAAACGTTCGAGTCCCGCGACCTGAGCTGTCGCCCGTTCCAGGTCAGACCTGCCGTCAACCATGAATGCTCCTCTTAGGCATGTTTTCGTAACCGCGAACGCGCAGGCAGCTACCGCGTGATCAGTACTCTTCGCTACGGCGCTCTTCGTTGATCAATTGGGTTTCCGCAGAGTCGTCTTCGAGATCGGCTTCAGCACGGTGCCTCTTGCGACCAATGGAACCGTCTTCGGCATTATCAACCATTTGCGCTGCGTCGTTGAGCATTTGGCTGGACCCAGAGCCAGTCAAATCGGGAACACCTCGAAAAACGTGATGCGGTGACGACGCACCGTCCTCCGCGGCATCTTCCAAAGGAGTCGCAGACTCTCGGCGCTTCCTACGAAAAATGCCCATGGCCGACGGTACCTGATGGAATCTCCCCGTGCGTGGTGAGACGGAGTAGCCAACTGATCTCCATACGTGCCGACAGGGCAATAAATTCCTCGTGGTCAGCGAAGAGAAGTCATTCTTCTCCTAGTTTGCGGTAGAACAGGGTGGATCAAATTATGCGTACAAGGGCCACTCGACATCTCTGCGGAACGTGCATCAGGACTTTCGGGTCGATTGACGCCTTACGCATGCATATCGTGCACGAACACCCTCGCTTGAAAATGCCCGCGGCATTGGAACGGCGAAAGGAAGTTCGTAAAGCCTCCTGACGGAGACCTGGGTCCTGGTTAGACGCCTACCTAGGATACGAAGGTGGCCGTGCGACGCGAAGTGCTCCGAGGTCTCGAGCGACTGAACGCTACCAGTACAGTCTTGCAGCGCGCTCGTCTGGCTGACCCGCTCGTTGGCTTCTGGGAGGCCGCCGACGTGCAGTGGTGGTGGGGCCGCCTTCGCTCAACCGATGATCTCGCGCTACCGGTCTGGTTCGACGAAGTCGGCCCTGTTGCAGCCGCTGGGCTGACCGCCAATAAGGACGCCTGGCAAGTAGATGTCTTCGCGGTGCCGTCGATCGTTAAGAAAGAAGAGATCTGGAATGCGGCACTGGAGGCCGCCGAGGGGCATCGAAGTCACGCACTCGAAATGCTTGTGCACGAGGCCGACGCGTCGCTGGTGAACCTCGCTCTTGGAAGTGGGTTCACGATGTCCGAGGAGTTGTTAGGGACTTCATGGATGGACGCCGACCAACTCCCGCAGGTCACCCAGGTCGATGGATATGCGATCATCGACCGCACCGAAAGCTCGGAACGTCCTCACCCGATGATTGCTCGAAACGGAGAACAGATAGAGCAACGACTGCAACAGTGCTCGCTGTATGACCCGACTCTTGACTTGGCCGTTGAAGACGCGCACGGCACGGTCGCTGGCTACGCGTTGTTCTGGTTCGACCACACGACATTTGTCGGACTACTGGAACCGATGCGCGTTCACGACGATTTCCAGCGGCGCGGCCTCGCTCGTATGTTGCTGACGAACGGCCTCGATCGTCTCGCACGCAAAGGCGCACGTCGATTGAAGGTCGGTTTCGGGAGCGATGCCGCGCGCGATCTCTACCTCGGCGCAGGTATGGTTCAGACGTCCGTTGACCGGCTGCTCACTCGACCGGCGGCGCAGTGAGACCGCCTTGGCGAAGTGGGTGAGATGTAGCCTGCTGGGTGATGGGCCATCTCACTTCCCCTGTGCGTAGCCACGGCCTTTGACAGATGATGAACTACGTGATCACTCTCTTTTGGTTCAAGAAAGTTTGACCGTGGCTCATGCGATTAGCTGTGGAGTGGTGCTTCCCGGCGGGACAGCCGCTGAACAACTTGATCTGGCGATACTTGCCGAAGAGGCGGGTTGGGACGGCGTCTTTGTCTGGGAGGCGGCGTACGGCGTGGACGCCTGGTCTCTGCTGGCTGCGATCTCAGCCAAGACCACGCGCATTCGAGTCGGGACCGATTTAACTCCGTTGCCATGGCGTCGCCCATGGAAGGTCGCGAGTCAAGTCGCGACGGTTGACCAAATCTCCGGGGGGAGAGCGATACTGACGGTGGGTCTCGGCGCACTTGCGGAAGATCTTCCGCTAACGGGCGAGGTCACGGATTTGCGCACGCGCGCGGAGCGCATGGACGAGGGCATCGACCTGATTCGGTCTCTCTGGAACGGCGAACTGACCTTTCATGGAAAGTTCTTTGACTACGACGGCCGAGGAGCAAAAAATCTCAGTGATGCGGCGACTCCGGTGCAGAGTCGTATCCCTATATGGGTAGTGGGACTATGGCCCCGGCCAAAGTCAATGGCGCGAGTGCTTCGTTGTGATGGGATTGTGCCTCAGTACAAAGACGAACCAAATCCGCTCGAGGCACGTCAAATTTCTGAATGGTTGGCGGAGAAGGGCGCGTCTCACATTGACGTCATCTCAGAAGGAGAGACCTCAGCGAGCGACCTCGAGCACGCGGCGTCCGTTGTATTGCCGTGGGCGAACGCAGGGTGTACGTGGTGGCTTGAAACTCGGTGGGGGTCGCCAGAGAGTGGCGTCCAACGAGTCGAAGAAGTTCGCGAACGATTGAAGGCCGGCCCACCGCACGTTTCATGAATTGAGCGAACAACAGTTGCTACCGGCGACCTTCAAATGTCATGATGAAAACCGTCACTGGAGGATCGCGATGTCCGAACCCATCACCACGTTTGACCACGAGTACAGCGATCCGGCAGCAGTCGCCGTCGAATGGGAGGAGACCCGCCGGGTCCTCGAGTCCGCCGAACTCTTCTGGATTTGCACCGTTCGAGCCGACGGTCGCCCGCACGCCACGCCGGTTGTCGCTGCGTGGGCCGAGGACGCGATCTGGTTTTCCACGGGCGCCGCTGAGCAGAAGTTCGCCAACTTGAGTACCAACTCGCACGTGGTGCTCATTACTGGCTGCAATGGGTGGGACTCGGGCCTGGATGTCGTTGTTGAAGGCGACGCGACGCAGGTGAGCGATGACAGCGTTCTCACTCAGATCGCCGGCGCATTCGCTGACAAATGGGACGGGAGGTGGAAGTTCACCGTTCGTGATGGCTGTTTTCGTGGTTCCGACGGCAGCGGTGAGGCGATGGTGTTCTCGATCACGCCCAGCAAGGTGTTCGCCCACGCCAAGGGCGATCCTTTCGGAGCCACTGCGCACCGGTTTCGAGACGAGGGTCTAGTTCCCGTTGCCTGAATGTAATGCAGTGCTGTCAGAATGAGGCAATGGCGGGAGTTCGAGGCGCGGTGCGTCGTGCGAGTTCAGAAGACGTGGGCGCGCTGTTGGAGTTTGACCGCGTCGTGCCGATTGGTCACGAGCGAGGCCCACTGCTCACGGCCCGGGTAAATTCCGGTGAAGTAATCCTTTGGGAGCGTGAAGGGCTTCTGTCTGGCTACGCAGTGATTGGATCACGCTCTTTCTTTGGCCGCGACTTTGTGGAGTTACTGGCCGTCGCAACGAGCGAACGTCGTACTGGAGTCGGCAGCCTCTTGCTCAAAGAAGCCGTCGCCATGTCGTTAACAGGTCGGATCTTCACCTCAACCAATCAATCCAACATTCCGATGATCCGCTTGCTAGAGAAGGAAAACTGGCGATTCAGTGGCCAACTTGAAGGGATAGACGAAGGGGATCCTGAGAGGATTTACTTCAAAGACGTGGACTGAACTCCTTGCGAGAGTGGTTCGACGAAAGCCTCCCGTCCATTCATTACCGGCTGGAGTTCGACTCCTGGCTGAAAAAAGTGACTGAGGGACGTCACGTCGTGTTAAATTGCTTGTGAGGACGCCCAGACCCTGCTCTCTCCCTAGGAGTGAGGCAAAATTGTGGGTGAACGCAGGCGCAGTGGAAGAGCTCTCGCCAACGATGAGATAATCCGGACCGCGGCGGCCAACGAAATTGTTCGAGTTGGCGTGGACCGTCTCTCGCCCCGTGAAATCGCACAAGTCGCAGGTCTAACGCACGGAGCAATCTACGCGCGTTTCGAGAGCGTGGATGAGTTGCTCATCGATCTCTGGAATTCCACCTTGCGCGAGCGATTGGCGATGATGAGCCAGTTGTCGAAGAGCGCCGCAATGGACCCGAGCGCCCGAACGGTGGGTGAGCTCTTCGATTTCCTCCGGCATGCCGACGCATCTGAGTTAGCTGCAATCGAAGTCCTTTTGGTGTCGCGCAGGATTCCGACTCTTGGCGAAGAGACTGAGGCCTTCGTTCGCGAACATCTTGAAACCATCGACGCTTCGCCCGCGACACACATGTGTGCGGTAGTGCTCTTCGGCTTCGCAATGGTGCAAATCTTCGTGAATGCCCAGTTCGGGACCGATTCTGAATACGAGAGCGCCCTCGAGAAATTGCTGATAGACGCGTTGGGCACGACCACCTCGGACTCGCTGAACGCCGATGGTCGCGTTGATCCCACTCAAGTTCCGGTTCAGAACGACCGAGAAAGACATCATTCCGGTCGAGACCTCAGATTGGATCTGGCTCGCGCCACCTATGACGTCGTTGGTAAGAGCGGTTGCGTTGGCGCGACGATTTCACGCATCGCACGGCGCTCAAACTGTTCTCCGGCCGCGATATATCTGTTGCATCGATCCAAGCAGGATCTGATGGTCAGCGCGCTGGTCGACTTGATGAAGGCGAACGGCAACGACGTCGTCGCCGTTGAAGAGATGCTGGGCGAGGGCTATTTAACGAGACTCCTGGGTAGCGAAACTACCGACGAGAGCAAACTCCGGCGAAACTTCGCGCTGGAAATGGCGATTGCGGCCGGGCACAGTGACGCCACCCGCTCGATTATTCTGAGCCAGCTCATCAACTGGAATGTAGGAGAGCCAGACCTGATCGATACAGACGAGTCGCAACACCAACGAGTCCGCTACGTAAACCGAGCGATCACTACGGCGGTGCTCGCCGTGAGTTGGCTATCAACAATTACCGATTCGACGGCATCCTTCGACATGGAATTGTTCGCGGAACCGTTGCGTTCTGGCTTGCGCAATCAATGGTTTCCCAACGAGTCGATTTCGACCGATCGGTTCGCCGTCTCGTCTCCAACAAACCAAGAGGCTTCGCATGTTTTCAAAGAGTAAGTCCGACGTTCCAATGACGAGCGTCGGAGAATTCTCATCTACAAGGGCCGAGGCTCCCTTCTCGGCCCTTGTAGATGGCGACGTCCGATTAGGCGAACCAGCCATCTCCGACGTGCGCATGGATAGTGGCAATTACTGCCTGTTCGTCGATGGCGAATGGAACTGCGAGGGCGAGCAGTGCAGTAACCAAAGTCACCGTATGAGCTAATGGACTACGCGACGAACTGCTCTTCCGTTCGGTCAGATCCGATGCACAAGGACAGGGATGCCCGATAGAAAGGCGCGACTCGCCTCAGTTGTGAATGCTTCGGAAAGTTTCGACGACGAACTCGAGCACAAAACCGGCGACGAGATGCCCCTCGTGCTTGATGTCGCAAGAATCGGGCCAGCGAAGGTGAATCGGTCACTCATGTACAACTACTCCCTAGACGACTCTTCCGTGACGATTCCAACCACCGACACGGAGAAAAGCACCGCGTTCCTCGTTACAAACTGGTTGGTCGGCGAAGGCGAAGGTTAAGAAGTGACATCTCAGTGAGATAGGCGCTCTTACTACGTAATCTGATATAGCCTGACCGACCATGGCCGTCAAGGGTTGGAATCGAGCACAGGATCCGGCACTATTGGTACTCACGGCGCTTGCTCGGGGCCCGATGCACGGATATGCCTTAATACGTGACATCGAAGACATCTCTGGAGTCGTTCTAGGCCCCGGAACTTTATACGGAGCGCTCGCGCGATTGGAGCAAGAAGGACTTGTCGAAGCGCTCCCCGCTGAGGACCGTCGCCGGCCGTATCGAATCACTGGCGCTGGTTCAGTGGCGCTACGCGCGCGACTTGAAGCAATCGCCACGGTGGCGTCTGTTGGCCTGCGTCGTCTCGGTGCGACATGAGAGGGACCGCGAAACTTCCGTTCCTTTTGCTGCGCGTTTATCCAAGGTGGTGGCGGGAACGCTACGGCGACGAGATGGAAGTCATGGTTCAGGGACTCGTGGAAGGCGGTCGGCCGCCGCTCTTGCTCGCGATCAATCTTCTCGCGGCGTCGGTCGGCGTCTGGTTGCGGGGGACGGGCGCCCCAGGTACCCGCGAATTTTGGTCGACTCGTACTCAGCGCTCACTTCTCATCTCCGTCATTCCCTGGTTTGTGTTTATTCCACTCAACGTGGTGTTCGCGCTGTCTAACTCGCAGCACAGTTACGTCCACGGCTCCTCGACAATTCGAATAAGTGGCGCTGGATCCGATGCGCTCCATTTTCAGTCGATCGTGGTACTTGCCGCATTCGTGAGTTGTTTGGTTGCCCTGGTGGGTTGGCAGATATTGCGTGGCGGGCTTGGAGGACAAAGTGTCCGATTGAAGTGGTTTCGATTGACCAACCGTTTCGCCATGGCCGGAATCGCACTTGCGGTTGCAGCTCTCTTCCTTGGTGAGTACCACAGCACCTCAATGATCGCCGAAGTGATCGCGGTGGTTGGAGGAGGACTGGTAGTTGTCTCGTGGGTGTCACTGCCGGGCGTGCTCGTTCTCATGATGTGCGACGGAAGGCTGGCGGCCGAGCGACTTCGCGCTGAAGTCACCGTGTCGACGATCTTGGCGGGACTCAACGTCCTCGCAACTCTTTGCGTGGCTGCATATTTATTCGCGATCTCGCGCCAACCGGTTCCCCTTCCCGGGGCCAGTTATTGGTACTATCGCTCAACGTTGGGAGACTGGAACGTAGCTCTGCTGGCCGGGTTTGCCGTTATGGCCTTGCTGAGTGTTGCGGGGACTTTTACCGCTCGCCATTCGTATGCCCGTACTCGCGCTCTTTGAACATTTGAATCCTCAAATGTTCGAGCCGAAGATAGTGCTCGTGGAAAGATGGCGTCGTGGCAGAAGAAGATGACGAAATGGCAGCACTGCTTCAGTTCCTGGAAATCCAGAGAGCTTCCGTACGGTCGATAGTCGGGGGACTGAGCGAAGAGGCGTGGCACACCTCGGTGGTGCCCTCGGGTTGGACTCCCGCGGGCTTTGTCGAACACCTAGGTGGCGCCGAGTATCACTGGTTTCAGGAAGTCATTGAAGGCAACAAATTTGACCCGCCGCCAGATGAGGATTTCATACCCTACGATCCGTATGCCGCGTTCGTCTCCGACCTGTCCTCATCCGAGATACTTCGTAACTACCGCGAAGAGTGCGAGCGTTCTAACGCGGTTCTAGCGCGCACGAACGTGTCCGCGAAACCTCGAGGTCGACATGGCGACGACGAAGTGCCGAACGTGCGGTGGGTTGTTTTGCACATGATCGAAGAGACGGCGACGCATTCAGGGCATCTCGAAATAGCGAGAGAACTTCTCGACGGTCAAACTCGACTCGGACTCCGTTAATCGTCAGCGCTTTGGTTCGTCGTGGCCAAAGGGTCGCTTCACGCTTCAGTTTGATCACCTGATCAACGCGGCGTTGCAAGTGCTTCTGAGTAACATGCGGACAGCGTGGCCAGGGACAAGACCGATCGAATGGTGCGAGCTCGAATACTTCTGGCCGCAATCAGAGCGCGGCGCGGCGCGGCCGCGGTGCTGTTCGTGGTTGCCGTTCTCGCAATAGCGGCGGCGGCCATTGGGCCGATGTTCCTACAAAGCGCCGATACTTCAGTGTTGACGAGCACGGCGAAAGCAGCGCCACCTGGCGAGTTGGACTTGACCGTCATCTCCAGTGGCGGCATACGTCAGATGAGTCAACTTTCTTCGGCAATACGGGCGAGTGATCGCTTGGCCAACGGACTTCTCGCACAACCACTCTTTGCGGCAGATGTCGGCTCGCACTTCGTCTACAAGAATCAAGCGTACGGAGCCGACGTCCTTGCGCGTACCGGAATCTGCGCGCATCTCACCTTCGTTAGCGGTGCGTGTCCTCATGGTCTCAACGAAGTAGCTATCAGTAAAAGAAGCACGACCACCTCAGGCATCCGAGTTGGATCTCGCCTGGACATTTCCGAATCACACTCGTCGTCATCGACGACAGATGTGACGATCTCCGGAATTTATGTAACGCCGACGAACATCGACAATAACTATTGGAAGGACAACTACTACTTCGACTTCGGCGACGGAAGCCCTGCGGTCATTCAACTCGACCCACTCGTTGCTACGTTCAACACCGTCCTCGCGACGAGCCCCGTCGCGAATCCCCAGCTCACCGCGGACATCGCCTGGCGACGAGGTGCGACTGTTTCGGGTGCTCCCGCGCTTGAGGCCACTACGTCCAAGATCAAAGCACTGCTCTTTTCGCATTACAGCCTTACGGTATCCACGGGACTCAGTTCCGTCGTCAATGCCGCTCAACTCGATGATGACTTGATGAGCACCGTGGTACTCGCGATTGTTCTGCAACTCATTGTGCTCTCGCTGTTGATTTTGTACACGTTGGGCCGAGCGACAATTCTCGGACGACGACAAGAGTCGGAGTTCGCGCGGCGCCACGGGTTTCCGCGCTCCGCATTGATCATGCTCGCCGTCGGCGAACCGGCGGCGCTCATCGTCGCGGCGCTTCCAGTTGGCGTCCTCTTGGCCTGGGGCGCGCTCGCGATTTTGACGAAGACATTGTTTGCATCGGGCACACCCGTCTCGTTCCCAGGGCTCGCCATCGTGTGCGCGGTCGGGGCCTGTGTCGCAGGAGTGGTGGCGATGACGATCGCTTCCTCTGAGCTCTGGCGCTCTCGAGCACTCAACAATCGCCAAGCGGCCCTTGTCGGATTCTCTGTCGACGCCTTCGCTTTTGCGCTCGCTCTTACCGGCTTGGTTTCGCTCGTGACGAAAGGTTCGCTGAGCGGTGCGCACGCCAATCCGCTTGCACTTCTTTCTCCCGGACTTCTGGCACTCGGGGCGGGCGTGCTCGGACTTCGTCTCGCCGCTCTCGGTATCAAAGCGGTCATCGCGCGCAACGCGGAGTCGAGTCGTGTTGGTTGGTTTCTTGCGTTGCGACAAATCGGCCGTCGTCCCGCCGTGCTTCGTCAGCTCCTTCCGATTACTGCGGCGGCGGCCGTCGTGCTCTTCGCTGTGGGCAGTTTCTTTCTGGCCTCGGCCAATCGATCCGAGGTCGCGAGTTTCGATGTCGGTACGGCCCGCGTCGCCGACGTCACGCCACCTCCCGGATTCGACCTGGAGACGGCGGTACGCCGTGCCGACCCTTCCGGGCACGAGGCAATGGCCGCAGCGTACTACTCGTCGTCAACGGGCGACCTGCTCGCCGTCGATAGCTCGCGTCTCGCGGCCGTTGGATTCTGGCCCGCCGCGCTCTCACACGAGTCACTCACTGACCTCGCTCGAAAACTCTCACCGGTCGTGCCGCCGGGGGTGAGCTTTCAAGGTGACACGTTGCGACTGAGGCTGGGTGTAGCGAAGGGAACGCCACCAATTGAACTCGGTGTCGACATTTTCGACGGAACCTATTTGGACAGCAAGACGGTGTACCTTGGGCCAGTCGTGGCGGGCGTTCACACCTATACCCTTTCGCTCACAGGCATCTGTCCCGGGGCGTGTCGCCTCACCGGTCTCGTGCCGAACTGGGTGAATCCCTACAACCCGTATTCGAAACGCGTCTCCTTCAATCTTGACGGCATCGCCGTGCATGCAAATGGCGCGTGGCACGGTGTCACGTTCGGAGCGGGACAGAAAGCGACCTGGAGCGTCTCACCCTCATCGATTCACGTGGACTCGACCGGAAATGGCACCGTCGCTTTCAATATTCCGGGCACCCAACTCCAATCCGAGGGTCTGCTGTTAAGCCCGATTGATCTCCCGGCGGCGATTCCCGCACTCGTGACCAGCGGTGACGAAGAACTCAATCCTCCGACACCCCCGGGAAGAGTTAGTCAACTCAATATTGACGGAAGTCTGCTGAATGTCAAACCACTCGTCATCGTTCCCACTCTTCCGTTCATTGGCGATGGCGGTTCTTTGATTGACTACGTCTTCGCACAACGGGCAGTCACGGCGAGCGACACCGGCGTGACGTACCAGGTGTGGCTGGCGCCCTCTGCGAGTCCGCTCATCCTTCAGCGCCTGGCGGCCGATGGCGTCACGATCGGTCCCGTCTCAATGGCTTCCACACGTCTCGGCGTGCTGGACCACGGCGGCATCGCCTTGGCGTACGCCGTTGCGCTGTTCGTCTCGCCGATCGCCGCGTTGTTGGCGATCGGGACCGTAGCCTTCGTCATTGTTTCCGACGGCCGTCGCCGGCGCCGCGAGTTCGCATCGCTCTCGATGGCGGGGGTTCCCGTGAACACCGTGCGACGCGCGCTGCTGTTGGAAAACGCCGTCGTGCTCGGCGTAGCCCTGGTGGTTGGGGCCGTCATTGGCTTCGTGACGGACACACTGGCCTTTTCGTCGATGCCCGAGTTTGTAAGGGGAACGGGTGGGCTGCCAATCTCCACGGCCGTGCCGATTATTCCCTTTCTCGGTGCCGTCGGGGTACTGGCCCTCCTTCTCGCGTGCACCGTTGAACTGACCACTCGCTCAGTACTTCGTGGTTCACGTCCTCGCCAAGACGAAGGGTCGATGGAATGAGTTCACTTGAAACGTCCGTAGACGCGCACGAAATGGGAGCCGAAGTTCACCTCTCGGGTGTCGTGCATCTGTACGCATCAGCCGAAGGTGACGTGGTCGCACTACGCGGAATCGACCTCGATATCCGAGCCGGCGAATCAGTCGCTCTGCTCGGTCCATCGGGCGCCGGTAAGTCGACTGTGCTGGGACTTCTCGCGGGGGAGTTCTCACCGTCGGCCGGGACGGTGCTCATCGGCGAACACGACGTTGGCCGACTCGGCGCCGAAGACCTGTCTCGCTTGCGGTCGCGCGACATCTCCTTGGTGGTCCAGGGCGCCTCGGCGAACCTGTTGTCGTACGCGACGGCCCTCGAAAACGTCTGGTTTGCCCAGCACGGCGCGCGAAGGCGTCGGGGACTGCCGACGCAAAGCGCGGAAGAACTGCTCGAACTATTCGGCATCAGCGATCTGGCCGATCGGCGGATCGCCGAGATGTCGATCGGCCAACGGCAGCGAGTTGCACTCGTCGCCGGCGTGGCGGTACTTCCGCGCCTCTTGCTCATTGATGAACCCACCAGCCAGCTCGCGAGTCACGAGCGAGACGAAGTGATCGATACGATCTTGACGATTCATCGCCAGTTCGGTCTCACGGTTGTCGTTGTCACGCACGACGCCGAAGTTGCGACTCGATTTGAGCGTACGGTAACGATACGTGACGGTCGTGTCGGCGCGGAAGGTCGTTACGGCGTGGAGTACGCCGTCGTTGGTCGTGACGGGAGTTTGCATCTGCCGCCCCACGTGCTTGACCTTCTGCCCCCAGACAGCCTCGTGCGCGTCATCCGACGTGAGGATGGCGTCGACTTGCGCCTCGCCGACGAGGGAGAACTCTCACCGTGACGACCATCGAACTGCGGGCCATTTCCGTCGGGGTGGACGTCGGGGGACGGACGCTTCTCAACGACATAAATCTTCTTGTCTCCTCGGGACAAATGATCGCCATTACCGGACATTCTGGGTCCGGCAAATCGGTCCTCGCTCACACACTCGCGGGCATCATTGAGCCGGACAGGGGAGAGGTCAGCCACGACGGCGCGCCGTTGACGGTGAACTCACCATTTTCCGCGCGACCCGCGCTGGTGCCCCAGGACTTTGGCCTGGTATCGGTACTCACCTGCGGTGAAACGGTGGCTCTTCCGCTGCAGGTTCGTTCGCTGCCCAAAGAAGAAATTCGAGAACGAGTGGCGATCTGGCTCGGCGCACTTGGACTTGAATCGTGCGCCAAACGTACCGTGGCTGAACTCTCCGGTGGCCAACGCCAGCGTGTCGCTATCGCGCGAGCGTTGGCGATTGGCGCCGACGCGATTGTTCTGGACGAGCCCACTGCTGAGCTCGATCCGGCCAACCGCGCGCTCGTTCTGTCTCTTCTCGTTGCCGAGCTCGCGCGTGGGGCAGCGCTCGTCGTCGTGTCCCACGAGGCGGACGTGATCGCTCAGGCCGACTTTGTCTACGAGTTGCCGACTCTTCTCTGAAATACGGGGAAGAAAATTCGAGTCTCCGCGTGGCACGGCCGCCAACTGAAAAAAACTTCGGATTCGGCCAATTGAGGGCCTCGGAGGGCTCATTCCCCGTGAAATTGGGTGTCGATTTCTTCGAAACCGTTCGACGTTAGATCGTGACAGAGTGTCACTGAAGTAGCAAGGAGACGACAAATGCCTCAGTACGCAATATTTCTATACGCACCAATAGACGACGGCCACAACGAGCCCGATGACGGCAGCGGTCGCGAAGCGCACGACCGATTCTCCGAAGAGCTCCAAAGCGAAGGAAACATGATCGGGGCGTTCGTTCTCGAGTCCCACGAGACGGCGACGTCCGTTCGAGCGGACGGCATTACGGACGGTCCCTTCATTGAGGCCAAGGAAGTTGTCTTGGGTCTGTACGTCTTGGAAGCAAACAACCTCGATGAGGCTCTTGCGAACGCGCAACGCAATCCCATTCTTCGACAAGGCGGCGGTCTCGAAGTACGTCCCATTGAAAGCTTCGTGGTGAGACCCGCGGCCGGATAAGTAATGAGCGACATTCGACGCGCGGTGGAGGACGCTCACCGAGACGAGTGGGCGCGGGTGCTCGCGTCGACCGTGCGCGTCGCGCACGATCTTGATTTGGCGGAAGAGTCTGTTCAAGAAGCGTTCGCCGAAGCCCTGATCAGTTG
>JBAQZL010000096.1:0-17836 GCA_049790955.1 Acidimicrobiales bacterium
ATGTATCACCTCGAGCCGGTCGGCAAGTACGTGGTCGGCGTCTGCACCAACGTGGCCTGTCTCTTGGCCGGCGGCTTGGAGCTTCTCGATCACGCGAGCGAGACGCTCGGCTGTGCGGTCGGGTCCACATCCGACGACGGACTCTTTACGTTGGAAGAGACCGAGTGCTTGGCCGACTGCAACATTGCCCCCTGCGTGCAGGTGAATCACCGCTACGTGCGCACCACCACGCCGGACGCCTTTGACGCGATGGTCGACGAACTGAAGGCCGGCAAGCTTGATCACGACATCCCGAGCCACGGCACGCTCATTCGCGTGCGGCGCTCCGGCGGACTTCGCGCCAGCAAGAGCGACGTGGCCAGCGAGCGCGGCGACGCCAAAGCGGCCCGCGACAAGCGTGAAGCAGAGAAGAAGTAATGGCCGTTCTCAACGCACCCCGCATCGTCACCGCCCGTGAAGGTTTTGACGACTCCTACACACTGGCGCGTTACCTTGAGACCGGCGGCTACGCCGGACTGCGCAAGGCGCTCACCATGTTCCCGGAGGAAGTCGCCGCTCAAGTCGACGAAGCGTCGCTGCTTGGGCGCGGAGGCGCGGGATTTCCGGCCGGGCGCAAGTGGTCGATGTTGCGCAAGTCTCCCGTGTCGTATCTCGTGGTGAACGGTGACGAGTCCGAGCCCGCGACCTTCAAGGACCACTACCTGGTCGAGCGCGACCCGCACCAGCTGGTCGAGGGCGTCATCATCGCGGCCTACGCCTTGCAGGTCAACCAGGCCTTCATCTATATTCGCGGCGAGTTCGCTCTGGGTCTCGAGCGGGTGCAACAAGCACTTAATGACGCGTACGAATACGGCGCGCTTGGCTCAAAGATCTTCGATTCGGACTTCTCGATCGACATCGTCGCCCATCCCGGCGCAGGCGCGTACATCTGCGGCGAAGAGACGGCGCTCATCGAAGGTCTCGAAGGCAAGCGTGGCTTCCCGCGCATCAAGCCACCGTTCTTTCCGGCCGTCAACGGCCTCTACGGAGAGCCGACCGTCGTCAACAACGTCGAGACGATGGCGAATCTGCCGTGGATCATTTCCAACGGTGGCGCGGCTTTTGCGGCGCTGGGTGGAGGGCGCTCGGCGGGGACGCGACTCTTCGCGCTGTCGGGACGAGTGAAGAATCCCGCGTTCTTCGAGCTCGAAATGGTGAAGAACACCTTCCGCGATCTGATCTACGATCCCAAGCTCGGTGGCGGCATCATTGGCGATCGTCAGATCAAAGCCTTCATCCCCGGCGGTGTCTCGGCGCCGTGGTTCGGGCCGGATCTGTTGGACCTGCCCCTCGGTCAAGACGAAGTCGCCGAAAAGGGCTCGATGCTCGGATCCGGCTCGGTCGTCGTCTTCGACGAGACGAGTTGCGTGGTGCGCGCCACGTGGCGCATCACCAAGTTCTTCTCACGTGAGTCCTGTGGCCAGTGCACACCATGTCGCGAAGGCTCAGGGTGGATCGAACGCGCCATGTATCGCTTGGAGCATGGGGGAGGTCGCATGGAAGACCTCGACATGCTGCTTGACCTCTGCGACAACATCGCGCCCGGCCTCACCTGGCCGCCGCAGCAAACAACGATCTGCGTGCTCGGTTCGTCCATTCCCTCTTCCGTGCACTCGGCGATCGACATGTTCCGCGACGAGTTCGCTCAGCACGTCCATGACGGAGGGTGTCCCTTTGACTGATGTAAAGACCTCCGTAACCGTCACCGTGAACGGGCGCAGCCTCGAAGCGGCTCCGGGCGAGCTCGTGATTGAGGTGGCCGAGCGTGCGGGCCACTACGTGCCGCGCTTTTGCTACCACCCGCGCATGGAGCCCGTCGGCATGTGCCGGATGTGCCTCGTCGAGGTCGACGGTCCTCGCGGCCCGACGCTGCAGCCGGCCTGCTACATCAAGGTCAACGAGGGCATGAACGTCGTCACTGACTCCGAAAAAGTGAAGAAGGCTCAGGACGGCGTCTTGGAGTTCTTACTCGCAAATCACCCTCTCGACTGTCCCGTCTGTGACAAGGGCGGCGAGTGCCCCCTGCAGGATCAGACGCTGGCCCACGGTTCGGGTGAGACGCGGTTCATTGAAGAGAAGCGCCATTTCGTGAAGCCCATCGAGATCGGCGAGCTGGTCTTGTTGGACCGCGAGCGCTGCATCCAGTGCGCGCGCTGTACGAGGTTCAGCTCCGATGTCTCTGGCGACACGGAGATCGCCTTCTCCGGCCGCGGTGATCTCATCGAAGTCGCTCCGTCGCCGACGAAGCCCTTCGACTCAACGTTCTCCGGCAACACGGTCCAGATCTGCCCGGTCGGGGCTCTCACCGCGAAGCCCTATCGCTTCACCGCGCGTCCGTGGGACTTGGAGCAGGTCGAAAGCACCTGCACCACGTGCGCCGTCGGCTGTCGTGTCGCCGTTCAGTCATCGGGCAATCGCCTGACGCGCCTGCTCGGTGTCGACTCCGAACCGGTGAACCACGGTTGGCTGTGCGATAAGGGACGTTTCACGCTCGACGCCATTGACGGTCACGGGGACAGCGTCGATACGCTGCTCGCCACGACGCGCCTCGGCCAACCACTGGTGCGAGAAAACGGGACGCTGCGCGAAGCGTCATGGGGCGAAGCTTTGACTCGCGCCGCCTCAATTTTGCAAGACGCCTCGTCGACACCGAACGGCGTCGGCGCCATCGGCGGAGCGGCCTTGACGAACGAGGGAGCATTCGCCTGGGAGCGCTTCGTGCGCGGCGTTCTCTCGAGCGATCACCTCGACGCGCAGTTCGACGACGGGCTCGATGGCGCCTTCATCCAAGCACTGCCCGCGGCGACCATCGACGACGCCTCGCACGCTCGAGTGGTCGTCACCTTGACGGGTGATATTCGCGAGGAACTGCCGGTCTTGTTCTTGCGCCTACGTGAAAACTTCGTCCAGCGACACAACTCGTTGATCGAGTTCACTTTCGGTCCGAGTGCCTTGCGTTCGCTCGCCACGGTGTCCATGCCAGTACGCCCGGGCGAGGCCCACGTCGTCGCGAAGGCGCTCACGAGTAGCGACGGCAGGGTTGCGAAGGACTCCACCGTTACCGACGCACAACTCGACGCCGCGCGTCGTCTCATTGGCGAGACCGGTGAGGGCGTCGTCTTCATCGTCGGTCGTCCGAACTTGGCCGAGTCGGCCAGTGTCATCGAGACCGCCGTGCGCACCATGACCGAGGCGTTTCCTGCGGCCACGTTCCTGCCGGCGCTACGTCGCGCGAACGTTCGCGGCGCGCTCGACATGGGACTCGGCCCGCGCCTTCGCCCCGGTCGCGGTTATGACGCCAACGACAAAGGACGAAGCACGCGCGAGCAGCTCGAAGCGATGCGCACTGGTACCCAGGCCGCCGTGCTGTTGCTGGGCGGGGGACTCCTCGGCAACGTACTCGACGTCGAGGGCGCAGTTGCGGCCCTCGAGGCGGCCAAGGTCGTGGTCGTCGCGGGTCATGGCGGCCAGACTCTCGCCTACGCCGACGTCGTGCTGCCCGCCGCCGTGCAGCACGAGCGCCACGGCACCGTCACCAACATCGAAGGTCGCGTGACCAACGTCACGGCCAAGATCGTCGCTCCCGGATCGGCCTGGCCCGACGTGGCCATCGCCGCCGAACTCGCGGAGGCCTGTGGTCAGAGTCTCGGCATTGACTCGGTCGAACTTTGCGCGAAGGTCATCGAAGAGACAACGGGATATCCGGCGCTCTCGGTGATGAACGACGTCAGTGACGAAGGCGCGCTCGTCGGCCACACCAAGGAACGCGTCGAACGTCGACCACTCGACCCGATGGCCTTTCCCGGCATTCGCTCCACCAACACGGTTGGCCTCGGGGAACTCACGGGCGCCATCAAAGAGGACTCCGTCCGCGCGGGCGTGACCCAGGCGATCGCCACTCTTGACGCGGTCGATGCGGGTCGTGGCATCGACGTGGGACACTTCGACGCCTACGGTCTCGCGCTCAACATTTCGCGCCGTCTCTACGATCACGGCGTCGCGATGCAGGGATCTCCCGCGCTCGCCAACCTCGTCGCCAAGACAACGGCGCTACTGAACCACTTCGACCTCGACCGCTTGGGACTGAAGACCGGTGACGAGGTCCAAGTGAATGCGCCGAGTGGCCCGATCAGCCTTCCCGTCGCAATGGATGACGACACGCCGCGCGGCACACTCGGCGTGGTCTTCGGCGGCGTCGACGCCGAAGGAAGCGACGGCACGACCGCGAAGCTCTTCGACCCGGCCGGCAACATCACCCAGCTGAAGTTGGCGACATCGTGACCTGGCTCGCCACCGTCGACCCGCTCTTCGTGCACGGCCACGTCACCTGGATTGACTTCTTCATCTTGTTGATCCGCATGCTTGTCGGTTTCGGCGCACTGATGGGTTCCGTCACGATGATGATCTGGTTCGAGCGCAAAGCCATCTCCGGCATGCAGAGCCGTATCGGACCCCAACGCTGGGGGCCGTTCGGCACCTTGCAGACCCTCGCCGACGGCATCAAGCTCTTCTTCAAAGAAGACCTCATTCCCGACCAGGCCGACCGCTTCGTCTTCAAGCTGGCCCCGTACTTGGCGTTAGTGCCCGCGATCATCACCTTCGCGATCATTCCCGTCGGCGGCACCATCCACATCGCTGGTCACGCCGTCATGCTCCAGATCGCCAACCCGCCGATCGGCATCTTGTTGATGCTCGCCATGTCGGGCATCTCGGTCTACGGTGTCATGCTCGCTGGTTGGGCCTCGGGTTCGAAGTACCCGCTCATCTCCTCGGTGCGCGCGAGTGCCCAGATGATCAGTTACGAAGCTGCGCTCGGCATCACCATCGTGACGGTCGTCCTGATCACCGGGTCGCTCAGCACCCACAACGTCGTTCTCTCCCAGGGCGGGGGAATCTGGCACTGGAACGTCATCCGCCTCGGCTTCGTGCCCTTCATCATCTTCTGGATCGCCATCACCGCTGAACTCAACCGGCCGCCTTTCGATGTCGTCGAGGCCGAGAGTGAACTCGTCGGTGGCTTCAACACCGAGTACTCCTCGATCCGCTTCGCCCTCTTCTACATGGCCGAGTTCATGAACACGATCACCATGTCGGCCATGATCGTGACCCTCTTCTTCGGTGGTCCGTCGGGGTGGGTTCCGCCGGTGTCGCACCTCAAGTGGATCTTCCCGATCCTCTGGTTCGTCATCAAGACGACCATCTTCTGCTTCTGCTACATCTGGTTCCGGGCGGCGCTGCCGCGCTTTCGCTACGACCAGGTCATGGATCTCGGTTGGAAGCGCTTGATTCCCTTGAGCCTCGGCTGGATGCTCATCGTCGCCGGCTTCATCATCAAGCCAGCTTGGGGTCTCTTGATGGCCGCCGCCGTTCTCTTCGCGTCGGTCATCTTGGGTCGCGCCTTCGTGCTCGGCCAGTCGCGAGAGACCGGTGCCGAGTCGGTACTACCGCCGATTGGCCAACGCCCGCTGCCCGGTCACGTGCTGCGCGCCTTCACCGATAAAGAAGAGGAGGAGTAATAATGTCCAAACCCCTCAGCTTCTTTGGCGGCTTCAAACTCACGTTGCAACACGTGGCCCGTTTTCCGGTCACCGTCAGCTATCCCCAGGCCAAGCGGCCCAAGCAGCCGCGCCAGCACGGGCGCCACGTCTTGAACCGTTACGAAGACGGCATGGAGAAGTGCATTGGCTGCGAGCTGTGCGCGGGGGTCTGCCCGGCCAATTGCATCTACGTGCGCGGACTCGACAATCCGCCCGACCATCCGGTCAGCCCGGGTGAGCGCTACGGCTACGTCTACGAGATCAACTACCTGCGCTGCATCCACTGCGACCTCTGCGTGGAGGCGTGCCCGACCCAGGCCATCACTGAGTCGAAGATGTTCGAGTTCTCCTTCACCAATCGTGCCGACGCGATCTACACGAAGGCCGAACTCGTCGTCGACGATCAGGGCTACCCGCAGAAGTTGCCCTGGGAAGACTGGCGCGAAGGCGAAGCCGAGATGACCGGCGGTTGGATGCGCGCCACGTCGCCGGCCGGTGACGCCAGCTTCGAAGGCGTCGTCCAGTGGACGGGCGACCTCGGCATGGGCGTGAAAGCTCCCGAAGCGGGCCAGAGCGCGAACCGCGATGACGAAGCCACCGGATCGAAGCAACTGCGACGCGCCTTCTGGCGCCATCTCAATCCGGTCGACGTCAACGACGACCAGCGCGGCATCCAGGGAATGATGACCCAGATGCAAGAGAAGATGACCACGGCGCGCGAAAAGATGGCTCAGCGTAAGAAGGACAAGGCCGAGAAGTGATCGCGACCGCCATCTACGCCCCGGACTTCGTGGTCTTCTGCGCTTCGACGATTTTGATTATCGTCGGGGCGGTTGGCGTCATCTCGTTCAAGAACCCGGTGCACGCGGCGCTGTCGCTCATCATGACGCTGTTTGGTGTGGCCGTTTCGTTCGTGGCGCAGTCGGCAGACTTCTTGGCGGCGGTGCAGATCATCGTCTACGCCGGGGCCATTGTCGTGTTGTTCCTCTTCGTCATCATGTTCTTGGGCGTGGGGTACGGCTCAAAGGTGGACGTCGAACCGCTCGTTGGTCAACGCGGCTTCGCTATCGCCGGCGTCGTCATCACCATTGGCGGACTCATTGCCCTGATGGCCTCGTCGCACTGGGTCACTGGCCCGACGTCCGTCACCGGCAAGCTCGCGCATGGTCAGGCGAACGTCAAGCAACTCGGCACCGCCGTCTTCACCACGTACCTCTACGCCTTCGAAGCGACGTCGCTCTTGCTGGTCATTGCGGTCGTCGGCGCCGTGTTGCTGGCGCGACGCGAACGCGCGACCACGCGCGAGACAACCGACGAAGCCAGCAACGAGGAGTTGGACGTATGAACGTTCCCGCCGCCTGGTACCTCGTGGTCGCGGCACTCCTCTTCGGGATTGGCGCCTTCGGGCTTCTCACGCGACGCAGCGCCCTCATCATGTTCATGTGCTTGGAGTTAATGTTGAACGCCGTCAACCTCACCTTCGTCACGTTCTCTCGCACCATGAGTGACATCGCCGGTCAAGCCAGTGTCTTTTTCGTGATGGTTGTCGCTGCGGCTGAGGTCACGGTCGGCCTCGGCATCGTGGTCGCGGTCTTTCGTCGTCGGTCCTCCACGTCAGTGGATGATCTCACTGAGTTGAAGGGCTGAGATGGCACAGTCCGCCACGTTGCTCCTCCTGTTACCGCTCGTCGGGTACCTCCTCGTTCTCATGATGGGTCCGGTCTTGAAAGAGAAGGTCATCGGCGCCATTGCGACGGGCGTCGTGGCGGTGTCGTTCATCCTCGCGGTCATCACCTTCTTCATGGTGTTGCACCGTTCGAACCGCGAAGTGACGATCCACCTCTTCAACTGGATCAGCGTGGGCTCCTTGCACGTACCGGCGGCTCTCCTGGTGGACCCGTTATCCATCACCATGTGCCTCTTCGTGACAGGCATCTCCGCGCTGATTCACCTGTACTCCGTTGGCTACATGCACGGCGAAAAGGACTTTCGCAAGTTCTTCTTGTACCTCAACCTCTTTGTCTTCTCGATGTTGGTCTTGGTACTGGCGAACAACCTCCTCATGACGTTCGTTGGCTGGGAAGGTGTTGGCGTCTGTTCCTACTGGCTCGTGAGCTACTACTTCACGAGGGACAAGGCGGCTTCGGCGGGGAAGAAAGAGTTCCTCTACAACCGCGTCGGTGACTTCGGTCTTCTCATCGCGATGTTCCTCCTGTTTCACCACACCCACACGCTGAACTACGTCGGCATCTTCCACGTCGCGGGCACGCTGTCGCCAACCGTCGCCACGTTGACGGTGCTGGCCCTGCTGCTCGCCGCCACCGGCAAGAGCGCGCAGATTCCGCTCTTCAACTGGTTGCCCGACGCCATGGAAGGCCCGACGCCAGTGTCCGCGTTGATCCACGCCGCGACCATGGTGACGGCCGGTGTGTACCTGCTCGTGCGCATGTCGCCAGTTCTCACGATGTCGCCCGACGGTCGCGCCACGATCGCCATCATCGGTGGTCTCACCGCCTTTGTTGCCGCCACCATCGCGACTTCGCAACAAGACATCAAGAAGGTGCTGGCTTTTTCGACGGTGTCGCAGATTGGCTACATGGTGCTGGCCGTCGGTGTGGGTGCCTACTCGGCCGCGATCTTCTTGATGGTGGCCCACGCCTTCTACAAGGCGCTGCTCTTCCTTAGCGCCGGCTCGGTCATCCACTCGCTCGATGGGGAGCAGGACCTCAAAAAGATGGGCGGGCTGGCAAAGTATCTGCCGATCACGTTCCCCGCCCTCATGGTTGGTTGGCTCGCCATCATCGGCATCCCACCGTTCTCGGGATTCTTCGCGAAGGGCGACGTGCTGACCAACGTCTTTGCGCACAACAAGTTCCTCTGGGCGCTCGGTGTCGTGACGGCCATCCTCACCGCGTACTACATGACCCGTTTGTACGTTCTGACCTTCCGCGGTACTGAGCGTTTCCGTGAAGAGAAGGATCGTCATGACCCGCACGAATCACCGTGGGTCATGACCCTGCCGCTCGTGGTGTTGAGTGTGCTCGCAATAGTCGGTGGCATCATCGACTTGCCCTGGGCGCACGTCTCGTCATTAGCGGGATTCTTGAATCCGGTCTTTGGCTACGTGCCCGCCGTCGCGGCGGCATCCACGACCGAGCAGTGGGTGCTCGCGGCCGTTGACGTAGTCGCGGCGCTGATTGGTCTGGCCGCCGCCTTTACGATCTGGCGCGACCTCACGGTCGGCGAGCGTTTCGAGTCAAAGTTCTTAGAGAACGTCTGGTACTGGGACGACGCCTACGACGCGACCATTGGTCGTCCGCTCACCGAGGTCGCGGTCTTTAGCGACACCATCGTGGAGCCCAAGGTGATCGACGGTGCCGTCACCGGGGTCGGCGTGGTGATCCGCAACAGCGCGGAGGGGCTGCGGAAAATCCAGTCGGGTTTCGTGCGTCAGTACGCACTCGCCATGGTGATGGGCTTCGCCGTCATCATTGTGTACCTCGTGGCGAGGGTTCACTAGATGCATTCCTCGATCTATCTCGCCGTTCTTATCGTCGTGCCCCTGGTCGGGGCGCTCGTCGCCATGCTCGTTCGCAAAACCGAGGGCGCCTCGTACATCGTCGGGGTCGCAACCGCCGTCATCGAGTTCGCGATGTCGGTGGTCGTGGCCGTCCTCTACAACAATCACCTCAAGGGTGCGGGCACCTTCGACTTCATGTCGCGCCACGTACTCTCGGCGCCTCTCGGGCTCGCGTACGACGTTGCGCTCGACGGGATCTCGCTCGTCATGGTGATTCTCACTGCGCTGGTGCTGGCGTTGGCGTTGCTCGGCGCGCGCGAGCGTCGTCGTGAGGCGTCGTTCATCGCGTGGATGCTGCTGCTGACCTCGTTCACCATGGCCAGCTTCGTCAGTCACGACGTGTTGGAGTTCTTTATCTTCTTCGAGCTCACCCTGGTGCCGAGCTACTTCATTATTTCGGGCTGGGGCGGCGCCCAGCGCGCGAAGGCCGCGTTGAAGTTCTTCATCTACACCTTCAGCGGATCGGCGTTCTTGCTGATTGGCATCTTGTATCTCGGCTTCTTGCACCAGCACCAGCTTGGCGGCGCGTTGACCTTCTCCGACAGCGCGTTGACCGCAACGGTCTTGAAGCACGGTGTGTCGGTGTGGCTTTTTCTGGCCTTCGCCGTGGCCTTCGCGGTGAAGTCACCGATCTGGCCGCTGCACACCTGGTCACCGATCACCTACGCCGAAGCCCCCACCGGTGGATCGATCGAGCTGTCGGCGCTGTTGGCGAAACTCGGCTCCTACGGGCTGCTGCGCTTCGCGGTTGGCCTCTTTCCTTTGGCGCTCGTGACGATGCGGCCGCTGTTCTTGACCCTCGCGGTGATTGGCATCCTCTACGGCTCGTTCGTGGCGTGCGCCACGCCGGACCTGAAGCGGCTCGTGGCGTACTCGTCGCTTGCTCAGATGGGCTTCATCACGCTCGGCATCATGTCGGGCTCAGTCATCGGCACCACCGGCGCCGTTTTGTTGATGTTCAACCATGGCGTGATAACGATCGGCTTCTTCCTCATCATTGGCTTCATCGAGAAGCGTCGCGGCTCGTACCAGATCAAGGATCTGACGGGCTTGCAGGGTCCGGCTCCGGTGTTGGCCGCTGTCTTTACGGTCGTCATGATGGCCTCCCTCGGACTGCCGGGACTGTCGGGATTTGTCAGCGAGTTCTTGATCCTCGTCGGCACGTTCGCCACGCACCCCTGGTGGGGCGCTGTTGGCGCGACCGGTGTCGTGGCGGCAGCTGCGTACTTGCTCTGGGCCTACCAGCGCGTCTTTCACGGTCGCGCCACGGGCGTCAACGCGGAGATCCCCGACGCCACCACGAAGGAACGCTGGGTTCTGGTGCCGGTCGTCGTTCTCATTGTGGTGCTCGGTGTCTTTCCGCACCCCTTCCTTGATCGGATCACGCCCTCGGTGCAGCAACTGATCCACCACGTGTCGGCAACGAAGGCCGCCAAGTGACCAACCTCGTGATCCCCAGCATTCACTACCTGGCGCTCTTGCCAGTTCTCACGTTCTTTGGCGCGAGCATCCTTCTCTTGCTGATGAGCGCTTTGGTCTCGGACAAGGTGTCCCTTAACATCTCAACTGGTATCACGGCCGCGGCTTCGGTCGCCGTCTTGGTCTACGCCGCGTTCGAGTGGTCGTACATCGCGCACCATGGCGCCACGACGACCGTCGCGCACGCCGTCGTCTTGGACGGGTTCTCGGTCGTTGGTAACGTGGCGATCGCTTCGGCCATGTTGCTCTCGGCTTTCGTGGCCCACGACTGGGCCAAGCGCGAGCGTATCGCCGGCGCGGACTTTCACATCTTGGCTCTCGCTTCGAGCGCGGGTGCGCTGTTGATGGTGCAGGCCAACGACCTGATCGTCATCTTCCTCGGACTGGAGATTCTCTCCATTGGTCTCTATGTGCTCGTCGGCTTCGACCGTCACCGTTCGACCTCGGACGAGGGAGCCCTGAAGTACTTCTTGCTCGGTGGGTTCGCCTCCGCCATCTTCATCTACGGCGCGGCGCTTGTGTATGGCGCCACCGGATCGACGAACCTCTCGTCGATCTCGTACTTCCTGAGCCAGAACGTCTTACTGCGCCCCGGCCTTCTCTACGCCGGTGGGGCACTTCTTCTCATCGGTTTCGCCTTCAAGGTCGCGGCGGTTCCCTTTCACGCCTGGTCACCCGACGTGTACCAAGGGGCTCCCACGCCCGTCACCGGTGTCATGGCCTCCATTGTCAAGGTCGGGGCCTTCGCGGCGCTGCTGCGGGTTCTGATCTCCGCGCTCGGCACGCAACTCGACACCTGGCGTCCGATTCTTTTCGTCCTCATCATCGTGACCTGCGTAGTCGGCGCGTCGGTCGCGCTCGTCCAGCGCAACGTCAAGCGACTCCTCGCCTACTCCTCGATCAACCAGGCGGGCTTCATGTTGATGGGCGTCTGGGCCGGCGACGCCCGTGGCGTCGCCGCGACGCTCTTCTACGTGTTGACCTACGCGCCGGTGATTGTGGCGACGTTCGCCATCGTGACTCTCGTCGGGGGACGCGGCGACGTGAACCACGACATCAGCCACTACCGCGGACTCGCCCGTCGCCAACCCTGGCTCGGGGCTGCGCTAACGGTGCTCCTGCTCACCCAACTCGGCGCGCCGCTCACCGTGGGCTTCTACGCGAAGTTCACCGTGTTAGCGGCCGTCATTGACTCCGGCGGCGGCGCGTTGGCGCTGGTGGCCCTTCTCTCGGCCGCGATCGCCGCCTACTTCTACCTGCGCTTCGCCCTGACCCTCTACGCCGACGGCGACGACGAGGTCGAAGGGACCCGCATCCACGTGCCCGTGCTGAGCACTACCGTGATCGCCGTCGGGGTCATCGTGGCGATTCTCTTCGGTCTCTGGCCCGGACCGCTCGCGGCCTGGGTGCAGCACGCCACCTTGCTCTTCTTGCCGTGAGCCGCGTTGCGGTCGTCACCTGCGCGGGGGCGGACGATCCCGACAATGAACTTCTCTTCGCCGCGCTGAGCGACCTCGAGGTCTCGGCCGAACTCGTCATCTGGGACGACGACGCTGTTCGCTGGGACGACTACGACCTGGTCGTTCTGCGCTCAACCTGGGACTACCCCTCACGTCGCAGCGACTTTCTCGCGTGGGCACGTTCGATTGCGCACCTCCAAAATCCGATTCAGATCGTGGAGTACTCCTCGGACAAGCACTATTTGGCTGATCTCGAGTCCCGCGGACTCCGCATCATTCCCTCGCGCTTCTACGCGGTCGGCGAGACGCCCGACTTCGACTTTGGCGACTTGGTGGACTTTGTGGTGAAGCCCTGCGTCGGCGCCGGGTCACTGCACGTCGAGAGGTATCGCGCGAGTGACCTCGCCGCGGCGGAGCGTCACGTCGAGGAACTGCACGCCGCCGGCCGTGACGTACTTCTTCAGCCCTACATTCACAGCGTCGACACGCTCGGTGAGCGCGCTCTGATCTTTATTGACGGTGCCTATTCGCACGCCATGAGAAAGGGCGCCATGTTGGACGCCACGCCCGACGAGCGCGACTTTCTCTACCGGCGCGAGCGAATGTCGGGTGCCCTGGGCGAAGCCGACGCCATTGCCTACGCCAGTGAAGTGCTCTCGACCATGGGAATGGACAATTTGCTCTACGCGCGCGTCGACCTGGTGGCGACCATCAAGGGCTGGCTCATCATGGAACTCGAACTCGTCGAGCCGTCTCTCTATCTCCGGTACGACGTCGAGGCGGCAGGGAAACTCGCGTCTGCGATTGCGAAACGGCTCGGCTAGACGTCCACTGACTCGCTGTCACCGTTGCGATTGGCCCTCGCAAGTGTGATGATGGCCGAGAGCGACCAGGGCTGGAGGACAGATGGGTGTTATTGACGACGCGGTGAGCGCCAATGCAACGATTGCGAGCAATTACGTCTCTCGGGCGGCCCCGCCCAAGCCGAAGGTCGTCATCGTCACGTGTGCTGATCCCCGCATGACCGGTATCGGCGAGATGATCGGACTCGCCGACGCTGACGTGGATCTCATCAGGAATCTAGGAAGCGTGATCGATGAGGACTCCATTCGAGGGATTCTCGTCTCGACCAGGTTGCTCGGCAGCAAAGAGATCATGATTATCAACCACACCGGCTGTGGCATGACAACATTCACCGACGCGGAGTTTGAAGAGACCTTGCGCAAGGAGACCGGACACGCGGTGATCGCCCCGTCGAGGTTCTTCAGCTTCACCGACGCCGAAGAGAACACTCGCGAGCAGATACAGAAAGCTCGATCACATCCGTGGATCTCCCCGGACGTACCGGTCAGAGGATTCGTCTTCGATCTCGAGACCGGGCGATTACACGAAGTGTTTGCCGACGGCGCGACGGCGCCATCGAGTTAGGCCGTCGCGGCGTTCACCTAACGCGAACCTGAACCCGCTTTGTCGACCTCGCGGGCCGCGGCGAGAATCTCTTCGGGAACGACCGTCCCGGGCCGATTGGAGGGATCGTTTTGCAAGAATCGGCCGAGCACCGGCAGTTCGGTGATGCTTTCCGCGCGTAACGTCGCCGCCACGACCGGAACGAAGCTCTCCGCCGCCGGATAGACGAGATGGCGTGGCAGCCACGTCGGGTGGTACTTCGAGTTGAAGGTCCAGAGTGACTCGATGGGCAAGATGCCCGAGAGCCGCTTCAGAGCCCAACGCTCGACACGCGTGAAGGTGGTGTCCTTTTCACCTTCCAGCACTGAGCGAAAGGCCGCGAAGTTGAGGCTGAGTCCGGTTGATCCCTGCTCACGTAAATGCTCAATTGTCGAGCAGAGCGCGTAGTCAATCAGACCATTCGGGTGATCGCCCGGGTCGCGGCGCATGAGGTCGAGCGAGTAGCCCTCGATGGCGGGCGAGGGCACGAACTGGCAGACAGCGGCCGCCTTCTGATCGGGACCGTAGACCACAGTCAGGAGCAGCCCCTTGTCCTTCGGGTCGAAGAGACGCCCGAGCATCATCGAGAACCCTCGTTCGCCGCCGCCGCGGCGAAGCATCGAGATCAGATCGACAATCTCGGTGACGCGCGCGGGGTCCATCTTCGCCGGGTCGAAGTACTCAACGGTGTAGCCGTAGCGCGTGAGGCGCGAACAGGCTTGGCGGAGCCCCTTCATCTTGTGGCCCTCGAGACTGAAGCGCTGACAGTCGACGATCGCTTCGTCACCGAGGTAGAGGTAGTGCAGTCCCGCGGCGTGATAAATGCCGAGCCACTCTTCGCCGGCCGCCATGACGCCGATGGTCCAGCCTCGCGCCTCCGCAAACTCGCGAAAGGCGCTAAAAACTTCGGTGCGTTCAGCTTCGGGTCCGATGGGGTCCGGTGAGATAAGGGCTACGCCGCCGTACACGGCGTAGGCGACGAGCGAGTCACGAAAGAAGAAGAACTGCTTGTCGTCGCGCAAGGCGAAGTAGTCGAGCGTGCCGCGCCCGTGGCGTCGGACGATCTCGCGAGCACGAATTTCCGCAAGTCGCCGTTCGCGCGAATTCGCGGCTGACGACAAGCGCCGGTCGACGACCGGGCGAGTGATGAGAAAGAGCGCCAGCACGATGAGTGTGACTCCAATGGCGAGCAGGGCCGGATCGACGAAGTCGGCCACCTTGTCGGGCAAGGTGATGTCGTATTGGCCCACGAGTCGTTCGAGGCAAGCAACGAGAACGACACCAAAGCTGGGCAGTTGATGCGGCGCGGTCGCCTCGATGCCGATGCTCGCGGCAGCAATGGTGACCAATGCAATAAAGCCGAGACGCGGCAACGCGTCGGCGGCGCTCGAGCGATCCGACGTCGCTTGAAAGTATCGTCGCTGGCCGATCAGCATCACCATGATGCCCGCGGCGATGAGGAGCGACACAATCGTGCCTCCGCGCAGGGCGTGCGCGACGATGGTCACCGCGAGGATCGTGACGGATAAGAACCACGAACGGCGCTGCCCTCGACGCAGTCCGCGCGCGAGCATGATCATCGCAATGCCGGCGACGGCCGTTAGCGCGGCCGCGTCTTTCGCGGCTTCTAGAGGCAAGACGTTGAGCACGAGGTGGAGGTGACTGCGCACCGGTCGGATGGTCGTCACGATCAGGTTCAAGACGCCGTCGATGAAAATCAGACTGGCGGCCCAGCGACGGATCGAACGCTGGTGAAGCTGTTCATAGAGGCGTTCGACGTTGATGGGAAAGGGCTTGCCGCTCGGCCACGACGCGACAGTTTCGGTCCCCGCGCGCGGGGCGGGTTGGACGTTGGCGCCACCCACCAAGCGTTCGAGGATGGTGCCGCGCCGTCGAGGCGACTCGCCCGTGAAGAGTCTGACCTGCACGGTCGAGCCGGCTTCGATCTCGACGATGCCGAGACGATCCACCGAGGCGAACGCGGGGGGCAGGCCGAACAGTCCACGCCGTTCCACCAGGACCGTACGCGAGGGACCGGGTGCCGCACAGACACCGTCGTCGAGAAAGGCGAGAGCGGAAGAAGGAGCTCCGCCGACGATGGCGCCGACACCACCGCGTTCCACCACGCGACGGGCGAACTCGAGAGCGTCGACGTCGTCCACTTTGGTGAGGGCCAGAGGCTCCGTGAGCTCGCCACGTTGGAGTTGCGCGACGCGGTTGAAGCGTCGTCGAACCCATAGTCCCGCGAGACCCGCAACGACCGTCTCGGCGATGGCGACGGTGACGAGGGCGACGAAGGCGTTTTCCCAGAAGTTACTCGTGTGCAGAACATGAACGCGGTAGTGATGCCGCGTGACGTGACCCGCGACACTGGCGAAGATGGCCCAGAGGTCGAGCGCGAGAAACGCCACGATCGGCAGCCATACCCACGCCGCGAGGCGACGGTACAGCACGCGTGACGCGACGAAGCGCTCGATGGCGAGAGGGTCCTCGAGCCGGTCGGCGTCACAGACATCGCGCGAGCCGACGGGATTGACGTCGAGATCGTAGGTCCCCGCCGCAACGGCGAGGTCGCGTACGCCTTTCGCCGTCGCGACCTGCAGCACGAGGTCGCTCGCGACCCCGACGCCGAGCTCGCAGAGAAGCGCCTGAGCGCGTTCGTGATCTCGCAGTTCGTGATCGTCGCTGCCAGGGAGCACCAGCATCTGATGCTTATCGGTGGTACAGAAGTCGCGAAAGGCATCGCGCACGACTGGGAGGGCCGACAGCGTCGCTTCTATGAACTTCGCCAGGTCGGCAGTTGGTCCAGGGTGAAAGAGGTTGCCCGCGACGATGACGATGGCCGCGTCGTCAATGTCGCCGAGGAGGCTAATGAACTCATGGACTGGTCGACTCTCAACGTCGGTGGTGGGCGAGAGGGAGAGGTCGGAGATCACATACACGTGATGGCCGTAGGGGACTGGAATAGTCCGTCGTTCTGCCGTTGCCACGAGATCCAGTCTCGCAGAGTTCACCCCGACTCGAAGGGGACAAGAATACATACTGATGACCGCAGCGAACATCCCCGAGAACTGGCGCTGGCGGGCATCGCCCGGTACATCGGCAGCCGCCGTCATCTTCGATATCGACGGAGTACTCGCTGATGCGGCAGGTCGCCAGCACTTTCTCGACTGGGGTGACTGGCAGAGTTTCTTCGACGCCGTGGGTGATGATCCGACGATCGAAGAGATTGAACGACTTCTGGAGCTTCTGGACGCGTCGCTGCTCGTGATCCTCGTGACGGGGCGACCTCGCCGAGTGCAGCCGCACACCGTGGCGTGGCTTGAGCGCTACAAGATTCGTTGGGACTTACTTATCATGCGCGAGTATGGCGACTATTCCGGAGTCGATCGCTTCAAACGCGAAACACTGCATGAACTGCTGGCAGCCGGATTCGACATACGACTGGCTCTCGATGACGATCCGAAGAATCACGCGATGTACGTCAGCGAAGGCGTGCCGTGCCTCTACGTTCACTCCGGCTACTACCTCTGATGAGTGCGCTACTTCGCGTGTGAGATCTGTTCCATACGAGTCTCTAGCAATCGCTTCACGAGTGAGCGTGGCAGGGGTACGTCCACGGCAAAACGAAGTGCGCCCTTCGACATCGAATAGTCAGTGAGATTATCCGCCATCGCACTGAGCACCGATCCGCTGTGAGGGAAGTAGCTGAGATGGTGCTTGAACGCTCCAAATCCGGCGACCACTTTTCCATCGAGTCGAAAGGCCGGAAAGGAGTACGAGACACACTGCTCAGCGTCGGGGACGAACTCCATAATCGCGTCGCGCACTTCACTCAAGGTTTCTCTGGGGGTGGTCCAGCGTTTCGAGATAAGCGTCGATATCTTGCGTGGACATGGTTCAAACGCATCTCCGTAGTTCACGAACCAAAAGAGCCATCGGTCTTTTTTGCAGCAGTTGTTTCGTGAGCACATCGTACAGAGCGAACCTGATATAGAGACGCGATTCAGGGATGAGCGCAAAGTAGGCTTGCTCGAAACTGCGAGGTAACGGCCATGGACAGCCAAGTAGCGAGCCTTACAGAGCAGTCGGCCGCAGCGGCGGAGCAAGAGCTGACGGGTCGTCAAGAACAGTGGCGACGAGTGCAGCCCTTCGCCGTCGTCGCGGGACTGGCGGTCGCCAGCCTCGCGCTGCCACCCGGGCCGACCTCCAACTCCGATGCCTATGGCTCCATCGGGCTCCTCGTATTAGCGGCGCTCTAGCTATGGCTCCCCGTCTCGCGCACCCCCGGTGTG